>JBKOWV010000181.1:0-37018 GCA_046724585.1 Verrucomicrobiota bacterium
ACCCGGCTTCCGATTGTTTTCTCCCGGCGCAATATGACGCGAGAAGGCTGCGGGGAAAACAGGCCTGCCGTAACGCGTTGTTGAGAGAAATGAACCTCGCCTCTTCGCCGCGCGGTCCAGTCTTCGGCATGGTGACTCGCGTTGTTGAGGAAAAGGGCTTCGAGGTGCTTATGCCTGTTCTGGATCGACTTCTTCGGGATGACGTCCGCCTGATTATCCTCGGCGAAGGCGATCCGGCCTATGAAACCGCTCTGGCCATCGCCGCGAGAAAATTCCCAACCAAGTTCGCATATCAAAAGGATTACGACGAAAAACTCGCGCACCTGATTGAAGCAGGCATGGATATCAGTCTGATTCCGTCCCGCTTCGAACCGGCTGGGTTAAGGGCCATGTACGATCTGCGATATGGTGCTCTCCCGGCGGCGCGGGCTACCGGCGGCATTCAGGAGATCATCGAGGATTACGACCCGACCATGGATCGGGGTTATGGTTTTCTATGTTATGAATATTCAAGCGAGGCCTTCTGGGATACGATCAAGCGTGCACGGGAGACTTATCGCGACCGAAACGTTTGGACGAAGCTGATGAAACGGGCGATGTCACGCAATTTTTCGTGGAATGCGGCGGCGCAACGCTACGAAGAGCTTTACAAGGAGCTCGTTGGGACAACCGACGAAGTGGCACCAGTACCTTTAGCCGTCGCCTGAGCCTGGCATTTCGGGCGCCGCTGGCCGATCCAAAAACTTTTTCGTTTTTGCGAATGGCATCGCTGCGATAATTTCCAGCGTGCGCCAATATCATGATCTCCTCCGGCTCGTTCTGGAGCGGGGCCGGCCACGAAGCGATCGCACAGGCACAGGCACATTGTCGGTCTTCGGCGCGCAGACGCGGTTCGATTTGCGAGAGAAGTTCCCGTTATTGACGACGAAAAAACTCCACATCAAATCGATCATTTACGAGCTGCTCTGGTTTTTGCGCGGCGAGACAAACGTTCGCTATCTCAACGAACACGGCGTGACTATTTGGGACGAATGGGCTGACAGGAAAGGTGACCTCGGTCGGGTTTACGGCGCGCAATGGCGCGATTGGCGGGGCAAGAATGATGTGCACGTGGATCAGATTGAAAGTGTGATCGCGCAGATCAAGTCAACCCCCCAAAGCCGGCGACTGATCGTGAGCGCCTGGAATCCGGCCGAGATCGACAAAATGGCGTTGCCGCCGTGTCACGTGCTCTTCCAATTTTATGTCCAGGACGGCGAATTGAGCTGCCAGCTTTATCAGCGGAGCGCGGACCTTTTTCTCGGGGTCCCGTTTAACATCGCCTCATATTCGCTGCTCACACTAATGGTCGCGCAGGTATGCGATCTAAAACCCGGCGATTTTGTTCATACATTCGGCGACTTGCATCTGTATCGAAATCATCTCGAGCAAGCGCGCGAGCAACTTTCCCGCGATTGTCGATCTTTGCCGTGGCTGAAGCTGAACCCCGCCATCAAGGACATTCGGGATTTCCAGTTCGAAGATTTCGAGCTGATCGGCTACGACCCGCATCCATCGATCAAGGCACCAATTGCGGTGTAAGACTCTGGAGAGACTAAAACGCCTGTTGCTACTTTCGCGCGGCGCGCGGGTTTAACGCCTTGTGAGAATCGCGGTTTTGCTCTCGATTTTTATCTGCGCGGCCGCATCGTTGCGGGCGCAAATCTCAGTCGAAATCGATTTGGAGGAACAGGCCGCGTATCTGCTCAAAAACGGTCGGCCGGTATTAGCATCGCCGATTTCGAGCGGCCGTTACGGGCATCTCACCAAAACGGGTTCGTTCAAGATTCTGGAGAAGGAACGAACTCATTACTCGAGCATGTATGGCAAAATTGTCGATGCGCGCGGAAACACCATCGTGGCGGACGCAGATGCGGATATGCCGGTTCCTCGGGGAGGAAAATTTATTCCCGCGCCGATGCATTACTTCATGCGGTTTCACGGAGCCGATGGAATGCACGCTGGATACCTCCCGGGCTACCCTGCCTCGCACGGCTGTGTTCGCATGCCCCAGGAATACGCAAGCGCGTTTTTCAATTCCGTCACTATGGGAACTCCAGTCAGTGTTTTTGGAAGAACACCCGTAGGCCGTTATTGGAGTCAATCGGGCTCCAGGTTTAGAGGTCGTAATCGATTTGCAGACCCGCGGGTTGCCTCACCTTTTGCTCCGCGCTTCGCCGCGCCACCCCCGCCATTTTGGTGGCGGTGAATTAGTTAGATATTACGGTCGCTGCGCAGGCGACTGATCCACGTTCGCGCTGGCTGTCTTGGGTCCGCGCGAAAGATCGACCAAATCGGCCAGGATATTCAATGCCTCATCCCGAGCGGGATCGATGGCCGGTTCTTTCGTGGGGTCCCCGCCTACACCCCCGATCAAATCCGTATCTGCGTCCGGGGCGGCTTCAGGGTCGACTTTCGGCGCAACTCCGTCCTTCTTCGCCTCGGCCAGTTTTCCGGGATACATGATTAATTGGAGATTCGGCTTGTCCACCGTGTCGAGTGTCAGACGATAAATGCGCGGTTCCTCCTGGTTCCGTGCCAGACGCTCTTTCGAACGGATTTCTTTGCGCAGCTTATCGTCCGCGAGTTCCTTTTTCCGGAAATCTTCGTTCAGCGAAATTCGGTTCTCGTCGAGCTTGCGACGCAAGCGGTCGATGTCCCCCATCACGTAGTGAAATTCAGGGTCGTTCTTAATGCGCTCCTCGGAGCGAACCTTCAATTGATCGATAAAGAGCGAATGCGTGTCGGACCACTTCGTATATTTCGCCTTGGGCACTTCGTCGTAGGGAAGCGGGCTCTTCAGCGCGCCTTCGCCAAATTCCGGCAGATCGCTCAAACTTGGCAGCACAATATCGGAGGCCACGCCATGAAGCTGGGTCGAACCACCAGCGACGCGATAGAACTTCTGGATGGTCAACTTCAATGCCCCATCCTCGTCGGATGGGCTGCCAAGCAGCGACGCGAACCGCCCAATGGGGAGAATCGTCTGGACGGTGCCTTTGCCGAACGTGTTCCTGTCGCCGGCAATCACGGCCCGTCCGTAATCCTGGAGAGCAGCCGCAAAAATTTCGCTCGCCGACGCGCTTTGCCGGCTGATCAAAACCACGAGCGGCCCCGAATAAGCGATGCCGGGGTCCGGATTGGCGGAGATCCTGATGTTTCCATTATAGTCTTTTGTTTGGACGATCGGGCCCGACTTCAAGAACAGGCCGGTGAGAGAGAGCGCTTCCTCTAGTGAACCGCCACCATTTCGCCGGAGATCAACAACCAATCCGGCGATGTTCTCCTTCTTAAGCCGTTTGAGCAGCGCCACCACATCGCGCGTCGTGCTCTTCTGGTGCTTGTCCATGTCTGCGTAAAACGAGGGAAGCGTAAGCCAGCCAAGCTTGATCGGATTGCCGTTCTCATCTTTTCTGATGATGATGTCGGCCCGCGCTTCTTGATCTTTCAACTTAATTTGATCGCGCACCAGCTCGACGTTCTTCCGGCGGGAAGGATCGGTTGCATCCGCCGGGATCACGAGCAGACGCACCCGAGTACCCTTTTTTCCGCGGATCATCTCGACGACTTTGTCGAGTCGCATCTCGCGAACATCGACAAACTCATTCTGGCCCTGAGCCACGGCGGTTATCCGGTCCCCGACCTTGAGCCGCCCGTCCATCTGCGCCGGGCCGCCGGGAACAAGGTTCTCAATTTTTGCGTAGCCATCCTCCGAGCGAAGCATGGCTCCGATGCCCACGAGCGACAGACCCATGTTAATGCTGAAGTTCTTCATGTCAGCCTTGCTCAGATACTCGGAGTGCGGATCATAGGTTTGAGCGAGCGCATCGAGAAAAAGCTTCATTTGCTCGTTCTTGTCCTGCTCGTGGACGTTGCGAGCGAGGCGATCATACCGGCGCCCAACCAGTTGCGGCGCGGGCTCGATCGGGTGTTCGCTCATCTGTTCCTGCAATAGCTCGTTTGCGATCCGGCCGCGCCAGAGTTGATCGGCTTCCGCCTCATCTTTTGGCCAGGGCGATTTTTGGCGGCTAAGCTCAATGGTAGTGTCGTTTTTGGAGTCGATCGGTTGCTTCAAAAGCTCCTTTATTTTAGCGACACGCTCGTCAACCCGTTTCGAGTAAAGATCGTAAATTTCGTAAGCAGGTTTCAACGTGCCGAGAAGAATGTCGCCGGCGAGGGTGTTGCCATATTTCGCGTTGAGCTCGTCGACATCTTTCTGGGTAAAAAACAAATGGCTGAAATCGAGCAGCTCTAGGTATGTCTGAAGGAATTTTTTTGAGACATCCTCATTCAGTCTCTGCCGGGTGTAATGGCCTTCCTCCAAAAGCCGTCCCACCGACATGGCAATCGTTTCCCTTGATGTCGCAACGGCTGGCGGAGCCGCGATGGCGGACACGAAAAGGATGGCGCAAAGGGCCATTGATCGCTGGAAAGATGATTTCATTGGTAAAAAAGAAGGCTTCCTACGTTGGCAGATTTCAGGGGAAAACGCAAGGTGATGAGACAAGATCAACATTGTGTGTGGGAATAATCAGACAATTGACAGCGGCGAACATTCAATATTCGTAGGAGCTGCCGCCGCTAGCTGTAACCGGGCTCGGTCATCCTGCTAACAGTTTTCGATGGCGGAGTCGCTGGCCGGCATCAACGCCCCGGCTACAATTTGCGGAGATGACTTACGAAACGTTTTGCGGCGGCATTTTCGAGACGAATTGTTATCTGGTTAAAGCGCCGGAGGGATGGATTCTTTTCGACGCCCCCGATGGAGCTTGCGATTGGCTGGTCTCCCGGAATGTCAATCCAAAGCTTTTGCTCCTTACGCACGGCCATTTCGATCACATTCCCGACGTAGCCAAAATCAAACACCGGTTTGGATGCCAAATCGGCTGTCATCCTTTAACGGCGCCAATGATTTCCGATCCCGAATTTTTTCGCAGCTTTGGATTTCAACTGGAAATCAAGCCGGTTGAGCCCGACTTCTTCATTGAAGAGACGCTCACGCGAAAATTTCTCGGGTTGGAAATGCAAGTGCTGGAAGTTCCGGGACATTGCCCCGGCAGCCTTTGCTTTTTTTCTCGCCAAGACCGATTACTCATTGGCGGCGATGTCCTTTTCGCCGGAAGCGTGGGCCGCGGCGACCTGCCTGGTGGAGATGTCGATCTTTTGATCGACGGGATCAGGCAAAAGTTGTTCCCGCTAGGCGACAATGTGAGGGTGCTGCCCGGGCATGGCCCACCGACGAAAATCGGAACTGAACGAATGACGAATCCATTCGTTCGCTAAACGCGAACTGCTCGCTCCACCTTCCGCTTCGCTCTACTATATTGAGAGATCAATTTACCGAGCAGCGCTTCGAGCTTCTGTAAGCCTTCAATTTGTCTGACGGTGGAACACAATGACTCCATTGCGGCAGGGACATATTTAAGAAAATGCTTGTGGCCTTTCACGAGGCCGAGAAATCCGTAGGCCCCGAGCGCTTGCATCAGGCGTTGCATCGCGCAGAGGCGCAGCCTGGAATCGAAGTCGCCGTCAATCGTAATCCCCTTTTTGAGCTGCTGCTCGCGATAGTAGGTGATCAACTCGGCACGCTCCGCTTGCGTTAGATCCACATACGGATCGTAAAGCAATGAAGCGAGATCATATTCAGCCAGGCCGGGCCGCATCCCCTGAAAATCAATCAGATGAGCTTGCCCGTTTCGCATGATGATGTTTTGCGATTGAAAATCGCGATGCACCAGAACGCGGGGCAACCGATCGAGACGCTCGGCGATTTCATTCAACGCGGGCAACGAAGCGAGCGAAGCGAGCTGTGTGTTGTTGACGGCAAAATAGCGGCCGAGACAGTTTTCGAAAAAATAATTCTGTTCCCAAACGTAAAGCTCTGCGTTGAACTCCGCCGGCAAATCCTCCTTGATTTCGATGCAGGCCGACTCCGGCAAACCATGGAGCGCGGCAATTTGATCGAGCGCTGATTCGTAAAACGCCCGGCGCACCAGCCAGCTCTCTGTGCGATAACTGAAAAGGTCACACTCGCCCAGGTCCTCGATCCAGATCAAACCTTCCGTCGCATCATGAAAATAAATTTTTGGCACTCGAATTCCGTGTGCGTCGAGAAATTTTGCGATCTGGACGTAGTGCCGATTTTCTTCCCGCTCCAGATTGTACTTAACCAGAATTAGCGTCTGATTTGGCGAGCAACGGATTCGATAAAATTTGCGGTCCGATCCTCCTTTTTCGATGGGCCTGATTCTTATCTGACCGACATCCAGACGCGGAAAGCGGATCCGGGTTTGTCGAAGAAGAAGGTCAGTTCTCATGATTTAGATGTCGGTGTTGCGATGGATGCCGTCGGCTTTTTTTTCGGAACGGACAATACAACCCTCAAGGTGACCTTTGGAAGCAATTTCTGCACCCGGCCACAAGATTGTGTCTTCCAGCATCGCTTCCGCTCCAACGCGGCAATCGCGCCCGATGACTGTGCAGCCGCGCAATTGCGCGCTCGGATCAACAATCGCTGTCTTGTGGACCGGCATTCGCCAGTCCGGATCGTTCACATAGTGTGGTTGCCACCGTTGGCGGGAAATCGTGCGGTGCACTTCGAAATATCCAGCGCGCGAAGTGATGTTGAACCACACCCCATCATTCATCACAACGCCACCGATTTTGCCACCCTGGCCGATCCAATCACCGATAATCGGAACGAAAGAGATTTTTCGATGCGGCGGGATCTGCTGAAAAATTTCGCGATTCCAAACCGCGATGTTGGCAAAATCGTAATTGCCGGGCACGCCGTACCTGCGCGAGATATCGACGACGCGGTGATCGCGGAAAGCCACTCCCGCAGCCAAACCGGTTTCGCGCAGTGCGAGCGTGACGTCGTTCCCGCGAAGAAAATGCTCGTCAATTAAAGGCTGTAGAGGGATGTCTGCCAGGATGTCGCCGCTGTAGGTGATAAATGGCTCAACTCCGAGATAGCGTTCGGCATTCTTGATGCCGCCGCCGGTTTCGAGCAGGTCTGGTTCGTGAACCAGCGTGGTCGAGCATCCGCGATAGCCGTTCTTGCCAAAAAAGTTTTGGAATGATTCGGGAAGCTTGTGCATGTTAATCACGAACCTGCTTACTCCGATGTCGATCAAATGATCGAGCGCGAAAGTGATGAGCGGCTTCTGGAAAATGGGCACAAGTGGTTTGGGCAAATCGTCGGTCAACGGCCGCAAGCGTTTGCCGAGTCCCGCACCCAAAACGAATGCCTGTGTGATTTGATTCATGATCGACGACGCGAATCCGTAGTCGCTTTAACTGGATTCGGTCCCGCCGTCGAGCGGCGTTTCCAACGAATCGGTAATCCGAAGCTTTTTCACGACCAACTCGTCGATTTCCATTCGCTTGATTTTTGCGCGACCAATCGCGATCCGTCCGATCGCAACCGCAACCAAAGCAAGCGCGCCAATCGCCAGTGCCCCGACCGCCAGAGCTCCGATCGACTGCGCGCCAATTGCCAACGCGCGGATACTAATCGGCGCGAATTCGTTCTCCGTCTTGTCGATCCTGCGGGATTTCATCGATGTTGTATGGGAAAGCGCCAAATCACAGGTCTTAGATTGTAGGAAACTCAATCACTGGGAAAAGCGATTTCAATGGCGCGCCTGTGGTTACGCTTGCTGCTCGCGGTTTGATAAACGGCGAAGCATGAATTCCGTTTTCCCGGAACATTCCCTCTGGAAAACCCGAAATAGGCGAAACAAACTTTCGTCGAATCATAGTTAGATGGTAAACGACACTCCTCTTATCGATTTCTTGCTCGCACACTGGAAGCTTGCTGTCGCGTTACTTATCGTGTGCGAGGGTTTCGGTCTGTGCCTCATTGCTCGTCTGTGGTTTACGCGCCGGAAGATGGGCGTCCTTCGGAAGTTCGCCTGGTCGCTGGTACTGATGGTTCCGGTCGTCGGCTGGTTGTTCTTCGCCGCATTCTGCCCGGCGCCCGCGCGAGACGAGCATGGCGGCCATGTCGAGCATGGAAGCGCAGCATGGGGTGGGGATTTCGGCCCGGGGCAGTCATCATTTTTGAGCATCAGCGGCGATGCGACGTAAACCATCTAACCAAACGATGCAGCTAACGCCTTCCAATCCGCTGCCACGCGGGCTCTTGCTCGCGGCAGCTCATCTTTGATCTCGCTAGATAGTGAAGCCGCTTCGGCAAATTGCGATCACCTTTCCAGTCAGCGTGCTGTCGCTCGGCTGTTTGGCCGGTATCATCGCCCTACAGCTCGCCGCAGTCTCCTTGGCCTCGCATTATCATATTTGTTTTCTGTACTTTGCCTCGGCTTTGGCTGGTTCTTCGTGTCGGCATTTAGCCGCTTCTTTGACTCGCGGAGCCATTCGATTATGCGCTTTGTGCTTCCAATACTTTCAGCAGTAATTCTTGTCGCATGCGCCATCTGGTTCGCAGTGAAGATCGGAGCCGCGTGGTGTGAAGCAACGCGGGCTTCGCCAGCCGTGGCTGAACTGGTGGTCCCATTCAAAGGGCAGCCAGATTTTTGCGGTGACGCGCGACAACAGGGATCTCGGTGCTTGACACAAGCACCGCTACAACCGCCACAACCGAACCGTTACCGCTTCAGATAAAGCGTGCGTGTGCCGAAATCGATAACGCCATGGTGCCGCTTAAGAATTTCGGCGCCGAGCAACCCGGCGACCGGCGGCGAACCGTCCAACAATCCGCCATGAATCACTCCCTCCAGATCGATTACGCCCACTCGCCTGCCAACGATATCGACTGAGCCGACCGATAACTTCCGAATCCGTGCTACCCGCACGCCACGCTCCTTCAGATTCACGGCCGAAGAACTAAACGCTGTCTCCTCAGTCGGAATCCGCATTTGCCGCACAAAAGAGCGATGCAGCAAGGTGGCGAAAGAACCCGTGTCGACCATGAGTTTGGCGCGTTTGCCGTTAATAGAGCCATTAACATACAGATTGAACCCATCGCTGACTTGAATCGGCACAGCGGCCAACCCATTGCGGTCGAAACCGGGAGCCTGCCCGGCGGCATCGGGGTCGATTTTTAAGATGAGCAACTGCCGTTGGCAATCCAGCACCGCTTTCGTGGGGAAGAGAATATCGGCCCCGATAATTCCGTCAATTTCCGGCTCATTCGGTATTTGCGCAGAACGACGTGATCTCCCAAGATCGACAACAACGACTGGCTCATCGACCAGGGTTAGCGCACCGAGTCGCAGCTTGCGTGCGATCGCCACGTTATTGAACGCGCCATTAATCTGAACGCGTGCGGGCAGATTTGATTTGGCCGTAATCGGCGTGAGCCGAAAATGGTCGCGGCGATGTGCAGAGATCGCGCTCACCGGCGCACCGCTATCGACGGTTAACCACGCCGGCCTCCCATTGATAAAGCCGCGCACGAGTAAATGATTTTGTCGCGAGCGCACGAGCGGTAAGGCTTCAAATTGGGCAGTTGTTGCTCGCGCGGAAGGGGGCGGCGAGGCAGCGAGCAATTCCGCAACCAGCGCTGCGGCAGCGCACAAAATCGACAAAAGTCTTCGTGAGAAGGGCGAATGATTTGGGAGCGTCACGCGGCGAAAATAACATGCTTCCAACCCGGTGAAAGCACTCTTTATTAAAGGTTCGGCGTTCCCTGGGTGGCAATACGTTCAGCCGAACGCTCCGCCTTCACTTCTCCTGCGGCGGGTGGTGCGTCGGGGTGCCAGTCCCAGACGGCGAGCATCGCAAAGAAACCGATGACATATGCAAGCGCAATGTGCAGCCCGTGACGAAGCCATTTCGTCACTGACCTCGCTTCGGGAAAGAGATTACACAGCGCGACTCCCGCTGACGAACCGAACCATATCATCGAGCCACCGAAGCCAACTGCGTAAGCGACAAATCCCCAGTCGTAACCGCCTTGCTTAAGCGTCAGAGCTGTAAGCGGAATGTTGTCGAACACAGCAGACAGGAAACCTAGCTGGAGAGCTGTCACCCATGACGGGCGAGGGAGTTTCTCCACCGGCATCATGGAAGCGCACAATACTAACGCCAGGAGAAAGACCGACCCTTTAAAGACTTCACCGAGCACTTCCCAATCCGGTCTGCGAATTGCCACGGAAAGGAGGAGGACCACCCAAACCGCGACACCAATGAATGGGAAGTAATCAGAATAGGAAGGGAAAAACACGTTGACCGTGACGTTTGTGACAATGGCAGCCACCAGCATTAGCGCCACAATTCCGATGCGCGCCCAATCAATGGGCACTGGTTCGTGAGTATGCTCCAACATCGGGGAATATTTGTGCTGTTGTTTCGCCGCACAGATTCCAAAGAACAACAGCGCAACTGATGACGCGATGATCGCCTCAAAAACCGACAGAGGTGAGACCCCGGATAGCCACATCATGGTGGTGGTTGTATCGCCCACGACGCTCCATGCCCCACCGGCATTTGCCGCAGCGACGATCGCGGCAAGATAGCCAATGTGCACCCTGGCCCGAAAGAGTTGATGCGCCATAGCCCCTCCGATCAGTGCCGCGGCAATATTGTCGAGGAAGCTGGAGAGAACCCAGATCATTATTAGCAACACGAAACCGCCTTTCCAGTCGTGCGGCAGAAATTTCGGCAAAGCGAGCGGCACACGGCTCTTTTCGAAGTGGCGCGACAACAAGGCGAAGGCAGACAAAAGACAAAACAGGTTCACCAAAATCACCCAGTGATGTCCGATGTGATCGACAAACCCAAAGATGCCCGGACCACTCTTGAATCCTGTAAATCCGATCTTATACGCTGAGATAACAGCGAGGCCCGTGAGTGCTACATTCATCGTTTGGCGATGAAAAAAAGCGACTCCGGCGAGGGTTAGCGCGAAAAGAACAAACTCGATCGGGATGTCAGACACGTCGATACGGAAAGCAAAATCGCGTTACGCACGCTTTTCAACTGCCAGTCTACTCAGTCGGCTTTTGAGGCGGCAATCATGTTCGAGAGCAGTTTCGCGTTCGAAATCGTTTGACTTAGCGGAGGATGAGAGCCGAAGTGTTTTGGCATTGCTCGACACGCTTGAGTGATGATTAACTCTCGCCAAATGCGAGCGGCTCAAACTGACAAGCTCCTTGGTGGCCAGCCGTCTGAAGCTGATGTCAAATTTGTCAGGGGGCTTGGCTTGCTTGATTCGACCATGCTCGTCGCCGGGTCGATGATAGGCTCGGGAATTTTCATCGTCTCGGCGGATATCGCACGGTTGGTCGGTTCTCCGGGTTGGCTGCTCGTTGTGTGGGCAGTGACCGGTGCCCTTACTGTGACTGCTGCGCTCAGTTACGGCGAATTGGCCGCGATGATGCCGCGCGCGGGCGGGCAATATGTGTACCTGCGCGAGGCCTACAGTCCGCTGTGGGGATTTCTTTATGGCTGGACGCTGTTCCTGGTGATTCAAACCGGCACGATCGCAGCGGTAGCGGTGGCATTTGCGCGATTTCTCGGCGTGTTTACGTCGCTCATTTCACCGACACAGTGGATCATTCCGCCGATTATTCTGTCGAGAAACTACGCTATCAGTCTTTCGACGCAGCAACTCGTGGCGATCCTCATCATCGTCTTTTTGACGATCGTGAATACGCGGGGCCTCAAGTTAGGCAAGCTGATTCAAAATGTATTCACTTCCGCAAAGACGTTGTCGCTCCTCGCGCTGATCGCATTGGGTATTTTCGTCGGTCGCAATGCCGATGCGCTCAGCACGAACTTCGCGAATTTTTGGACGCCAGGCACTGTGTCACCTATTAAATCCGATCTATCGTTCATTGCGGCGGTGTCGGCAACGGGCGGCGCACTGGGAATGTTGATCGCCGTGTGTGTGGCGCAGGTCGGGTCGCTGTTTTCTGCTGATGCCTGGAACAACATCACGTTTACCGCCGGAGAAGTGAGAGAGCCCCGCCGGGATATACCGCTGTCGCTCGCCATGGGCACAGGGCTGGTGATCACGCTCTATTTGCTCGCAAACGTGGCCTACCTTTTTGTGCTGCCGTTGGATAAAATCCAGCACGCGGCGGACGATCGCGTTGGAACAGCGGCAATGGAGGTAATGTTCGGGGGCGCGGGGGCGAGCATTATGGCAATCGCGATTATGATTTCGACATTTGGATGTTGCAATGGACTCATTCTCGCGGGCGCGCGGGTGTATTACGCAATGGCACAAGACGGATTATTTTTTCGATCGACAGGCAGACTGAACACGAAACACGTTCCGGCGATGGCGCTGGCGTTACAGGGCATTTGGACCACACTGCTCGTGCTGCCGCGCACGCGGTTGCGCGATCCAATCACCAACGCACCAGTGCGCGACGCAGCCGGTGTCGAACAGTACGGTAACCTTTACGGTATGTTGCTCGATTACGTCGTCTTCGCGGTGCTGATTTTCTACGTGCTCACCATCGCCGGTGTGTTTGTGCTCAGGCGGACGCAGCCGCACGCGGAGCGGCCATACCGCGCATTCGGCTATCCGTTGTTGCCGGCGCTTTACATCATCGGCGCCACGGTGATTCTTGTTGTATTGGCCGTTTATCGCACGCAAACGTCATGGCCCGGTCTGTTGCTCGTGCTCGCCGGTGTGCCGATTTATTTCCTCTGGAGAAAATCACGCCCGGCTTGACTTACGGGGCTCGCTTCATTTAGCAAAACCAAAACCAACTTCACCCATGAACCTATTTCGACGAAAAAGTGTCACGCAACTTCAAGCTGATGCGCTAACAGATGATCGGCTGAAACGGGTGCTTGGGCCGACGAACCTGACGACGCTCGGCATCGGCGCGATCATTGGCACGGGCATTTTTGTGCTGACCGGCACCGTCGCCGCACAGAACGCGGGGCCGGCCGTGATTTTATCATTCGTGCTCGCGGGCGTCGCCTCGATTTTCGCGGCGCTCTGCTACAGCGAGTTTGCCTCGCTGGTGCCGATGGCTGGCAGCGCCTACACCTACGGCTACGCCACGCTCGGCGAACTTTTCGCGTGGATCATCGGCTGGGACTTGATTTTGGAATATGCCCTTGGGGCGGTCACGGTCTCTATCGGCTGGTCAGGTTACGTCGTCTCGTTTCTGCGCGACGTCGGCATTCACATACCGCCCGAATTATCCGCGGCGCGCGGGACGCTCATCACCTTGGCGGACGGAACGCAGGTCACGGCCATCTTCAATCTACCAGCCGTCATCATCATCGGCATCGTCACGCTGCTGCTGGTGATCGGCATTCGCGAATCGGCGGCGGTCAATAACCTTATTGTGTTCGTGAAAGTGGCGGTTGTGCTGCTGTTCATCATCGGCGCGGCTCACGCGGTCAATCCCGCCAACTGGCATCCTTTTATCCCGCCGAGCACCGGCGCACGAGGTCACTTCGGCTGGAGCGGCGTCATGCAGGGTGCCGGGATCGTGTTTTTTGCTTACATCGGTTTTGATGCGGTCAGCACGGCAGCGCAGGAGGCCAAAAATCCGCAGCGCGACATGCCGATTGGAATCATTGGCTCGCTGTTGATCTGCACGGTGCTCTACATCGCTGTGTCGGCGTTGGCCACCGGCATCGTGCCTTACCAGCAACTAGACGTGCCGGACCCGATTGCCGTGGCCGCCGACCGCGCGGGGCTGGGCTGGATGGCCTCGACAATCAAGTTAGGTGCCATCGCAGGCCTCAGCTCGGTCATTCTGGTAATGCTGCTAGGCCAATCCCGGATTTTTTGGACAATGGCGGACGACGGTTTGCTCCCGAAGTTTGTGAGCAGGGTTCATCCAACATTCCGCACCCCGTGGATCACGACGATAGTGACTGGAATTTTCGTTGCCTTCTTTGCGGCGGTATTCACCGTGCGTGAGGCGGGGAGTCTGGTCTCCATCGGCACGCTGCTAGCCTTCGTGATCGTCTCAGTCGGGGTGCTGGTGCTCCGCGTGCGCGAGCCGGCGTTGCCGCGCACATTTAAGGCGCCAGCGGTATGGTTCGTCGCGCCCATGGGCGCGCTGTCGGCGCTTTACCTAATGATCTCGCTGCCATGGCCGACGTGGCGACGCTTGCTGATCTGGTTTGTTATCGGCATTGTGATTTACTTCGTTTACGGCATCCGCCGCAGCAACCTCGCCCCGGCGCCGATCAATCCCTCCGAGCGTCCAAGTAACGGTTGAAACACTTCGGCGCCGTTTAGATCCAACTGCTCAGGAACCGCCTGAAGGCCAGCTGCCTTCGTCAAATGCACGTGATGGGCTCGCCGGGCCGAAGCCGAGAAGCGTCTCCGTGCGCTTTTGCAGCGTCTCGCTGCCGGCCGTATCGATAAAGCTACGCCGGGCGGCCGCAATTTCGGACAGCGAAAGATCCATTGCCCTAAGAATTTCTCGCTCTTCGGCGCTTAATTGTTCGCTCTTTCCGTTGCTCAGCGCGCGTTTCTGGAATTGCGAGATCGTTTCGGCCAGAGCGCCACCTTTCGATGCTCCAAACAAATCGAGAAGCCGTTGAAAACTGAGATGAAATGGAATCGTGGCTGAATCGACGTCTCCATAGCCAGCGAAACTGTCGGGCGGCATAGTCACTTTATCGGATGTGGCGATGGAATGCCAAACATCTGCCGGTTGATAGTACCCAATCTCGACATGATAAGAGCCGCCCGTTCGCGAAACCGCGATGGAACAATTGCCCGACATTGGCTCGACGGCCACGCTCTCTTCTTCGTCACCGCCCGCGCGATAGACGCGGAGATGCGCTTGTCGATCCACCGGCACCGTTTTCGCAAAGACCGCCGGCCAATCGATACTCCAATAAGTGAAGATTGTTCGGGGATCGCGCGCGATCGCAAACAGGAGCGGCGCCCCATGAACCCGTGGGAGCCCGCCGATGGCGTCGAACTCGCTCACATTTCTCTCCTGCTCATTGTCGAAGCAGACAACTGCTTCGCTCGAAATGCGAAAAGCATCCGCGAATTTCGATTCGCGTTTGCGCTGGTTAGGATTTTTGCTCGGCATGGTGATTCCAATTCGCAACTTGGCGCAAATCGGCGAAGGACAAAAGTGAATCTTGGGTGGCTGGACACGAATACACACTCGCGTTTGCCAACCAGGCTTCGCGTACAGTAGCGGCAAGCGAACAAACACGAATCATCACTGCTGCCTTGCCGGAATTGCAGGCCTACCGCACGACGATGATTTTTTGACGATACTGAGAAGCTTGTCATCGACCTATACAAACGTCGTCGTCGCGAACGGACAATTCGCCGGCGTCGGGCTGCCCATCGCGCCTCAGGCTAATCTGAGCGATGGTTTGCTCGATGTTGAGCCGGCTGCCTTCCAAATTGTTCCTCACGCGTTAGATTTTGTGGTTAACAAGTGATGCGTACGAAAATCATCGACATGAATGAATTGGCGCAACGCGCCGGGGAGTTGCGTGCTGCCGGAAAAAAACTTGTCGCCACCAATGGTTGCTTCGATTTGCTGCACGTGGGCCATGTGCGTTACCTGCAAGCTGCGGGCGGGCTCGGTGACGCGCTAGCGGTCGGGTTGAACGGGGATCGTTCGGTCCGCGAGCTAAAGGGAAGTGGACGTCCGATTAATAACGAGGGAGACCGCGCGGAGATGCTGGCGGCGCTGAGCTGTGTCGATTTCGTCACGATTTTCCCGGAAAAGCGCGCGACCCAGTTCATTCTCGCTGCTCAGCCGGCAATTTATGCAAAGGGGGGCGATTACACATCCGAAACTCTCAACGCGGAAGAGCGCGCCGTTCTGCAAAAGGTTGGCGCGGAAATTCGCATGATCCCATTTGAAGAAGGTTACTCCACATCGCTCTTGCTCGAACAACTGCGAACACCCGGAAAATGAGACTCGTTCGGCTTGGCATACTTGGATCGGGAAGGGGAAGCAATTGCCGCGCAATTCTCGAGAACATTAGAGGCGGCGCCCTGGCAGCGGACGTCCGTATCGTGATCTCGGATGTGTTCGACGCGCCGATCCTCGATATTGCGCGTGAATTTTCGGTCCCCAATGCTTATTTGCCGCCAGGCGGTTTTCGCACGCGTTTAGAGCCGCAAGCCGAGGTCGAGCTTGTGCGAATGCTTCGCGAAGCGGGAGTCGAACTTGTAGCTCTCGCCGGTTTCATGCGTGTTCTCAAAGCGCCGATGCTGAATGCGTTTCCGCGGCGGATTGTAAATATTCATCCATCTCTCCTGCCAAAATTTCCGGGACTCGAAGCGTGGCGACAGGCGCTCGCGGCCGGGGAAACCTTGACTGGATGCACTGTCCACTACGTCGATGAGGAGATCGACCATGGCGACGTCATCGCGCAACGCGAAGTGCCGATTTTGTCTGACGATACCCCTGAACGACTCCATGCTCGGATTCAAATTGCAGAGCACGAATTGTATCCTGCCGTGATCGGGCAAATCTGCCGGCAATTATCCACTGCTTAAATCTGCTGTGGCTTCGAGCGCGGGTTGGTAACCCGCCACTTTTTGAGAAGCGCTCGGCATCACAAGCGTCGCTAAATCTGTTCCGCTTTTTGGTCGCGCTCGAGAAGATTGTGCATCGCCTGGACTGGCTTTTTTCCCTCGTAAAGCAGGGCGTAAACTTCGTCAGTAATCGGGGTATCGATGTTCAGTTTTCGCGCGCCTGCGTAAGCGCTTTTTGTGGTCGGGATTCCTTCCGCCACCATTTGCATGGCGGAAGTAATTTGCTCGATCGTTTGCCCGCGTCCGAGGTATTCGCCAACGCGTCGATTACGACTGTGCTTGCTAAAACAGGTCGCAATTAAGTCGCCGGCGCCGCTCAAGCCATAGAATGTCTTCAAATTTCCGCCCATCGCCGTTCCAAGCCGAATCAGCTCAGCCAGTGAGCGCGTGACCAATGCGGCCTTGGTGTTATCTCCCAAGCCGAGTCCGTCACTTGCTCCGGCGGCGATAGCAAAAACATTTTTTAATGCGCCGCCCAGCTCAACGCTTGTGACGTCGTTGTTCGTATAGATTCGAAAACGCGAACTGCCGAGAAAACTTTGCAGCTCTGCGGCGTATTCGGGATTCTGGCAGGCTATCACCGTTGCAGTTGGCACATTGCGCACCACTTCGACGGCCAGATTTGGTCCCGACAAGACTGCGACTCTATTTTCGGGGAAAATGTCAGCGATCACCTGGCTCATCCGCATCCCGGTGCCGTGCTCAATTCCTTTTGTGCAACTAAGCAACACAGCTTGACGGTTGCTGAGCGCCCCCTGAAGACGCATTGCGATTGGTCGCAACACGGTCGATGGCGTCACAAAAACGATCAAATCGGCATCCGCGCAATCGCGGAATTCGTGTGTGATCTTGACCGAATCGGGCAACTTCAATCCCGGGATATAATCGCTGTTTTCACGAGTCGTTAGCATGCGCTCGACCCGTCCCGCGTTGTTGCCCCAAAGGGATATTTGTCGCCCCTCTTTTCCCCATAACCATGCCAGAGCCGTTCCCCAGCTTCCCGCTCCAACAATGGCGGTTTTGTCGATCTTCACTTTCGCTTGAATCGTGGTTCGGTTCCGCGCAGGAGACGAGAGAGGTTCGAGCGGTGACGGAAAATCACAACTGCCGCCAGGCAAAGCGTGAAATAGAATAGCGCCATTCCATCGGTGCGTCGCGCGCATGTCAGGCCGAGCACGGTCAACGGCAACAGCATTGCGGTAGCGATGGATGCGAGGGAAACATAACGCGTCACTTCGAATATAATTACCCAAACTACGGCGCCGATCGCCGCGGCCAAAGGCATCAGGCCGAACAGTGCTCCCGCTGATGTGGCAACCCCTTTCCCTCCTTTAAAACCCAACCAAACCGGAAACACGTGTCCTAAGACACAGCAAATGGCTGCCACTATCCCGTATATCTCGGTAGAGGTAGGCTTGGGTTCGACGTGTCGACCCAGGAGCATCGAAATGCAAACGGCTAGCGCGCCTTTTGCAAAGTCCACGACGAAAACGGGATAACCGTACCGCCGTCCCAATGTTCGGGTGACATTTGTTGCCCCAATATTCCCGCTTCCAGCCGTCCGGATGTCGATTCCAGCCATGCGACCAGCGAGGTATCCCGCGGGAATTGATCCGAGCAGGTAACTTAAGAGAGCAACGGCGGCGAATGTTAGCATCGCAGTCAGCTGAGAGAGCTTCGAGTCGCTCCGGCCATAGAAATTCGACCGTCGACAGGCGAATTGCCTTGTTCTAACATGTTATTACTTAACCAGATAGATATTATCGCAACATCAGCTGCGGTTATCCCACTGACCCGAGCGGCCTGGCCTAGCGAAGTGGGACGAATTGCCCCTAACCTCTGGCGAGTCTCGGCCCGCAAACCGACGATCTTCCCATAGTCCAGTCCGTCCGGAATACGCAGAGGGTATTGGCGGGCAATTGCTCGATTTTGGCTGGCTTGGCGCGTCGTGTATCCCTCGTACTTGCAATCTGTCTCAACCAACTCCCAAACCTCAGCAGGCGCCAAACTTCGCAATTCCTCGGGTAAACTCTGGACCGTGAAATCGGGCCTCTTTAGCATTTGGCTGATTGGCGTGCCTCGAAGCTTTGTTTCGGTTGCGACTTGTCGTAGTCGATCCAGAACGTGCAGTTTCCGCTGAAACTGCCTCCAGTGCCGCTCGGACACCAGTCCCGCCTCGAATGCCAGCTTCGTCAACCGTTGATCGGCATTGTCATGCCGAAGGAACAAGCGGTCTTCGGCACGACTTGTAAACATTCGATATGGTTCATCGGTACCCTTGGTCACAAGATCGTCGATTAGAACTCCGATATATGCCTGACTCCTATCCAAGACAATTGGCGACCGCCCATGCACTTTGAACGCGGCATTCGCTCCGGCGATCAGGCCCTGGGCAGCGGCTTCTTCGTAGCCCGAGGTTCCATTCACCTGCCCAGCAAAGTACAGGCCGCTGACTAGCCGCGTCTCCAACGTGGGAAAGAGCTGAGTTGGCGGGAAGAAATCATATTCTACTGCATAACCAGGGCGCATGATCTCAGCTTGTTCAAGAGCGGGAATCGAATGGACCAAGTCCAGTTGCACGTCGTAAGGCAGACTGGTTGAGATTCCGTTTACATAGTATTCTTGGGTATGCCGACCTTCAGGCTCTAAAAACAGCTGGTGAGAAGCCTTATCCGAAAACTTGACGACTTTGTCCTCGATCGATGGGCAGTATCGCGGACCGATTCCTCGTATCCGCCCGGAATAGAGCGGGGACCGGTGCAGATTAGCTCTGATGATGTCGTGCGTTCGCGGGGTGGTATGAGTAATCCAGCAAGGGATTTGTTCCACGTGGAACGCTCCGCACTCATTGAAATTCAAGTTGAATATCTCATTCTTCGATTTTTCCACCTCGTCGCAAAAGGAGAAGCGCGGAGGCGGTTCGTCACCCCGCTGAACTTCGCATCGCGAAAAATCAACGGAGCAACCATTGATCCGACACGGCGTGCCTGTCTTGAACCTTCCCACGGCAAAGCCAAGCTGACGAAGGCTCTCGCTCAGCTCGGAGCTCGCATCTGCCATGCGCCCGCCACGTTTGCTCTCCTCGCCCACGTGCAATAGGCCGCGCAAAAATGTCCCAGCCGTAATTACGACACTTTTGGCGGCAATTCTTAATCCAACGTCGGTTTCAACCCCAATCACCTTTCCGCTGCTGGCAAGTATCTTGGTGACCGTTGCTTGCTTCAGATCCAAGCGTTCGGTGCCCTCCAAAACCGCTTTCATGCGGAATTGATAAGCTTTCTTGTCGCATTGAACGCGTGGTGCCCGCACAGAGGGTCCTTTTGCCTTGTTAAGCATGCGAAACTGAATTCCAGTAGCGTCCGTGTTGAGTCCCATTGCGCCGCCCATCGCATCGATTTCACGGACTATGTGACCCTTCGCCAAACCTCCAATGGCCGGGTTGCATGACATTTGGCCAATCGTGTCCAAATTCTGGGTCAGCATCAGGGTCCGGCATCCGATGCGGGTAGCAGCCAATGCGGCCTCGATTCCAGCATGGCCGCTTCCGATCACTATCACATCATATTCTTTCGGCAGTTCAAACATTTCCTAAAACGCTCTAATAACTTAATAATAAGCAGCTTACGTTGATTATATGCCTTGTTTCACACCGGCTTGCGGATGGTCTGTTTGGCTATCCGGCACCGCCGATGCGTGCGATGTTTGTATTGCTCGATATGCGATGCGGCCCAAGATGAGCATTAGCAACGCCGTTGTAACAAAGGCTCCTCCCCAAGTCCAGTACTCGACGACTCGCGGCTGACTTCTCCCGCGCATCAGTTTAAGCCCAAGTTGACCCAGGGTTCCGACATAGACATACAAAAAGAGACCTGGAGCTCGGCCAATTGAGGCCCAAAACATATAGGTTCCAAATCGAATTCGCGTGAGGCCGTACAGGTAATTCAGCAGGCTCGTGGGAAAAAGCGGGTGCAATTGGCTCAAGAAAATGATCTTCCAGCTCTCGCGCTCCAGGCCCGGTTCCAAGGCGCGGAGGGTTGGGTTCTGCGAAAGCTTGCGTCGAAACCATTGTCGCGCCACCCAGCGGCTCGAAGCAAACGAAATTGCTGCGCCAATCAAGTTACCCACGAACACGATGAGCGATCCCCACCAAAGCCCGAAAAAGAAACCACCGCCAACGGCGAGGAGGCCCCCGGGAAGGAGTAGGATATTACAAGCGGCAAAGAGTAGCGGATAGCAGACTGCGCCCCACGCGCCCCAGCTCATCACACGGCCTTGCAGCGCTTCGATAAAATCGACAATCGGAAAGAATCGCGAAATCACGGCAACCAATGCGATTGCGATCAATAGCGCTCCGAGCTGCCAGCAAATCGCACGCCGAATCCGGGACATCCCGAGATTCTGCGCGCGTCACAGGCTCCGCGCAAATTTAGCGAGCTCGGTGGCCCCGTGCCGGAGAGAAGGGATAATCAAGTAAACGCCGCGAAACTGCCCGAACGCGACAGCGACGATCTTGCCAATCTCGTCGCTCGACTAAACGGTCGAGGCCTGCGCGCTCCGCCGACGTGGAATGCCGAGACTGTCAAAAATCACCCGCGTGGCGTCGGAGCGATTGAGTGTATAAAAGTGAATGCCGGCCACGTTGTTATCCAAAAGATCATGACATTGTTCCAAGGCAAAGTGAACGCCGACGCGCCTGACCATTTCAGGATCGTTTTCGCATCGTTGAAGAGCACGCAGAAGCTTGGCCGGGAAGCGTGTGCCGCCAGCCAGCTCGGCGATGCGTTTGAATCCGCCCATGGACGTAATCGGCATGATTCCGGCAATAATGGGAACGTGGATTCCGGCGAGAGCGCAACGTTCGCGGAAATCGAAAAAGTCGCGGTTATCGAAAAATAGTTGTGTGACCATGTAGTCGGCGCCGGCGTCCACTTTCGCTTTGAGGTGATCCATTTCGACCAATCGATTCGGCGTCGCGGGATGTCCTTCGGGAAAACCGGCCACGCCGATCCCGAAACCGCGGCGATCCGGATGCGCGCCGGATTCGTTGAATCGGCCAATGAACTTAACCAGATCAACTGCATGTTGGAACGAGTCGCGGGTTTTATCGTAGGGAACATCGCGCGGCCGGTCGCCCCCGAGCGCGAGAATATTTCCAATCGCCGACTTCGCGTATCGATGCAGAATCGCTTCGATCTCCTCTTCGTTGTGGCAGACGCATGTCAGGTGGGGGATAGGATCCAGTTTTGTCGTGTGCTGAATGCGCTCGACAAGGTCGTGGGTTAAATCTCGCGTTGAACCACCCGCACCGTAAGTGACGCTGACAAAGTGCGGCATGTACGATTCCAGATCGCGAATCGCTTGGTAGAGAAGCTCGGCCGCCTCCCGCGTCCTCGGAGGAAAGAACTCGAAGGAAAACGTGGTCGAATCCGCCCGCATGATGTCCGTGATATGCATGCTGCAACGCGTATCTTCGTCCGTGCCGCGACTTTCGGTCAACTGACCGAGCCCATTTTCGGCCATGACGGGTCGAGTCTAAACTCGAAAAGCCTGTCCTGTATCACGGCACAATCGCGAACACCCGCGCGGGAAACCCTGAGCCACCTTTCGGTTTTGGAAAACTGACGACAACGATTGCTCCGGCTTCGGGGACTTGATCGAGATTGGTAAGCAGCTCGACCTGATAGTGGTTCGTGCTTAGAATATAAGCCTCCAGCGAGTAGTCGCCCTTTGTTGTGGCGAGTCCAGGATCGGTATCAGTTGTTTCATGCCCTGAAGCGGTGATCTTTCGGTCTTCATAAAGATATTTTAGAACGGGTAAACTCCATCCGGGATAATGCGCCGTGCCTTTGGCGTCTTTGTTTTCCATTTTCGCCGCGTCAGGCCAGCGCTTTGACCAATCGGTGCGCATCGCCACAAACGCGCCGGCGGGAATTTGGCCGTGATCTTTTTCCCATTTCTTTATGCGCTCGAGCGATAGCGTGTAATCCGGATTGCTCGCGCACTCCTCGTGTACATCGATAACGACCAGGGACAGGATCATTTCCTTGGGATCGATCTGGTCGACGGTGCGCAGTCCTTTTACGAAGTGCGCCGGCGGGTCGACATGCGTTCCCCATTGGCCGACGTGCGTAAACAGCTCTGAGAAAAAACCGGATCCCATCGTGCCGGGACGTTTATCGTACCAGTAAATCGTTTTGCGGGTTTCATCTGGGAATCCTAGCCATCGCGGAATACCTGGCTCAAATGCATGAGTAAGATCAACGTATTTGTTTCCAGCCAGACTTCTTTGAATTTTCCAGAGCGATGGATTTTCTTCGGAAGCCGCAAAGGAAACAATCGTTGCAAGCGCGAGCAGGCTCGTCCCCGCGGCGACATATTTAGAGATCTGCATTCCGATTTGTTAAATCAAGGCTCAGCAAGAAGCCAACAAGTTCGAATAACTTTGAATAAGTTTCGTCTTCCACAAGGGAACCACGTTTTATCGGTGTCCGGTGCAGATGTTACCAACACTTCATTTCATGTAGCGCTTACACTGGCGATTAAAGCGGCCGATAAACGTTATTCGCACGAAGGAGAAGAAGAGAAGACGCAAACTTAAATTTCAAATCAGCATCCCGTTTTGTGAAAAACTTCTTTGCCCGCCCGATTCATCACTCACTTCACCGGAGCTAAAGAAATGCTACCCGACTTGATAGCTTCGACGACCGCTAGGATTAAGAAGTCACCATCCCCTAACATTCCATCCTTACAAATCGGGCAGCGCAACCACGACAGTCTCTTTGAGCGCGTCGCCTGGGTGTATGTGTTCTGCCGGGAGCATCTCTTCCGAGATGACACTGGCCGGATTATTGCGGCGCTTTGGCCTGCGGGTCGGCCCAACGCGGGCACACAGCTTATCGAGCTTGGCTGTGGACCGGGATTTTACTCCTGTCGTCTGGCGGCACGGTTTTCTGACATGTCAGTCACTGGGGTCGATCGTTCTGAAAGTCAGCTGCGATGGGCTCGAGAGCGAGCTGGCGAGCTAGGGCTGACTAATTGCCGCTTTAGACGAATCAACGCTCTCGAGCTTTCCTACGCCGACGCGGAATTCGATATCGTTCTCGCGTCGCGGCTCTTCACTATCTTGCCGGAACAAAATCGGGCCGTCGCGGAAATGTACCGCGTCCTGAAACCCGGGGGCCGTTGTTTCATCGCGGAACCGCGTTATGTCTTTCGGGCATCGATTCCCCTGTTTGCCATGTGGCTGCTGGCGGGGTTAAATCAATCTGGAAACGGTTATCGCGAGCCCTATAAAGCGAAAGTATTTTCGGCTCACGCGTTCCAGAATCTCTTCCCGGCACAACCATGGAAAAATATTAGTGTGTGGCAAGAAGGGCGTTATCAATACGCGCTCTGTGAAAAGGGTTGAAGTCGCAACGGGCAGGGCGGGATGAAGCCGATCCATCGCGTTCTCAACCCAAGCGGGCCGGCGGAGATCGCTGGCGAGGTCTGTGCGCTGGCCGTGATGACCAAAGCGCCACGAGCCGGAGAGGTGAAGACGCGCCTCGTTCCGCCCCTCACCCAAAATGAAGCCGCGCAAGTCAACAGATCATTTTTGCGCGACGTAGCGGATGCGATTTCGACCGCGATTGGCGAAACTACCAAAGAAATCGCCGCCCTCGGCGTTGGAGTTTTCACTCCGCCCGGCGCCGAAGCGGAGTATGAAGATATTTTGCCGGAAGATTTCTTTCTCATCCCGCAGCGCGGCGATCAATTCGGTGAGCGCTTAATTTTTGCGGCGGAAGATTTGTTCAAGGCCGGGTTCGCTTCCGTTTGTCTGATTAACTCCGATAGCCCGACGGTTCCGGCGAAAAGCTTCGCGCAAGCCGTGAAGCTTTTGCGGTTGCGAGGAGATCGCATCGTTCTGGGCCCTTGCGACGACGGCGGCTATTATTTGATTGGACTTAAGTCATTGCATCGTGAGCTATTCGAGCAAATTGACTGGAGCACCGAACGCGTTTTGGAACAGACCAGACAGCGCGCAGCCGAGATTGAAATAGAAGTGAAATTGTTGCCAGTGGGCTACGATGTCGATGATCGCGCGACATTGCGGCGACTGTGCGGTGAGTTGCTTGGTGAAAACTCGCGGGATGGCGTCGCGCCGACCACGCGAAAATTTCTGACTGAGATTATCGAGCGCGAAGGGCGCGACCGCATTTGGTCGTTGTAGGGGGCGGTTCGCCTGCCCGCATCTGGGCAACCGAAGCGGTTGCCCTACAACAGCTGCGTCGCTAGCCTCTCATCCATATGGCGGCAAAACGCGCACTTGTTACCGGTGGCGCGGGCCTGATCGGCTCGCATCTCACCGATCTACTTTTGCGCGAGGGCTGGAAAGTGCGCGTGCTCGATAATCTCGAGCCGAACACCCATCGGCGAGGCAAGCCGGCATGGATTAATCAGGAGGCCGAGTTCATCGCCGGCGACTTGCGCGATCTCGACACCATTACGGCCGCGCTCGACGAGATCGACATTGTCTTTCACCAGGCTGCATACGGTGGTTACATGCCCGAAATTGCAAAATACGTGCACGTGAATTCGCTCGGGACAGCGCAAATGCTCGAGGTAATTCGTGAAAAAAAACTACCGATAAAAAAAATCGTCGTCGCGAGCTCGCAAGCCGTTTACAGCGAAGGCGCTGGCGAATGTCCAGAGCACGGATTGGTTTTC
The DNA here is from genome assembly GCA_046724585.1 of Verrucomicrobiota bacterium. Taxonomy (GTDB): domain Bacteria; phylum Verrucomicrobiota; class Verrucomicrobiia; order Chthoniobacterales; family UBA10450; genus Udaeobacter. The sequence continues at coordinate 25,217 of JBKOWV010000181.1, forward strand.
CCGCCGGTGCGACCGGTGGAACAACTGCGCAAGGGCGATTGGGAAGTGCATTGTCCGATCTGCGGCGCGATTACGAAAAGCGTTCCAACACCGGAAAGCGCGCCCGTCGGCGGTGAAACCGTTTATGGTCTGACCAAAGTCGATCAAGAGAGACTCGTCCTGCTCTGGGGAAAACAGATTGGTATTCCGGCCGTGGCGCTTCGCTACTCCTGCACCTACGGACCGCGACAATCGATCTTCAATCCATACACAGGCGTGATCGCGATTTTCTGCACGCGTTTGCTGAATAATTTACCGCCGGTGCTCTATGAAGATGGCGAGCAAACACGCGATTTTTCTTTCGTGGAAGATATTGCGCGCTCAAACCTGCTCGCGGCCGAAACGGATACGCTTGACGGATTGCCGGTGAATGTCGGCAGCGGCCTGGGCGTGTCGATTGGCGAGATCGCCGAAACAATTTCAAATGCGCTCAAAATCGACATCGCGCCGGAAGTAAACGGCGAATTTCGTCCAGGCGAGATGCGCCATCTTACCAGCGATACGACGCGCGTTCGCGCCGCCGGTTACGAGCCACGGGTCGATCTTGCCGAAGGCATTCGGCGCTACATCGATTGGATCCGAACGCAGTCAGACATTCGCGATTATTTCAGCGAAGCGGCGAAGATTTTGCGCAGCAAAGGCATCGTTCATCGAGTAAAAGTAATGGATGCCTGAACCGGGCGGAATTCCCGATTTCGATTCGCCAGTTGTGTCGCATGCGCGGAAGGATTTTCCGCTCCTGGACGCCGACATGAGCGTGGCCGACGCGCTCGAGCGCATCCGCCGGGAAGGTGTGGGTGAGCGCGTTATTTATTTCTACGCGGTCGATCCTGAAAAACGACTCGTCGGAGTTTTGCCGACTCGGCGCCTGCTCGCCGCGCCGCTCGATACTCCGCTCAGGGAGATCATGATCCGCCGGCTGGTAACGATTCCGGCGAAGGCTACCGTCCTCGACGCATGCGAATTTTTCGTGCTCTACAAGTTCTTCGCGTTTCCGATTGTTGACGAACAACGCCGGGTTGTTGGTGTGATCGATGTCAGTTTGTTTGCCGAGGAAATTCTTCAGGCGGGTGACCGCGAGGAGCAACGGCACCTAATCGCATCTGTTCGAGACGATATCTTTGAAGCGCTCGGGTTTCACTTGGAGCAAGTCCATGGCGCATCACCGGTGCGTGTTTTTCGCTATCGTTTTCGCTGGCTACTCGTCACCGTCATGGCTGGCACGGTTGGCGCGTTGCTCGCAGGTCTCTTCGAAACCACGCTCGCACAGAGCCTGGTCATCGCGTTTTTCCTGACGATGGTGCTCGGCTTGAACGAAAGCGTGAGCACACAGTCGATGAGTGTGACAATCCAGGCCTTACACTCGGTGCCGGTGACTTGGCGATGGTTCGCGACCGCGCTGCGTCGCGAATTGTTAACAGCGGCTTTGCTTGGCCTCGCCTGCGGCATGCTCGTCGGCGTAATCGTTTTGATCTGGCGCGGTGATGCGCGTGGCGCGTTTGTCATTGGCGGAAGCATTGCCCTCTCGCTTGTCACCGCCTGCTTGTTTGGCCTCGGCGTGCCGTCTCTCCTGCACCGTTTAAAACTCGATCCGAAAATTGCGGCCGGACCAGTCACGCTCGCGCTTGCAGACATTTTCGCGGTTGTCATTTATTTCACGAGCGCCTGGTTGATTCTGCGATGAGTGTCGTCTCAGTGATAGTTCCGGCGCTCAACGAAGCGGAGCCGATTGATGGCGTTGTACGTGAAGTGGCAGCGACCAGCATCCCCGATGAGATCATTGTGGTCGACAACGGCAGCACCGATCGAACGCCCGAACGCGCGCGCGCCGCAGGCGCGCGAGTGGTGAGCGAGCCGGTGCCCGGCTATGGCCGCGCATGCATGGCTGGAATACGCGCGCTCTCCCCCGAATGCGACATCGTTGTTTTTCTCGACGGCGACGGCAGCGATTGCCCCGAGTTCATGAGTCAACTGGTCGATCCCATCGCGGCCGGCACACACGATTTCGTGATCGGCTCGCGCACGCGCGGACAGCGCGAACCGGGCAGCATGAATTTTCAGCAAATTTTGGCCGGACGCACCGCGGGCTCGGTCCTGCGCCTTCTTTACGGGGTTCGTTATACCGACATGTGCCCGTTCCGCGCGATCGGACGTGGCGCGCTTGAAAAGCTCGGTATGCGCGAGCAAACCTACGGTTGGAATCTCGAAATGCAGATGAAAGCCGCGCGCGCCCGGCTGCGCATCCTCGAAATTCCAGTAAACCATCGTCGTCGCGCTGGTGGGGAATCGAAAGTTTCCGGCACATTGCGTGGGACATTTGTCGCCGGTGCTCGCATTATCGCGACGCTCTTGCGCATCGCGACAGAAAGAAGCCACGGATGAACACTGATTAGCACGGATGTCTTAAAGAGATGACACGCGAAAAACTCTTCTTCTGATCCGTGTTTTATCCGCGTTAATCTGTGGCCAAATAATAATTCATGACATTGCCTGACGAACCTTCGCGCGGGAAGGCAATTGCGGCCGGATTGCTCGCCGGTCTTGTCGCCGCGATCGCTATGACCGCCATGATGTTGTTGCTTGCGTGTTTCGGTGTAGCGACACCCCTGGTAATCATTGGCGATCGACTTTCGGTTTTCATCCCGCCAGGGCCATTTCTTGCGCTAATGGGAAAGGTCGGCGGCTACAATCATCTGAAACAGCTCGGCGTCGGATCGACGATCGCCGGCCAGCTTGTTGTTGGCGCGATTGGCGGAGCGATTTTTGGATTTTGCATGCGGCGCAACCCAGGAAAGCCCGCAGCGCTCGCCACAATTTCCCTGTTTGTCGCGCTGCCGCTCATCGCGTTCGTGATCGCACTTTGGCCGGTGCTTGGAACGAGCTATGTTGGATTGCCCATAGCTGTGGCGCGTCTGGTTACAATCGTCGGTTTCGCGCTCTGCGTCTTTGTTTTTGAGCGAACGCTCGTTTTAGGTTTTCAATTTCTCACCCGGTCAAAGACCCAGAGAGAAGACCGGGAATTCACTCCGGCAATCGGCCGACGCGCGTTTGTGCTAAGCGCAATTGGGGTCGCGATAGCTGGCGGTGGAGTCGCACTGGCGCGCAAACTTTATCGCGTAGCGACGTTCAGTTACGACGGCACGCAATACAAAGGCCGCATCGTTGAGCCAATCACGCCCAACGATTTGTTTTATTGCGTGACCAAAAATGTGGTTGATCCGCGAGTGGACGTTCGTCTCTGGCACCTGGAAGTGAACGGCCTCGTGCAAAATCAGGCGACATGGCGGCTTCAAGATCTAACGGGATTCTCAGCGGTCGAGCAGGAGACGACTCTAATGTGCATCAGCAACGGTTTGGATGCGGGCCTGATCAGCAACGCTGTCTGGAAAGGTTTTCCCTTGCGCGATCTCCTCGAACGGGCGGGTACCCTTTCTGATGCCGCGCGCGTCCGTTTACATGGCGTCGATAATTACACCGACACGATTCCGCTGGAGAAAGCGATGGACCCGACGACGCTGCTTGCCTACGAAATGAATGGCGTGCCGTTGCCGGATCGGCATGGTTATCCGTTGCGCGTCATCGTTCCGGGCTACTTTGGCGAGAAACATGTGAAATGGCTGACTCGGATAGAACTGACGGACAAGAACGCGAAGGGATTTTATGAAACGCAAGGCTGGGGACCCAATTTCATCACGCCGACGCGCTCACGCATTGATGTGCCCGATTACGATTCACGGTTCTCAATTAGCCAATTACAGCAGCCAATCGAGGTAAAAGGGATGGCTTACGGCGGCGACCGTGGGATTTCGCGAGTAGAACTCAGCTTTGACGACGAGAAATCGTGGCGCGACGCCGAGATTTACTATTCTGATGGCAATCTCGCCTGGTCTCTCTGGAAGGCGCGCGATGGTTGGATGCCCGATGCGCTGGGCGATTACGTTCTCGTCGTTCGCGCCACCGACGGCAAAGGCGCCGTGCAGAAATGGGAAGAGGACCGCGGCTGGTTTTCCGGGTTCACCGGCTTTCATAAAATCGTCGTTCACGTTGCGGCGTAAGGGCTGGCTTGTTTCTGCAATGACGCAGCACCAAAGCCTTCGCGGCTGGGGTATTTCAGAGCAGGTAGATCGACCTGTCTATTTCTGACAACGCGGGCACCACGCGGTCGTGCGACCGCCGATGAACGCGTGGCACAATGGCGCGCGATGGCGCGGGCAGATTCCGCCGCACTTCCATTTTTGATGGATCAGCCAATTCTGTGGTGGATCGGAGAAATCTTTGCCGAGTGTTTCAAGCGATCTTTTCGCGACAAATTTTGTTGCGCGGAGAATCGCCGCGCGTTCCTGCCGGGTTAATCTGCCTGTCCGCTTCGACGGCAAAATCTTTGCCCGCCACAAAATTTCGTCCGCCATCCAGTTGCCGATTCCGGAAAAACCGTTCTGTAAGAGTAAAACGGCTTTGATCGGCGCTTTGCGATGTCGATCTAAGAATTGATCGATGAAGTCGCGATCGAATTCAGGCGAAATGATTTCAGGGACGCGCGTGTTCCACCAATCAGGTCCTGTCTGTCCGTGATGAAACCGGACACGGCCGAATTGCCGTGAATCAGTGAAGACTAGCGCCCGTTCGGATTGATAAAGAACGATGTGGTCATGTTTGTTCGGGTGAAAATTCTCGGATTTAGCGCGAATCCTCCCGGTCATGCCGAGATGAATTCCGAGCCAGTTATGGCTCGAGAATTTGAAGAGCATCCGTTTGCCGCGCGCTTTCGAGCTCAGAAATTTTTCATCGATCAGTCTTCGACGAAGTTCGTGGGGATCTGTTCCCCGAAAAATCCTGTTTCCAGAGTGCAGCCGGACATCGACGATTTTTTTGCCCAGGCCGGCGTTCCATTGTTTGCGATACCATTCGACCTCGGCCAACTCCGGCATTTCAGACGGAACATAACCTTCCGCGGCTGTGCGGCCAGCGGTCATGCTAAGCCCTTTCTTGCAGTAGCGCTGCACAGGTTGGAAGCCTGTGTTCCGCTTGCACCATGTGCTAAATTTTATTCATGGAGAAGGTGATCATTGTTGGAAGTGGCTGCGCCGGATTGACAGCAGCGATCTACGCCGCGCGGGCGAACTTGAATCCGCTTGTGCTCGAAGGCCGGCAACCGGGCGGTCAGCTTTCTACCACGACTTTAGTGGAGAACTATCCGGGGTTTCCCGACGGGATCGATGGCCCGCAGTTGATCATGAACATGCATAAACAGGCCGAGAAATTTGGCGCCCGTTTCTCTTACGCCGAAGTGACGGATTTCGAACCGCGCAACCGGCATGTTCGTATCAAAGCCGATGACGAGTGGCTCGAGACGCAGGCGCTCATTATCGCCAGCGGAGCATCAGCCCGCTATTTGGGGCTCGAAGACGAAGAGAAACTGATCGGTCATGGCCTGACTTCGTGCGCGACGTGCGACGGGGCATTCTACAAGAACGTGCCGGTCTGCGTCATCGGTGGCGGCGATTCCGCGGCGGAGGAATCGCTTTTCCTCACCCGATTCGCCTCGAAAGTCTATTTGATTCATCGACGCGACAAGATGCGTGCGTCGAAGATCATGGCGGACCGTGTGATGGCGAATAAAAAAATCGAGCCGATCTGGGACACCGTCGTGACGAAATATATTCCCGATGAAAAAGGCGAGATGCGCGCGGTGCGACTGCGCAACGTGAAAACGAGCGAGGAGCGCGAATTGGAAGTCGCGTGTGTGTTTGCCGCCATTGGTCACGACCCAAACACGCAGCCGTTCGCCGGGAAGCTCCAGGCTGATCCGGACGGTTATCTGATCGCGAAAAATCTGGCCGAGAGTAAACACCCTGGGGTGTTCATCGCCGGTGACGTGGCAGATCGCGTTTATCGGCAAGCAGTGACTGCCGCCGGATCGGGCTGTGCCGCGGCCATGGAAGCGGAAAAATACCTGAGCGAGCTGGAGAAATAATTGTCGATTTTTGTCACCGACAACTGTAGGGCAGGCGCTGCGCCTGCCGATTCTTGGTTTGGCAAGCAGGACAAGCTAGGCGCTTGTCCTACAACATGAAAATCTGCGACTTGACCCAGTTCTACTCGCCGCTGAGCGGAGGCGTTAAGCGTTACCTGCACGAGAAGATCGCTTACATCGACAAGCACTCCGCTGGCGATGAGCACGTTCTCATCGTTCCGGGACCGAAAACGGAAGTGACTGCGAGTGCGAGGTCACGCATTTATTCGATTCACTCACCGTTGCTCTCGCGCACATCACGTTACCGGGCGCTGCTGAACCTCCGCGCAATCGAGGAAATCTTGGAACGTGAACGGCCTGACATCATTGAATCGAGCGACCCGTACCAGATCGGATGGAAGGCAATTGCAGTCGGCCGCTCGCTGAAAATTCCGGTCGTTGGTTTTTACCATTCGCATTTTCCGGAAGCGTATCTGCGTGGCAGCACAAAATTTTTGGGCAGACGCGGCACCCATCGGGCCATGAAGTTGACCCGCGCATACGTCCGCAAGCTTTACAATCGCTTTCAGGCCACGCTTGTCCCCTCCGAAAATCTGGCCGGCGTTCTTTCTGAATGGGGCGTGCGCAATGTGCGCACGGTGCGGCTCGGCGTGAACACCGACATTTTTAAGCCGATGCCAGATGACGGAAAATCGACACGCGCCTCGCTAGGCATTGCTCGCCAGCAAAAGCTGCTTCTTTACGTGGGCCGTTTGGCCAGGGAAAAGAACACTCCAACACTCCTTCGAGCCTTCGAGCTCTTGCAGCGGCGGCGCTCGAGTGAATTTCATCTGCTGGTCATCGGCGATGGGCCGCAACGTAAGGAACTTCGACGGCTGGAGCGACGCGCCAAAGACGTCTCTTGGATCCAGTATTGTACGGACTCTGCCGATCTCGCACGCTACTATCGAGCGGCCGATCTCTTCGTCCACCCGGGCGTTCAGGAAACCTTTGGGCTAGTGGCGCTGGAAAGTCAGGCGTGTGGCACGCCGGTTGTGGGAATCCGCGGCACGTACATGGATCGCATTATTTGTCACGACCAGGAATTATGGGCCCTGAAAAACACGGCGGAAGCGCTGGCCGAGGCAATTGAAAAATCGAGCACAAAGAAGTTGTCGCACTCGAGCAAACAAGCAGTCAAGGAAACTGGACATCTGTATGGCTGGCTGCGCGTGTTCGAAGAACTGTTTTGCATTTATCGCGAGACTTGCGCAAACTACGCCGTCCTTAATGGAGAGCGACGACCATAGGCCGTTCATCATTCGCAGCTACCGCGCATCGGATCGCGAAGCGGTCAGGAAATTGTGCTGTAATACTGGCTTTCTCGGCGACCCAATCGATCCGGTTTACGAGGATCGAGAATTGTTCGCCGATTTTCTAACGACCTATTACACGGACCACGAACCGGAATCATGCTTTCTCCTGGAGGTGGAGGGCGAAATTCGCGGTTATCTCCTTGGCTCGCGCAAGCCGTTGCGCAATCAACTCTACGCCCTCTATCAAAACGTTTGGCTCTTTTTCCGCGCGCTCACTCGCTACCTCCGCTACCATGAACGCTCGCGTCGTTTCATTCGCTGGACGCTGGTGCACGGATGGCACGAAGTGCCTGCGCGTCCGCGGCGGGTTCCGCATTTTCATATCAATCTCCTCCCGGATGCGCGAAAAGTTTCCACAACCCGCGCGCTGATGAGCGCATACTTGAGTTATCTGTATCGCTCGGGTGAAAAACGAGTGTATGGACAGATCGTTACGTTCGAAAGCCGGCGCGGGGAGAAAATGTTCGAACGTTACGGATTCAAAGTATTGAATCGGGCGGAGATCACGAAGTACAAGGCATTTTATCCCGAGTCCGTTTATCTTAGCACGGTGGTTAAGAACCTGGAAACGGCCGAGCCGCTCTCGGTCACGTCGCGTTCGCGCTTGTAGGGTGAACAAAATCATTAGTCGCAAACGGTTCCTGTCAGTCGTGGCCATGGGCGGAGCTGGAGCGTTTCTTGCTCTTCAAAAAAATAGTCAGGCGCAGACGCCGTCGCTGCCACCGGGAGCGCCGTCCGCGCCGCCAAAACCGCCACCGCTCGATAAGGAGCTCGTTAAAGACTTTGTCATCAAAGGGCATTTCGATCTCGCCGGAACGAAAGCGTTGCTGAAAAAGGAACCCGGACTTTTGAATTCGTGCTGGGAGTGGGGTGGCGGCGATTTCGAAACCGCTCTCGAAGGCGCCGGACACATGGGGAACAAAGACATTGCCAACTTTTTGTTAAGCAAAGGCGCCCGCATGAATATTTTTTGCGCGGCAATGCTTGGGCGCTTGGATGTGGTCAAAGCGATCCTCTCGGCTTTTCCCGAGCTGAAGACCTCGAAAGGTCCGCACGGCTTGCAATTGCTGCATCACGCCACCAAGGGCGGCGCCGAAGCCGCGCCGGTCCTTGAGTATCTCCAATCAATCGGCGCCCAATAATTGCGCCGGGATCGCGTCGAGCGATCGCTTGCCGTAAATCAGCGAGTTTCTCCTGGCACTTTTTCCCGCAGCGGCGTCACGTCCGGGCGGTCGGTTGGATTTTCCTCCGCAGCTCGATAGAGAGTTCTTCCCGACTCCTCTCGAACGGTCTCGCCCGGTTCAAAGAAGGTGCAAGCAGCATTGGTGAGCGCGCCTGCGACTGTGAGGAGAGCGACAATTCCTTTCACGCCGCTAACAATTGAGGATTGCGCCAATTCTTGCAACCGAAGCGTGGCGGTCTTTTCGCTCTGGATGAAAGCAATCTCCTTATGTCCTTCGTCGGCCTTGCGTGACGAAATGACCACTAAATTCAACACACTGAGCCTTTTGATGACGAAAATCTCGACCGGGACATTGATCACCATTAGCATCCTGACCTTGCACGAATGAAGATAGGAACGCCAAGCAGTCGTGAGATCGAACGCAAATTTTTGCTAAAACGGCTGCCTGAGAAACTCAAACGGGCGCGGCGTTATGTCATCGCACAAGGTTACCTGGCAACAGAACCTGCAGGCAGACAGGTGCGTCTCCGGAAAAAAGGCAAAACAAGGTCGCTGACTTTCAAAGTTGGCCGGGGCAGATCGCGGGAAGAGCGCGAGATCAAGCTCAGTCCGAAGCAGTTCGCGGCCCTTTGGCCGGCGACCGCAGGCAGGAGATTGTACAAGTTGCGTTACGAAATTCCCTGGCGAAACCTAATGATCGAGATTGATATTTATCGGCGGAGACATTCCGGTTTGGTAGTGGCGGAGGTGGAATTCCCCGACCGTGTAACGTGCGCCAAATTCAAGCCACCTTCCTGGTTTGGCCGGGAGGTCACGGGCGAAAAACGTTACAGCAACGTGAGATTGGCCAACGAATAAGCAGACAATATGGGCTTCCGTTTGAAATTGCGCGAACCGTTGCCGGACGGGCTGAAGAGAGTCTTTCGTGAACAAATCGACTCAGCTCTTCGATTGTGCCGGCACCCGGCAAGGCAACGCGGCGTCACCGTGCACGAAGTTCGCAAACATCTTAAAAAGCTGCGCGCGGCAATGCGCCTGGCCGTGGGTGAAGTCGGGAAGAATCAGCATAAGTACGAAGATCGCTGCGTGCGCGAGATCGGACGGCTCGTCTCCGATTTGCGCGATGCGCAGGTGCGACTGCAAACGCTAATTCAACTGCGCGATGAGGCGGCAAAAAAATCCGAGAAAAATTCATTTCCACGCATCGAAGAGTTATTATCGCTGGAGCGGGAGAGTTTTTCCGCCGCGTTTGACGGCTGGCAAAAACAAGCGATTCCAAAGCTGGAACGCGCGGAAGAGTGCCTTTCGAAATGGCCGCTGAACGGCATAACCTGGAAGCAGATTTGCGGCGCTGTCGAGAAAATCTACAAACGCGGCCAGCGCGGACTCGCGAAAACGATCAAGAAACCGGTCCCGGAAAATTTTCATGCCTGGCGCAAGCGGGTGAAAGACCTCTGGTATCAGTTGCGCATCTTGCAACCGCTTAACCGGGTTGTTTTGGACGAAATGGCCCACGACGCAGACGTCCTGGGCGAATTGCTGGGTCGGGAACACGATTTCGATTTTCTTATGGCGCGTCTGGAAAAGGAGAGCGGCGATGACGCGCTGCGCGATGAACTGGCGCGGTTGCAGAAGCTCATCCGCAAACGGGGAAGGCGATTATGTCGCGACGCGCTCGAACTTGGGCGACGGTTTTATGCCGAGCCCCCCAAGGCGTTTGCAAAGCGCATCTCGATCTTCATCAGCAAACGGAAAGTCTGAATGAGAGAAGATGGAAAATACGCCGCGGAGTTCATTGGGACGTTCGCTCTCGTCTTTGCCGGGACCGGAGCAATCATCATCAATGACATGACAGGTGGAGCGGTCACCAGTGTGGGCGTGGGATTAACGTTCGGGATGATTGTTCTAACAATGATCTATGCCGTCGGCGACGTTTCTGGGGCGCATCTTAATCCGGCCGTGACCCTAGGTTTTTTCGCTGCGCGCCGGCTTCAAGGGAAAAAATGGTTTTGCCCTATGTGCTCAGCCAGTTCTCGGGCGCGCTGGCTGCGAGTTTGTTTTTGCGCGGGTTGTTTCCGCAGCATTCGACCCTGGGAGCAACGTCCCCTGCCGGCCCGGCTCTTCAGTCACTCGTCCTCGAGATCATTCTCACCGCCCTTTTGATGTTTGTGATTCTCAACGTCTCCGTGGGCGCGAAGGAACGCGGAATTACCGCCGGAATAGCCGTTGGAGCGGTCATCGCGCTGGAAGCGCTCTTTGCCGGCCCGATCTCCGGCGCATCGATGAATCCGGCGCGCTCCTTTGCCCCGGCTCTGGTCTCTCAACATCTGTCATATGTCTGGATTTATCTTCTGGCCCCCGTTGCAGGCGCGCTGCTTGCCGTCGTCGGGTGCCGATGCGTTCGAAAACACTGTTGTTCGGTTCCTGTTCATGGCATGATCAATCATCCATCATGAAACAAAAAGTCTTGTTCATCTGTACTCATAACAGCGCTCGCAGCCAAATGGCGCGAGCGTTTCTAAACGAGATTTGCGGCGATCATTTCGAGCCGCACAGCGCCGGTCTCGAACCGGGGAGTCTCAATCCACTAGCGGTCGAAGCGATGCGCGAGATCGGGATTGATATTTCGCAAAATCAAACACAATCCGTGTTCGACGTTTTCAAATCAGGCGAACTGTTCGCCTACGCGATTACGGTCTGCGACGAGAGCAGTGCGCGGAGCTGTCCCATCTTTGCTGGCGTGACCAAGCGATTGCACTGGAGTTTTCCAGATCCAGCCGAGTTGACCGGCACACATGAGGAGCGCCTCGCCGGCACGCGCAAAATCCGCGACCAGATCCGCGCGCGCATTGAAATGTGGTGCGACGAAACGTGTCCGGTGGAAGCGGGCGCAGTCGATTCCTTCTAGCAGGGCTTTTTGCGATTCGTCTTTGTTCGACAAAGACAGGCAAACGCCTACGACTGGTAGCAGTCGAGGTATTTGATTCCTGATCCGGTGTTGAAAATGACGACCCGCTCGTCGGAAGCAATTGTGCCGGTCGAAAGGAGCGACTTCAAAGCTGCGAAGCAGGCGGCCCCTTCCGGAGCGACGAAGAGACCCTCGCTCGATCCCACTTCGCGAGTGACGCGCAGCATTTCCTCGTCATCGACGGCGACAGCGCCACCATTGGATTGACGAAGAATTTTTAGAATAAGGAAATCGCCGATCGCTTTTGGAACGCGCAGACCGGAAGCGCATGTCTGGGCGTTTG
>JBKOWV010000042.1:0-2227 GCA_046724585.1 Verrucomicrobiota bacterium
ATCCGATTCACCGCTGCTTGGGATTATTTGCTGTGGCAACTTACATGTTTTCCACAGAACCGCTTTACTTTGAAATGAACATCCGGCCGGAGGGCATTAGCGGATTTCTGATCAGCATTAATCTCTACTTTGTCATCCAATTTGCCGCCTGCTGTTTTCTGGAAGCTCGACCAAGAGCCACGGTCACCTATGGAATCGCGGTCGTGTTCAGTTCATTCCTGCTTGCTTCTGTAAAACCAAGCTTTTGGCTGACCGCGATTGTCACACTTGTTCCTATCGGGATCTTTTTTTTCCGAAAGGGCTGGTTCTCGCAAAAGATGGTGTTGGCTGGCGGGGCTGCAGTGGGTGCGGCGTTGTTATTGCTACCGGAGCACTTCCTCATCCGTAACAACGAGGCGCGCGAGTGCTTCTTGCCAACCCAGCTCTTCGTGATTCACGCCAATCTAATCCGTGATCAAATGGCTGACGATCTCGAACGCGGCTCGAAGAATCCGTATCCCCGGGAGTGGCTTGGGCGCGTTCACGCTGCGCTTAAAGTCGAAATTGCAAAATCTATTACCAAAGGATCCGTGAAATTCCCCACACTTGGCTTCGATCCGGACTATCTCATGTTCGACCACACCTCGATCGGATGGCAATTGCGCAAGGAATTCCGTAATAATCCCTCTGCGATTTGTGCTTTTTATTGGTTCTACTACTGGCGGATATGGCAGCAGCGCCCCGTCCTCGTCGTCAAAAAGATCGCGCGGGAGATAGCGATCTTTTATGGGCCGAAGTGCCCGGCCTACCAGTTGGGTAAGTCTCGTTCGCTCAGCAAGGAATATGGCGTGAGCGTAACTTCATTGGGCAGCAAGTCCCGTAACCAAATTTGGGCGGCTTATCCACCGGCGGTGGATTTTATCAGACGAGCGGAGTTGCTCGCACGGAGCGCGCCGGTTGCTGTACAGTCGGCCTACATCCGCAAGCCACTTGGCATTCTGGCGGCGACGTATCTTCCATTACTTTTGATCGCGCTCGCGTTAAGCGCGCTCGTCTTGTCACGGGAAACGTATCGAAAACGGCTGGGCTATCTTGTGGCATTGGTCCTGTTTATGTACTCATACAATCTGGCGAATTGCCTCGAGGTAGCAGTCATTCATTCGCTGCAAAATTCCCGCTATGCGACAGTGCAGATGTACTTTGTCATTCTCGCGCAATTTCTAGCAATCCTATTAATCCTTGAAATTCTTCTCGGTCTCAAAAAATGGAAAGAGCTCGCGCAGCAAACGGGCTAAAATGACAAAGCACGAAATGTCGAAAGTCGAAGGAACTCCGAATGTTCAAATGACAGAAGCCGCCGAAAATGTTTCGTCATCCGGATTCGGCTTGCCACGCCGTAGCTGCGCGAAGGCGGGTCGTTCCTTCGTCATTAGGCATTCGTCATTCGTCATTCATTCTGCGTTTCACTCAATTGCCAATCGCGCAGCAGCGCTCTTGATGAAGTTGTTGTTTGGGTCCGTCGCGCGGCTCTATGTTTTGCGGCGCGGAAATCCAAATCGCAGCGGTGGATTTCTGCTGGCATCAAATCACATCAGCCATTTCGATCCGTTTATCATTTCGTCGGTGGTGCGACGCAAGATCGATTGGATGGCCATGGCGGAATTCTTTCCGCTTCCGCTGCTCGGTTTTTTTTTGCGGGCCGTCGATGCATTTCCCGCGGAACGAAATCGTGCCGATCGCAAAACCATCCGAACCGCAATCGAGCGGCTGAAGCAAGGGCGAATCGTGGGCCTTTTTCCCGAGGGCGGCATCCGCGACGGCACGCGCTCACTGCTGGAGGGAGCTGCGCTGCGACCGGGCGCATCGACGCTTGCGCATATCGCCGGAGTTCCAATCTTGCCATGCGTAATCCTGGGCAGCGATCGGCTCTACTCAAAGAGGCGCTGGCTGCCGCTGCGGCGCACGCCTATTTGGATCGCCTTCGGCGATCCCATTCCCTCTTTTCCAGGCTTGGAGAAATTCGCGGCGCGCAAACGCATCGAACTGGCACTCGCCGCCGCATTCAAACGTCTTTATGCCGAACTGCGTGAAAAATTTTTGCTGACCAAAGACGATCTGCCGCATTCGCCCGAAGAGCGAATGAAATGTAGCCACCCCGCTCTGCCGGGGCGTGCTGCTCTTGCTTCTCAAAACACGGCGACAGAGCGCCGTGACTACGACAAGCTGCGCCGTTTTTCTGCGGCGGCTA
>JBKOWV010000106.1:0-6473 GCA_046724585.1 Verrucomicrobiota bacterium
CGCGTGACTGGGCGCGCGAAAGTCCGCCGTCAATGATCAGCGTACCGAAAGCGAAATTCACTGTGATCGAGAATAGAAGGAGCAAAAACTCCGGTCGCCACCACGCGTAATAGACGAGCGACGCCAGCACCAACCAACCGATCGGCCAAAGCAGGTTGGAACCGCGGCGCAGCAGTGCGTAGCCTGCCAGCACGAGCGGCAGGAAACAGAAAATGAAGACATACGAATTGAACAGCACCGCGTTGGACTGACTGGGCGTCGTGGTTTGAGTGAGAGGGAGCGGGGGGACGGTACGCTGGCAGCCCCGTTCGATCAATCATCGCAGCGATAGCGACGGGTCGGGTGACGACTTTCGTGTTGCGCGCGCTAACGCAGTGCCAGCGCGCGGACGTCCGCGGCGTCGCGCAAGCGACAGCCGCTGTTGTTCCAAAAGCTGAATTCCCATTTGAGGCGGACATCCAGCTCGCCCGTAAAAAGGATGAGCGTGTGGATCAGATTCGCGCGCAGCACTTTGACGCCATCGGCCTGCTCCGGAAGCAGCCGGAAACAATGGGAAAACTGCACCGGCAAGAGCAGCGCGGAGGTTCCCGCGCTCGCCGCCGTCACGTGCACAGCGCCGCGCTCGAAGTGAGCCGAGGAGGCCGCGAAAAGCTTGACCAGGACGTTGATACTTCGACCACGTCGATCGCGCGTGAAGCAACCGGGATAGACGCAGGCGGTTGCTCGTGATCGCATCCAATGTTGTATCTATCCTACTGTTTAGATTGACCTATGCAATGAACGTGGGCCAACCGGTCTCGACTAGGCAGCCACCCGATGCAAAAGATAAGCGCAGTAGTCAAATCTCTCATCCACCGGTCGTTTGGCGCACTTGGTTACCGGCTTGAGCGCATATCGAGCTGCCATCCGGCTGCGGCCGAGACGATCGGTAAGCGAGCACGACGCTGGCGGCGCTCGTCTTCGGGAGATCACGACCCCATCCTTCGCATGGCTAAGGCTCACCTTCAAAGCTCCACGACGTCTGCTGATCTGCCGTCATTGGGCGATCGCTGGGGTTCCTACGCTTCGGAATTGAGGTCTCGCATCCGACTTCTTTCGACTGTAGAGGAAGCGATACACCTGGGCCAATCTCCCGAGGCGGGCATCGAGACTCATTTTCCTCCACAGGAACTAATCGGGCATTGCCATTGCTGTGATCTTGAGCTGTTGGCAGACCTGCCGAGGGATCTATATGCTGCCTTATCGTCGTTTCGCTCACCCCGAATCATTCGTCCAGACTTTGTTGTGGAGTACCGAGGCCGAACAATCGATTTTATGACCTTGCTCGCCGCCAGGACGGTGCTCACATTACTCAAGTTGCTACAAGGCAATTGGCCCCGAACGATCTGCGACATTGGCGGCGGCACCGGTAGCATCGCGCGCTGCTGGCTGACAAATTCTGCGCACCGTCCCGATCTCGTTGTCATCGTCGATATTCCTGAAACTCTGGTCTTTTCCGAGACCCTACTCCGTAGTGAGCTAGGGGAAAGCCAAGTTCAATACCTCTCCAGTCCGACGTGCACTCCGAAGCGCTCCGGAGTTGTCCTGTGCCCAGTCACCTATATTCGAAAACTTGAAAGTATCTCTTTCGATCTCGTTACGAATACAACTTCCATGCAAGAAATGACCGACGAGTGGGTTGAGTGGTATATGGATTGGCTTGATCGCCAGCAGTGCCGCTTCTTCTGGTCCGCGAATCATTTTGCGAACGGCCTTTCGAATATGCGCGAGGGGCATAATTCGTGGTCTCCCCGCCCCTCTAGGCGATGGCAGTTGCTTTATTCAAAAGTTTACTTGGGGCCGCGCAATTCCGCACACATGCTTTTCCAAAGGGACAGCAGTGCCATTCCTGTCGAACTGACCACCGTAGAATCGAAAGGCGCGGACGCTTGGCTCACATTTTTGGAATTCGCTAGATGCCATCAAGACGAACTGTCACTGCGACGGGCACTCGAATTTGCATCGTCTAACCTACCATTCATGCCAAAGGAGACATGGCAGCTCAGCAAAATGCTGCTCCAGATCACCCGCTCGCAGCGGGACCATGAACTCTTTGAAAATCTCGACCGGATACGAAAAGCCGGCAACGAGGCGGCTCACTAACCGCATTCGCAGATGCGTCGAGCCGGTCGCTATTTGCCGCAGTTTCAAGGTATACGCAAGCAAAGCAGACCGGAGCGCTCCCGACGCTACGATCGTGATTACGATGGCGAAGAATAGGCTTTCGATTATAGTTGCAAAAACCCTCGCGTATGTCGGGTGCTTGCGAAAAGGCCACATGTAGGCTCCGACAATGGCGAAGTGTGCAGCCAAGAGAAGTCCGAGAACTATTGTCGTTCGATCGGAACGACGGCGCGAAAACAGAAGAAGCAGCAGAAATTCCAGTGTCCACCAAATATAATAGACGAGGGATGCCAGTACATTAGGAATTGAACAGCACCGCGTTGGTCTCACTGTTTCGTTGTCATGGTCGAGGTTTGAGCCTGCGGGGAGTGGGGCAGACGTTATGATGACAGTGCTGGTTGATCAATCATCGTGGCGATTCGCAACACGTGATGAATGTTCCACGCGCGCTACCGCAGTCCCAGCTTGCGGACGTCCTCAGCGTCGCGCAAGCGACAGCCGCTGTTGCGCCAAAAGCTGAATTCCCACTTGAGGCGGGCGTCCAGCTCGCCAGCAAAAAGTATCAATGTGTGGATCAGATTCGCTCGTACGACTCTGACGCGGTCAGGCTGCGCTGCGAGCAGCCGGAAACAATGAGAGAATTGGAGCGGCAAGAGCAGCGCCGAAGTCCCGGCGCTGGTCGCGGTCACATGCACTGCGCCGCGTTCGAATATCATTTGCGACCGCTGCGGGGGGACCAATGGCTGAGTTGTCGCGGCGGAACTGGTCGCGGCAGAACTGACGAATGCCTCGGATTCGAATAGCGCGGGGTTCGCACGGATGCGTTGCAACAATTCCGAGGGGCTAATCTCTCCTGACAATTTTGTCGGCGAAAAACCGGCGAGATTCGGATGGGGCAATTCGTAAAGATATAAATCAATTCCATCTTTCAGCGGCACCGTGCTTGTGACGCTTGCCTGGTCAGCCGGGAGCCTGAGGTCCGTCACGGCGAACCGGACACCCATTGCTCGCAAGACATCGATATTCGCAAGGCGAGGAAGCGCGAAGTTGAGATCCTGGGCGTCTTGCGGTGCGTTGAGAACATTCGAAATATAAAACATGAGCGGTTTGGACAGGCCCTGGCCGTACTCCGACAAGGTCGGGATATCGCGCCACCACAAATCGAGCAGATCGTGACTGCTGCGGGTGTCGAGTGCCAGCCGCTGAAGAAATTTTTCGAACTCGCCCGCTTGCAGCGGCCGTCCCGCACTTTCGAGCAACCGCTGGCGCAGCGGGCTTTCGGGTGAGCCGAGGAGAGTGGCAACCGAACCGCGGAAAGCCTGCCCCGGACGCAACGAGATCTCCCGCTCAAGAATTTCAGTGATGGGTGAATGGATGCGCAATTGGGGGCCGCGCTGCTTGAAGAGGGCCGCGCGTCCCGCGTGGAAGGCAACGAATGCAAGGGATACGAGACAAATGACGGCTAGAATCCGGACGTTAGCGGCCGATTGGATTCTCGCCGGGAGGGAAGCTGCGATGATCTCCAGCACAGTGACGCCAGCATACAAACTAAACAGTGCCCAAAAGGGATACATCATCAGATAAACGTAGAGTGGTGAAAGCGGGAGCGCAGCGATAATTCCAAGACTCGCGCCGATCCAGACGAGCAACAGGACGGTCCAAAGCACGCTGAACAGAGCACCGATGCGCGCGAGCGGCGGCTGCGTGCGGATTGCAGCGACGATGCCGCCCAGGATGATGGTCAATTGAAGCCAACGCGACCCCGTCAGCGCGAGCGGCCATTGCGTCAAGCGATCGCACAGAAGACCCCATGCGCAGAGCTCATCGCGGGCGCGGGCTATCAAATCAGGCGCGAACTCCGTCGACCAATGAAACGCCGGCAGAAAGCGCTCCGGGCCGGAGAAACGCGCGGAATAATCCCTCGCGCCTGCAAAAAACTCGGGAAACTGCAAAGCAGCGCAGCAGGCCAGCACATAGATGCCGGCGGCCAATCGCCAGAGCAGCTGCTGGTAAGAGGTCGACGAGAAAAAAATGATGCCCGCGAGCAGCAGCGATCCGAGCAGCATCCCGCCGTTGTAGAAGGGCGCGGCAAGGACGCTCAGCAGGATCAGAAGGAAGATGCAACTGGCGAGCAGCCAGTTGAAAGCAAGGCGGTATCCGAAGCCTCTCTTGGCATGCCGCTCGGCGCCGATGTTGATGAACGCGACAAGCAGCAGATTGCTCAGCGTGATCGTATGGCCGTAAAGCGGATTTGTCGCGAGCCAGCCAAGCAGGCCGAAGACAAAGTTGAGCGGAGGGAACAGCAGGACGGCCAGCCAAAGCGAAGCGGCAAAAGCGAACGGTCGCGAGAATCCCAGCGCCAGCCCCAGGGCGAACGTCGATAACGTCACTTCGGTGAAATAGATGATGAATGAGACGACCTGCTTTGCGATCTCAGGGACGCCGGTCTGGAATATCCATGCCGCGGGATTGAAATATGGATTGATCGCCATGAGCATGCTGGTCATGCCCTGGAGGGGATTCATCGCCGTCACGTCGAGCGGGCGTGCCCAATCTAAGTAGGCTTTGCCGAGCCAGAGGCTCAGGTCGGCATCGCGGCCGATATAAAGAAAGTCGGAATACCGAAACCAAATCGCAGTGAAGCTCAGCAGCACGACAAGGTAAGCCGCGAGATAGCCCCAGATCGCGCTCGGGCTTATTCGGGCTTTCGCGGCGCGATCGGTCACAAGCCAAGCGCCTTGTTGTCGAGCCCGTCCCGAAGCCGACAGCTGTTGTCGGCAAAGAGCCCGAAGCGAAACTCGATGCGGGCGTCGACCGTGCGATCGAACGACATCAGGGTCTGGAAAAGATTGGCGCGGGTGAGGCGAGCGGCAGCGCCGTTGACCACCACGAGGCAGTGCGAGAACTGCACCGGCAGCAGGATATGGGCGGGCCCGTCGCTTGCAGCCTGTACTTGCAGCCCGTCACGCTCGACGATCATCACCACGTTGCGCGCCTTGGCGGTGGCCGATGGGACGTCATCCGACACCACTGCGACCTGGTCGAGCCGGTGCTTGTTCTCCCGTATCCGCTGTACGATCTCGTCGGCCGTCATCGCCTTGACGAACTGCGTGGGGCTGTACGTGCCCAAATTGGGATTGCTGAGCTCGAACAGGCGAACGGCCGGAGTGCGAGGGGAATTTGGAGCTGAGACGGAGCCGCGCAGGACGGCGGAACGATCGAGCGTTTCGGCATCGGTGAGCACGTAACGCACACCGACGGCACGCAATATGTCCGGATCGATGGTGAACACCCGCAAATAGTTGCTGTGCGTCGCGGTTCCGGCGGGGGCGAGAAGCCGCAGCGCAAAGGCATGGGCCTGCACCGAAGTCCACTCGCCGTATTCCTCGAAGGTCGGAATGTTCAAATCCCACAGATCGGTTTCCGTGAAGGTCTCGCCGTAACGAGCGCTGAAGTATTCGCGCCCGTAGTAATACAGTTTGGCGTCGCGCAGAGGCGTGTCGCGAGAGCCGACGCCGATCTCGCCATATTTATCGACCCAAATCGTGGCGGTGTAGCCGCGAAACGGTCTGCCCACTTCGATCGAGGCGTTTTCATGTAAATAGTTACGTAATGACGCGTCACGCACGGTCGGGACATCCTGGCGCGGAGCAATGGACAGATGAATCAAGGCCAGGATCGGAAATATCGCCAAGACGATCGCCTGTCGCAGCGCAGTTTCGCGAGTAAAGATTGCGCCTGTTTTTCTGCGATACGCCCGAATGATTTCAACCACCAGCATGACAGCGCCGAGGGCCACAACACCGATCATCAATTGCGCGACTCCATAACGGAAGCTGTCGTAAGGATGCCGCAGCAGCTTGACGATCATCGTAACGAGCAAAACAGCGACCGCGATGCTGGCAACGAAACTTGCCAGCTGTTTGATCTTGGATAGCTTTGCAGCGGCCGGCGCTTTGAGTTGCAAGCGGTTCAACGGCTCGAAGAAGGGAATGACTGCAAACATGCAAATGAACGACCAGCACGACAAAATGAGAAAGTGCGTGGAGAGAACGCCCACCGGCCCGAGCCATCCGGCCTGGTATGCGTAGGCATAGACGTGTGCGAGGCCGATATATGCGATCAGCGCGGCACCGGCGCTGCGCATGTCTCCGCGGCGCGTGACGATGGCGACCGCCGCACCGACAAGGGCGGCAATGTTGAGCCACGCCCCCCTGTCCTGGATGCACAACAGCAGCCGCGGATCCTGGCAGAGCGGATGATTCGCGAACAATTGCAGCCAAGCGCGGAGCGATAGGATCTTGTCCCAC
>JBKOWV010000169.1:0-13448 GCA_046724585.1 Verrucomicrobiota bacterium
GGATTGCTGAATGGCGACCAGTGGTTTCCCTCATCGCGTCCGCGGACCGTAATGCTGTAACCGGTGGCTGGCTGGAGAAAGCGAAGGACAGTTGAAGTAATGTTTGTGCCTGTGGTGGCGCGAAGGCTGCCGTTCGCCCAGATTTGATAAGTAAAGTACGGTCCATCATCCTGCGGAGCGGTCCACGAAAGGGCGGCATAGTTCGATCCCACCTCGTTCACGGTAGTCACCACCGGGGCCGTCGATGGCGCGGTTGTATCCAAAAGAGTCCTAGTCGTCGCTTGGGCCTGCCCCGAATATCTTCCCTCTGCATTCTTTGCAATGATAAATAACCAATACTCGTTGCCCGGATGCAGAAAGGTGAAGGTGTGGCTTGTCGCCGTCTTTGGTAGGACGGCCGGGGGAACGTGATAGGCTCCCGAAAGATGGTAATTAAAGTTTCCGGAGTTGGGCGGAGCCGGATCCCAGGCGACCGTAATCGTGTAGGCCGTTTTCGCCGTCACGCGGAAGTTCGTCGGCGTCGGCGGCGGCCTTGCCGAGGCGGTGGACGGACCGAGGGCCATTATGAGGATCAGGGCGATTGCAGCGATATGGGCCACGAACGATGAAATGAGCAGTCCGGTTCGGTTGTTTTCTCTGACTTCTTCAATGCTGAACATAAAGTGATTTCCTTTCTGCGGTTTGAATCTGAACAGCCACCAAAGGGGCTACTCACTGTGGTACTGCGTAAAATCCGGCGGATTGTTACGCGGGAAGTTTGGACGCTGTCAAAATCGGTGGCTTCGCCGGGTTAGGTTACCTGGAGAAACGCGACCGCATCTTCCGCATCATGGGGGATGAGCCTCTGCGTGGCGAAATAGCTGCGGCTTGATCAAGCCGCAATCGAAAATTGCATGAGCCGGCAGTCGGATTCGAACCGACGACCTGCTGATTACAAATCAGCTGCTCTACCAGCTGAGCTATGCCGGCGTTTTATCTCGGCAAACTGCCTCGTGGCGCGATCCCGAAGATCGAAGAAGCGTATACCACGATTTCCGCCGTCCTGCTGAAACAAATTTCGCCGACAAATACAGTAGACCAACCTGCGGCGTCGAAGAGGATTCCAGGGTTGCCGTGGCGGTCGGATCAATGGCGTTTTGACCGGCGCTGCGAGTCCAATAAACATGACGAGTCCGTCGCCTCCCGGGTTTGTCTGGACCGGATCCATCCATGAATGAACGTTCGGGACAAAAAGATTGGAAAGGATTATCTGATTTCGCGAAAAGTCCCCAGTCGATGAGCCTCAAACCGATTCACGCCAGTCCGGCAACTAAGCCTACCCGTCGCACGCTTGCATTCGGGATTTGCCTCGTAATCCTGGCAGCATTCGCTGCGCAAGGATGCAACAGGTTCCATGAAGAACAGCAGGCGCGGCGAATGGCCGTAAATGTAAAGGCAGAATTTCTGCACGCGTGGCGCAATTACGAGCGCTACGCCTGGGGACATGACGCGTTACGGCCCTTGAGCAAAACCCCGCACGATTGGTACGAGCAGTCGCTTTTGATGACCCCGGTCGATGCGCTCGACACACTCATTCTGATGAATCTCGATGCCGACGTGGCGAAGACGAAGGAGCTCATCGTGCGCGACCTCTCGTTCGATCGCGACATTTACGTCAAAAACTTTGAGATCGCGATTCGGCTGCTCGGCGGCCTGCTCTCCAGCTATCAATTAACCAACGACAAACGTCTTTTGCAGTTGGCCGAAGATTTGGGCAACCGGCTGCTCCCCGTATTCAATTCGCCAACCGGACTGCCTTATGTGTATGTCAACCTGCGCACGGGTCAGGTGCGCGATCCAGTAACGAATCCGGCGGAAACGGGCACACTGCTGCTTGAGTTCGGCACCCTGAGCAAACTGACCGGCAGGCCGGAGTTCTACGACAAAGCCAAACGTGCGCTCGTCGAAACATACAAGCGCCGATCGCAACTCGGGCTCGTCGGACAGAGTATCAATGTCGAGACCGGCGCGTGGACCGATACCGACAGTCACATCAGCGGCGGCATCGATTCGTATTACGAGTACCTCTGGAAATGCTGGCTTTTGTTCGGCGATCAGGACTGCCGCGACATGTGGAACGCGAGCATACCGGCCATCAACAAATATCTCGCCGACGATAGCGGCGGTGAGCTGTGGTACGGACACGCCAACATGCAAACGGGCGCGCGCACCGAAACAACTTACGGCGCCCTCGACGCGTTTTTTCCTGCGCTCCTCGCGCTCTCAGGCGATCTGGGACGGGCCCGTCGCCTGCAAGGATCCTCGTTCAGAATGTGGAATTTGCATGGCGTCGAACCCGAAGTCTTGGATTACAAAACGATGCACGTGATTTCCGGCGCCTATCATCTGCGTCCGGAAATTATCGAATCGACTTATTACCTGTATCACTTCACTGGAGATCCGCATTATCGACGGATGGGCGAAAAGCTTTTCCATGATTTTGTGAAATACTGTCGCGCCGAAGCCGGCTATGCCGCGCTTGCCGACGTCGTCACCAAACAAAAGCGCGATGAAATGGAGAGCTTCGTTCTGGCCGAAACCTTCAAATATTTTTACCTGCTCTTTGCGCCAGCTCGGACATTAGGTTTCGACAAGATCGTCTTTACCACCGAAGCGCATCCGCTCAGGCGGACTTGGTAAACGCCGTTTTTTCGTATTGAATCGATGGACACTCAGATTTTGTAGCATATGACAGGCATCAAAGTTGTCGCGCTCTTCACGTTGTTCTGTTGCAATTCGCTCATCGCGGAGGAAGCGAGGCGCCCGCGCGCGAGAGAAACGGGAGTGGTTGTGGGTATCCTTCCTGTCGGAGCGCAGAACGCGATCACTGATGTAGCGGGAGTCATGGTTGGTCACAAAACGATCATTCAGGGGGAGAACGTCCGCACTGGGATCACCGTGATCCTTCCGCACAAAGGCAATCTCTACCGTGAAAAGGTGCCGGGCGCTGTTTTCGTGGGCAATGCGTTCGGTAAATTGATCGGTTCGACGCAAGTGAATGAGCTCGGCGAAATCGAAACTCCGATTGTTCTCACCTCGACTCTCGCGGTTCCAAGAGTTGCCGATGGCGTTATCGATTACATGCTCGCACTGCGTGGTAATGAGGACGTCCAGTCAGTCAATCCATTGGTCGGTGAAACGAACGACGGCTGGCTGAACGACATTCGCGGACGCCATATCACTTCAGCCGATGTGGCCGAGGCGATTCGCGTCGCGAAAGGGGGTGCAGTTGATGAAGGCGCCGTGGGTGCTGGTACTGGCACCGTGGCGTTCGGATTCAAGGGCGGGATCGGAACATCCTCGCGAAGACTTCCTGCCAATCTTAGCGGCTACACTGTCGGCGTGCTCGTGCAAACGAACTTCGGCGGTGTGCTGACTATCAATGGTGCGCCAGTCGGGCGGGAATTAGGAACTTACTACCTGAAGCAGCAACTCGAAGGCTCAACCGGTGGCGCCGACAATCATGCAGATGGATCCTGCCTGATCGTGGTTGCAACCGATGCGCCAGTAGACAGCCGGAATCTCAGTCGTCTGGCCGCGCGAACGATGATGGGATTGGGAAGAACCGGATCCGCGGCGTCGAATGGAAGCGGGGACTACGCGATCGCCTTCTCGACAAGGCGGCAGCCCGCTACGCTCGTTTCAAACGATGGCATGTCTCCATTGTTTCTCGCCGCGATCGAAGCGACTGAAGAGGCTGTCTACAATTCCTTGTTCAAAGCGAAGTCCGTGACAGGATGCGGCCACACGGCCGAGGAACTGCCCGTCGAGAAGACCATCGAGATCCTTAAAAAATACAACGCCATCAAGTGAGTGGAAGGATTATGTCGACGAATCTATTCCTACGGCTTCTTGTTTTAGCGACGGCGCCACCCCCAAATCCCGAAGTAGCGGTAGCCGCGTCGGTGTGCGACGCGCGCACGCGGCCCGCAGGGCCGCGGCTACAGAAGTCACCGCCCCAGGTGAACATCCATCCAAACCGCCAGTGACAAGACGACGCCGCGCGCGATGAATTTAAATTCGGGTGAAACGGCGAGCAGTGTCATGCCATTGAGCAGACACGCCATGATAAGCGCACCGAAAAGAACTCCCAGAACCGTGCCACGGCCTCCCTTCAAACTGACTCCGCCAATGACGCACGCGGCGATGGCATCGAGCTCCATCAGGTCGCCCACCGTGGTTGTCGAAGCGCCCGAATAAGAAGTCTGCATGAAACCGGTGATCGCAACGATTGCTCCCATGATGCTGAAGGAGCCGACCACTACTTTCGCGACGGGAATACCAGAGATGATCGCAGCTTCCTCGTTGCCGCCGATGGCGTAGAGATAACGTCCGAAGGGCGTGTGGGTCGTGAGAATATAAACCGCAAACGCAATGACGCCGAGAATGCCCGCTGACAACGGGATGCCTCGGAATTTGTTTGTCACAATGACAAAGAGAAAAATCAGCTGCGCGGCGAGAAACAGTTTCAGAAAGACGAGTTCACGATCTTCAACGGCAAATCCGTAGGCCTGACGCGCGTTTCGGGAGCGAAGCTTTGCCAAAACCAGAGCGATCACGATCAGGGCGGCCAGCGTGTATCCGGCCCAGGGCGGCAAATAAAAGGTAGTGAGAACCGAGTACAGATTCGCGCGTCCGCCCTGCACGATCGGGATCGTGGAATTGTGAATGACGAGCCAGAACAATCCCTTAAAGATAAGCAGACCGCCGAGAGTGATGATGAAAGCCGGTATTTTCTGGCGCACGATCAAGTTGCCCATGGAAAACCAGATCAGAATGCCGGTAAGCAAAGCGGTTCCCATTGCCAGCGGCGCTGGCCAGTCATGCTCGAATACGAGGACGCTCGCGATACCGCCAAGCAGACCGACGCCGCTTCCGGCCGACAAGTCGATGTTGCCCGGAAGAATGACTAACAACATTCCCATCGCAAGCGTGGCGGTGATCGACAGCTCGGTTACGAGCAGGGAGAGATTGCGCGCGCTCAGAAACTGCGGCGACACGACGGCGAAGAACGCGCAAATGACGACGAGCGCGATGACCAGCGAGAAATCGCGAAGTGATCTTCTCGTTTGCATCAGGGAACTGACGAATCAGCGAACTACGTTACTCTCGCAAATATCCCAGGCGTTGTAGCCACGGCGCTGTGCGCCGTTCGGGATATTGGGGCCGAGCGATGTCAACGCCCCACAGGGGCGTGGCTACAACATTTATGAGATGGCTCAGTAATTCATCCTTTGTCATTGGTCATTCGTCATTTCAGGTGAGCATCACCTGTCTCTGTCCCATGGCCGCGGCGAGCAATTTCTCTTGCGTGGCTTCGCCGCGATTGAATTCACCGCCGATGCGACCTTCATGCAGGACCAGGATGCGATCGCTCATCCCGATCAATTCAGGCATCTCGCTCGACACGAGGAGAACAGCTTTACCCGCATCAGTCAGATGATTAACGATCTCGTAAATTTCCAGTTTGGCGCCGACATCAATTCCCCGGGTTGGTTCATCAAGAAAAATCACGAGCGGCTCGGTCATAAGCGCCTTGCCCAGGACAACTTTCTGCTGGGTGCCGCCGGAGAGCTTCGCCACCAGCGCTTCCAGCGTCGGCGCTTTCATGCGCAGCGATTGAAAGAAGTGATTGTTCTTTTGGAATTCCAGTCCCTGATCAATAAACCGGTTCTTCGTCAGCTTCGCCAAAGAGGAAAGCGAAAGATTGAAGCCGATGGTTTTGTCCAGAATCAATCCGTAGCGGCGACGATCTTCGCTCACCAGCACCATGCCGTGAGGAATAATTTCTTCCGGCTTTCGTTCCTTCAGTTCGCGACCATTGAGACGGACGGAGCCGCTCAACCGCGTGCCCCAAGCGCCAAACAAATGCATCAGCAGCTCGGTGCGGCCCGCGCCCATCAGACCGCCGATGCCGAGCACTTCACCGGCGCGTAATGAAAAACTGATGTCGGCAAGAAAAGGCTGCCCGGAATCAGGATCGGCTACGGTGAGGTTTTCAACTTCAAGGGCGGATGGGCCCAGCTTCGATTTGCGCCGCGGAAACAGATCGCTGATTTCGCGCCCGACCATGTGCTTGATGATTTGCGCCTTGTTCGCTTGCTCCGTTTTGAGCGTGGCGATGGACGCCCCGTCGCGGAGCACGGTAATGCGGTCGCAGACCGCGAAGAGTTCGTCGAGCTTGTGCGAGATGTAGATGCTGGCGATTCCTCGGCTTCGGAGATCGCGCAGGATGTCGAGCAGGATGAGGACTTCGTGTTCTGCCAACGCGGCAGTCGGCTCGTCCAGAACAAGCATATTCGAATTCTTTGAGAGCGCTTTT
The DNA here is from genome assembly GCA_046724585.1 of Verrucomicrobiota bacterium. Classification (GTDB taxonomy): domain Bacteria; phylum Verrucomicrobiota; class Verrucomicrobiia; order Chthoniobacterales; family UBA10450; genus Udaeobacter. The sequence goes on from JBKOWV010000169.1 coordinate 6,362, forward strand.
ACGATTTCCACCAGCTGTTTCTGGCCCATTCCGAGCTTCGCGACCGGCTCGCTCGGGTCGATCTCGACGTTGAACTTTCGCAAGAGCACCCGCGCCTCGTGATAGACCTTGTGCCAGTCGATCAAACCTCGTGGCGTGCGCGGCTCTGAGCCGAGGAAAATATTTTCGCCGACTGTCATGTCGTTAACGAGTGCGAGTTCCTGATAGATAACGGCGGTTCCAGTTCTCTGCGCATCTGCCAGCGAGCGAAATTTCGCAAGCTGTCCGTGGACGAAAAAATCTCCCTCGTATGAACCGTAGGGATGAATGCCGGAGATCAGTTTGATCAGCGTCGATTTGCCGGCGCCGTTTTCCCCGCAGAGCCCATGGATTTCGGCTTCGCGCAGGTTAAAGCTGACACCTTTGAGCGCGACCACGCCCGGAAATGTTTTCGTGATGTTCTCCGCCTGAAGCACGACCGGATTCATGTGCGATTCCTCAGTGCGCAATCAACGCGACTGCTGTGCCTCGGGCACACTGCGATAGATGTCGGAGGCTTTGTGAAAGCCGTCTTTTACCACGGTGTCCATCATGTTTTCTTTTGTGACCACCACGACGTCGAGAAGAATTGAAGGTACGTCGATTTTTCCATTGTTGATTTTGCCGAGAGCAAAAACCGGTTTGCTTCTCGCCATGTTCGTCGCCGCCTCCGCGGCCTGTTTCGCAAGCTGCGAAAGCGGTTTGTAAATCGTCATCGCCTGGGTGCCGTTGACGATCCGCTGGCAAGCGCTCAGCTCGGCATCCTGGCCGGTAACGAGAATCCTGCCGGCGAGGCCTTCTTCGCTCAGCGCCTGAATCGCACCGCCGGCCGTGCCATCGTTCGACGCGAGAATTGCATCGAAATTTGCGCCGGCTTTGGTGATTGCCGCGCTCGCGATCTTCTTCGCATTTTCGGGTTTCCAATCCTGTGTCCAGTCCTCATGCACGACTTCGATTTCGCCCTTGTTGATCAGCGGAGTCAGGACCTTGTCTTGTCCTCGCTTGTAGAGGAGCGCGTTGTTATCCGTTTTCGCGCCATAAATTTGGACGATTTTTTTCTTTCGATCCTTCGCAAGATGATCGACCAGGAATTGGGCCTGCAGTTCGCCCACTTTCTCGTTATCGAAAGTCATATAAAGATCGAGATCGCAGTCGGTGATTAACCGATCGTAGGCCAGCACAGGAATTCCAGCGTCATGCGCCATGTTGACGGCTTTCGCCATGGCGCCGCCGTTGTGCGGAACAATGACCAGCACATCGACCCGCCGGCTGATCAACGCCTGGACGTCGCTGATTTGACGGGTGTCATCGCTATTTGCCGATTGGACCAGAACATCCGCGCCGAGCTCCTTCGCTCGCGTCACAAACAGGTCGCGGTCTCCCTGCCACCGTTCCTCTTTCAACGTGTCCATCGAAAGACCGATCAGAGGTTTGGCGCGCGTCTTGACGCTTTCGGTTGAACGACCGCTGCGCGAAATAACAAAGCCTGTGATCAGGCTGACGACGCATGAAGCGACAACCAGAAAAATCCTAAATTTCATTTCAACTGGGAGCCGCCTTGGATCCCGCGCTGGGTCGTCAGATAAACCGCAAAGCTCCCGAGCCAATGTCCGCCTTCGTAATGTTCGCCGGTCACGGCCGCGAGTCCCGCGCGACGATGAGCCTCGGCCGCGGCAGCAAGCGTCGGCCGGCGTGGATCGTCCGCAGGCAGGGCCGACATAATTCCTTCCAACATCCACGCCCGGCTCAAATTCAATCCATCAAGATGCGCAAGCTTTGGATCGCTTCGATCGGGCGAGACCGTGACCGGTAGCCAATCAGCGTTTCGAATGGTCGGAATCTGCGGCATAAACTCTCTCAACCACGTCGCGAATTCCGCGGGAGAAACCACGCGGCGCATGACATCAGCTTCACCGAGAGATGGTGAGAGAAAATCTTCACCCGAAGGTTCATAACCGAGCGGGCAATTCTTGTCGGCCAGAAAGAATTTTCTCGCCGAATCGGTGGCCAGTTTGGCGAAAGCTTCGTTGCCCGTTACGCGGGCGTAATCGAGCATCAGGCCAAGCCCGAATGCGGTTTGGTCGTGTTCACCGATGCGCACCGGATGCGAGAGTTTCGGTAGCCATGTTTTCAATCGCTCCACTGCAGCTTCTTCCAGCGGGCGCAGGTTGGCTGACATCTCGCGCGCTTGCTCATCATCCCACTCCCGCAGCTCGGCGCACAATTGAAGGAGCCACGCCAATCCATATGGACGTTCGAAACTGGCCCGGCCCGCTCCGCGAAGATAAGCAGCTTCCTGTTTCAGATTTTCCACGGTGAGGCTCTTGCGCAGCGCGTCGCGCGCCGGCGCCGCAAACGGGGCGTTCGGAAATGTCCGTATCAGCCTGACGAGCAGCCAATGTCCGTGCACGGATGAATGCCAGTCGTAGCAGCCATAAAATGCGGGTGTGAGTTTACGCGGCGGCGCAACATCGGTGTCGCTGTTAAGCACATGACTGATCTTGTTCGGATATTCCTTGCCGACGCATGCGAGAGCTAGCTTCGCGAATCGCTCTGCGGCGTGCGCATCGAACTTTGGAGCAGCGTTCTCAGCGGCGACGCTGATTGACGAAAACATGAGCAGAGCAAAAACGCGACACCTCATCCGCCAATTATCGCTGGCCAGGTGGGACGAAGCCAGCCCCGAGCGCAGAGTGTGTAAAGACGCCGGACTGGCCCCTGGGCCCGCCCTTAGCGAAGTGTCGCGCTGAGCGAGATCGGATTTCTATAGGTCCGCCTGATTCCCGTAGTTGCGTTCAGCCACCGTCACGTGCACAAGTGACATTCTCACTATGCATCATTCCCTCTTCGTCGCTCGGCTGTTGGCAATTCTATCCGTCATGCAAATAACCTCTGCCTCTCTTAACGCGGAGAAACCATCTGCGAAAAGCTCAGCGTCCCCGCAAACTGCCAGCGACAACCCACTTCTGGTGGAAAGCACTCTGCCGTATCACACGCCGCCGTTCGATAAGATCAAAGACGAACATTTCGTCCCGGCAATCGAAGCCGGCATGCGCGAAGAGCTCAAGGAAGTTGATGTCATTGCCGCCAGCTCTGAAAAACCTACCTTCGACAATACGATTGTCGCCCTGGAGCGAACCGGCCGGCTCCTCGATCGCGCGGAGCGGACCTTTTCGAATCTTAACGCCGCCGACACGAATCCAACCCGCCAGAAGATCGACGCCGAAATGGCGCCAAAGCTTTCGGCGCATCGCGACGCGATTCATCTCAACAGTAAGCTTTTCGCGCGAATCGAGCAGCTTTACTCCAATCGTGATAAGCTCAGGCTCGACCCTGAGTCGGCGTATCTGCTCGAGCGCTACCATAAGGATTTCGTCCGTGCCGGCGCGAAGCTCTCCGACCCCGACAAGGAAAAGTTGAAGAAGATCAATGCCGAGCTCGCGACCCTGCAGACAAAATTCGAGCAGAACGTTCTAAAGGAAAAGAACGCTTCCTCGGTGGTGGTCGATCGCAAGGAAGACCTTGCCGGTCTTTCCGACAACCAAATTGCCGCTGCTGCCGCCGCCGCGAAAGACGAGCACAAGGAAGGCAAGTTTGTCTTGCGCATTCAAAACACCACGGGCCAGCCCGCGCTTGGGTCGTTGCAAAACCGCGCGCTACGCGAGCGCCTGATGCAGGCATCGCTCTCTCGCAACAGCAAAGGCGGGCCGTTCGATACCCGGGACGTGGTCATTCGCACGGCACAGCTTCGCGCCGAGCGCGCCAAACTTCTCGGCTACGAAAATCACGCAGCCTATCAGCTCGAAGATCAGACGGCTGGAAATGTTCCGACGGTGAACAAACTTCTGGCCGATCTCGCGCCACCGGCAGTCGCAAACGCGCGTCGTGAAGCTGCGGACATGCAGAAAGTTGTCGATCAGGAAAAAGGAGGATTCCAAATCGCATCCTGGGACTGGGATTTGTATTCGGAAAAAGTGCGCAAAGCGCGCTATGCCTTCGATGAATCGGAGCTGCGCCCCTACTACGAGTTAAATCACGTCTTGCTCGACGGCGTTTTCTTCGCCGCGAATAAACTCTACGGCCTCACCTTCAAGGAACGGCACGATCTACCGGTCTATCAACCGGATGTGCGCGTGTTTGAAGTTTACGATCGCGATGGCAAACCGCTCGCGCTGTTTTTTGCGGATTACTACGCACGGCCCTCCAAGCGCGGCGGCGCATGGATGAATGCCTATGTCCAACAAAGCGACCTGTTCGGAACCAAACCGGTCGTTGCCAATCATCTGAACATCCCGAAACCGCCGGCAGGCGAACCGACGTTGCTGACTCATGATGAGGTGCGCACCGCGTTTCATGAGTTCGGTCACGCGCTCCACGGAATGTTTTCAAACGTAAAATATCCACGGTTCAGCGGAACGAGCGTGCCGCGCGATTTCGTGGAGTACCCCTCGCAAGTAAACGAGATGTGGGCGACCTGGCCGGAAGTGCTCAAAAACTACGCAAAACATTACAAGACCGGCGAGCTAATCCCGCAGGAACTACTCGATAAGGTCGTTGCCGCGGAAAAGTTCAACCAAGGTTTCAAGACAACTGAGTACCTTTCCGCCACGCTTCTCGATCAAGCCTGGCATCAGTTAAACCCTCCCGATGTGCCGAAAGACCCGATCGCTTTCGAAGCGGAGGCATTGCACAAGGCCGGTGTCGATTTTCCGCTCGTTCCGCCGCGTTATCGCACTCCGTATTTCTCACACGCCTTCGCCGGCGGATATTCAGCGGGTTATTACTCCTACATCTGGAGCGAAGTGCTCGATGCCGACACAGTCGACTGGATCAAGGAACATGGTGGCTTGAAGCGCGAAAATGGCGACCGCTTGCGCGCAACTCTGCTCTCGCGTGGCGGATCGGCCGACGCGCTCGGGCTGTTCAAAAATTTCGTCGGACGCGATCCCTACATCGATCCGTTGCTAAAACGCCGCGGTCTGGATCGCCCTCCGGGAGCCGACGATTCCCATATCGGATCGTCGACTCGTTAACCCGCCCGCAGCAGCCGCTTGCCGTTGGTTGCGGCTCGGACTTTCCTCTGGAAAAAGCGCCAACATGGCCTGAGATTGTTCACCCGAGGTTTTCCAGTTTTGCCAGAAGACACTTCAACTCCAGTTGTAACCGAGGCGGGTGCTAAGAACAGTGCTCCGACCGGCGCGCCGGCAACTACCGCCAAGCCAACCGCTGCCGGCAGTCCAGCTCCGGACCGAGCTGATCTACGTCCTGAAAACATCCAGGACGCCGTGATTCGTCTGGCCGGAAATTCGCAGGACGGCATTCAAACCGCCGGCGCATTCCTCGCCCGACTCGCCGGACGCAGCGATCACGATGTCATGACTTACATGACGATCCCGGCCACGATTTCCGGCGGACCGTCGATCTTCCAGGTCCGGATTGGTTCGGGCGAGGTGTTATCGGCCGGCGATGAAGCCGATTTCCTGGTTGCGTTTTATCAGCACAGTTACCAGGACCACCTCGATTTCCTGAAGGAAGGCGGCGTGTTGCTTTACGATTCGGACAACGTTGAGCCGAACCTCGACGACAAACGTTTCGTTTATGTCGGCGTGCCGATCACTGGACTCACGATCGAAGCGCTCGGCGGCACTGCCAAGGACAAGGGCAAAAACATTTTTGTGCTCGGCCTGATCGCAAAAATTTTCAATCTCGACGCCGACAAACTGAAAAGACTGATTACGGAGAAATTCGCCGGCAAAGACGAAAGCATCGTCAATACCGCGCTGATGGCGTTCCAGGCGGGCTACGCCTATCCGGTCGGCAATGTCCTCACGAAACACTATCGGTTTGATCACATCCCGAAAACGAGTGGACGCGCGCAGATCACGATGGATGGGAATCAGGCGCTCGCTTACGGATTGATCGCTGCCGGCGTGCGCTACGGCGCCGGTTACCCAATCACGCCGTGGTCGTCCATCATGGAAGTGTTGCGACGCGAGTTGCCAAAATACGGCGGGATTTTTGTCCAGGCCGAGGACGAACTTGGAGCTGTATCGCTCGCGCTCGGATTTTCGTACTCCGGCTATCTCGCGGTGACCGGTAGCGCCGGCCCGGGCATTTCGCTCAAAGCCGAAGCCATCGGCTGGGCGTCAATGGCCGAGATCCCTCTCATTATTTGCAACATTCAACGCGGGGGCCCGAGCACAGGCCTGCCGACAAACGTCGAGCAAAGCGATTTGCATCAGGCGATCTACGGCAGTCACGGTGATAGTCCGCGGGTCGTGCTCGCGGCGGCGAGCGTGGAAGATTGTTTCTACATTGCGATTGAAGCGGCCCGGATCGCGCGCAAATACAGCACGCCTGTTTTCATTTTGAGCGACACCTCGCTCGCTACGCGGATCGAAGCGTTCGATGAACCGGATCTTTCGAAATTGATGATCGACCCGAAACCCGATCTCACACCACGCGAGGGCGGTTTCAAGCCGTACGATCTTGAGCGCATTACCCAACACGTGCCGCCTGGAACGATCATGCGCGACGGGAAATATCCGCTTATCGGCGGGCTCGAACACGACGAGATGGGGCACCCGACCGGCAGTCCGAAGCTGCACATGGCCATGACGGCGAAGCGCCGCAATAAATTGAGGAAACTCGCCGAAGAAATTCCGGTGCCGGAAGTGTACGGCGACCAGGAAGGAGACACGCTGCTCGTCGGCTGGGGATCAACTTACGGGCCGATCCACGACGCGGTGGCGATGGCGCGCGACCACGGCCAAAAAATCGGAGCCATACATTTCCGCCACGTTCATCCGTTGCCGAACGGACTCGAGAAAATCTTCGCGAAATACAAACGCATCGTCACCGTCGAGATGAACGATCAGGGTCTTTACGGGTTTGGTCAGCTCGCCACCATTTTGCGGGCGCGCTATTGCGAACCAAAAATCCAGAGCGTCACCAAGACCGACGGTCTCACCTTCCGCGTGAAAGAAATTCTTCAAGGCGTTTTCCCTGGCGAATTTGTTTCGGTCAGGGGCTATTCACCGAATCGTCCGGTTGCCGGAAACGGCGAACA
>JBKOWV010000031.1:0-5392 GCA_046724585.1 Verrucomicrobiota bacterium
GTCGGCGCTCTGGGTTAATTGCCCGTTTGCAGCCGCCTGGCCAGTTGGTCCGGCAGACGGAAAACCCGGTTGCAAATCAAAGCTTTAGGACTAAGTTCAGCCTCTTTTTATGGCCAAGACCGCCTGGATTAATCGCAACGAGCGTAAGCGCGCAACGGTGAAAAAATACGCTACCCTCCGCGCCGAGTTGAAAGCGAAGAAAGACTACGCCGGCCTAGCGCAGCTGCCGCGCGACGCCAGCCCGACGCGTGTGGTGAACCGTTGCGAAGTGACCGGACGTCGCCGCGCGTTTATCCGCCGCTTCAAGCTGTCGCGCCTCACTTTTCGTGAGCTGGCCTCGCAAGGTTTGATCCCTGGCGTAACCAAGTCGAGCTGGTAAATTATCAGCGACGTTAGGTTTCGGATGCAGGGCTGCGCATCCGGCTAATGAACTTTCCCTCATTTTACTTTCTCGTGGCGATGCCGATTGCCGACATGATCGCGCGGCATTGGGACCCGCCCCTACTGCTAATCGCAAAATTGGCGGCGGTCTTCGCGCTGGTCTTGTTGAATGGCTTCTTTGTGGCGGCGGAATTTGCCCTGGTCAAAATCCGGCGCAGCCAACTTGAGACGATGGCCGCGGAAGGGAACAGACACGCTGCTATCAGTCATCACGTAGTTGAGAACCTGAACGCTTATCTATCCGCTTGCCAACTCGGTATCACCTTGGCGAGTTTGGGCTTGGGCTGGCTGGGTGAACCCTTTCTGGCACGATTGCTTCAGCCGGTTTTTTCGCTAGCTGGGATTGAGTCCGCGGCGGTGGTGACATCGGTCTCGTTCGCCCTGGCATTTTCGCTCATCACTTTTCTTCACATCACGCTCGGCGAACAGGTGCCCAAGATTCTCGCCATCCAGAAGGCGCTTGGAACCACGCTTTTTGTCAGTCCACCGCTGCGGCTTTTCTATGTTGTGTTCAAGCCATTCATCTGGTTTTTGAATGTTTCCTCAAATTTAATTCTTAAATATATCCTGCGCATTCAACCAGCGGCCGAAAGCGAATTGGTCCACTCGGAAGAAGAATTACGCTTGATTTTGAGTGAGAGCGCTAAGGCCGAAGAAGTGAGTCCATTAGGAAGAGAAATCCTAATCAACGCGCTCGATCTACGCGAACGGGTCGTTCGCGACATCATGACGCCGCGCGGCGAAGTCGTTTATCTGGATGTGGAAGACGATTTCGAGACCAATTTACAAAGAGCGATCGATTCGCGACACACTCGGTTCCCGCTCTGTAAAGGGCATCTCGACGACACGATTGGGCTCATTCACATCAAAGACCTGGTCGCGATGACGCGCGATTCGAATCCTGATCTGATGCGGATCAAGCGCGAAATTCTTCCCGTCCCGGAGATGATGTCACTGGAAAAGTTGCTCAACGTCTTTTTAACCAAACACGCTCACCTTGCTGTGGTAGTGGACGAATTCGGCGGCACCGTCGGGATCGTAACCCTCGAGAATGTGCTCGAGGAACTCGTCGGCGACATTCAAGACGAGTTCGACGCGGAAAAGGAAGAATTTCGCAAGATCAACGACAACGAGTTCGTGGTGGACGGTGCGCTGGGACTCTACGAATTACGCGATGCGTTTGGCCTGGAATTGGAGAGCGCGGACGTCAGCACCATCGGTGGGTACGTTACGCATCTGCTCGGTCATCTGCCCAAACAAGGCGAACAAGTTAAGATCGACGGTTACCTGGTTACCGTTTCACAGACTGATGGCCGCCGCGTGGGCCAATTGCACTTCCGCAAGATCAACGAGCCGGCTACGGCCGAGCGAACCGAACTGTAGCAGCTGGGTCCACGACTTGCGAAACGGCCAGGAAGGCGCCGGCGAACCGAGTGTCAGCGTTTTGCAGCAATCCAAGCAATTTTGCTAGACGAGGCGGAGTCCACTTTGGCCACCATTGCCGGGCGTTTGCGGAGCTGTTCCGTGAGAGCCTCGATTGCCCGAAGCGTTGGGCGGCTGATGTGATGTTCCATTCCCTCCGCGTCGTGATTAATGACGCGTTCATCCAGACTGAGTAGTTTCAGGAAATCGGGCAGGAGCCTGTGGCCTGAGCGATCTGACGGGCGAGGTTTTTGCCAGCTGCAGTTAAAATGAGCCCGCGATATTTTGTATTTGAGAAGGCCCTCGGATTTTATTTCTATCGCGCGTTGGCCGACAAAAGCCGCGAGTTAAACGCTTTTGCCATCTAAGCGCGAAAGCAATGCCGGCCGACGCCGAAGTTGTTTCGTAAGCGCGTCAATCGCGCGCAGAGTAGGCGGGCTGATGTGATGTTCCATGCCTTCCACGTCATGATAAATGACGCGTTCATCGAGACCAAGAAGAGTGAAGAAGTCGGTCAGGAGTTGATGCCGGCGGGTAATGTTCCGTGCCAGTGCCTCGCCGGCGGTGGTTAGGACAAGGCCGCGATACTTTTCGTATTTGAGCAGACCTTCAGCATCGAGCCGCTGAACCATGTTAGTTACGCTCGCCTGCGAGATTTTCAGGCTGGTGGCAATATCCACGACCCGAGCGTAACCCTTTGAATTAATCAGCTCGAGAATGCGCTCGAGGTAGTCCTCCACTGCGGATGAGTTGCGGGAAGCGGAAGGAGTCTTGGTAGCCATGGCAAACTATTCAACAACGATTTTGCCGACCATCATCGGATGCATCAAGCACGCATATGAAAATACACCCTTCTCCTTTGGCGTGAAAGTAAGCGTTTCGGATTCGCCCGTGGCCAGATTATGGGTGGTTTTGACGTTCAGTCCTCCGATGGCGAAACAGTGAAGCACTTTTTCCGGCTCCTGATTGACGAGGGTAAGCTTCACCGTCTCACCTTTCCTCAAGTGGATCGTCGGATTCGCGTCATCGGGGTGGTCCGGTTGGCGGAACGCGACGTCTTTGGCAATTAGTACGACCTCGCGCGTGGCCGATGTATGTGGACGCTCGGCCGCAAAGGCCATGAGCGCGAAGACCAGAAGTCCGACGATAAACCCACCGGCGAACATCTTGGTTCCGTGTTTTTTGATTAACTGTGACATAAGAGTGTGTTTTTGATTTGCATGGTCATGTGCTGATCAGCAACGCCGTGGCGTACATCGTCAGCATCCCGACGAGGAAACCGGTGGCGTTGCCGAAATGGAACAAATTGCCTTCAGCCGTCTGCATCATGTTTTTGCCGATTGTCCAAACGACTTGGAAAATCGCGCCCGCCCCAATAGCGAGGAAAAACACGGCCCAAAAGTCTGAGTAGGAAAAACCGCCGATCCAACAGCCGAGGATCGCAGGCCCGCCTCCGAGCAGACCAAGCGCAGCAAGATGGAATAGCGTTACCGTCGACCGCGTCAGCGGCGCAATAATGGCCAGCCCTTCCGTTGTATTATGAATAGTGAAACCGAGCAGCAGCATCGCACCCAGCGCAATTTTGCCTACGGCATAGGCGCCGCCGATGGCGAGCCCTTCGCCGAGGTTGTGAACGCCGATACCAAAAGCAATCAGGTATGCCAGCACGAGGGCAGTGTCGCCTCCTCGCCGGGAAGCCCGCGCCCGTGCCGCACTGTCCACTGCCGTAATAATCAGGAACGCGAGCAGGAAGCCGATCGCGCCGAATGCTACGCCGCCGAAAACGCTCGGCAGCTTCCCCGCGATTTCTAAGCTCTCGTGCGCGGCGTCTACCCCTAGGAACACGAGCAGGCCAAGCGTTAGACTCAGCAGAAAATTAATCCAGCGACTGCCCAACTGCCGCAGAAACGGCAGCCACAAAATCCCGAAGACTACAGGCAGGATCCCAACGTAAACCCCCATGGCGGTGAATACGGCGAGCATCCGGCCGCTCGGCTTTGGCGTCGCCGTAGCAACTTCGATTTCCTTTTCAAAGGACAGGCCGGTCGTACTAAAAAGCGTGATCTTGTATGGATCGCCTTCGACCCAGTCGAACGGAATTCGCACGGTCGCCTCTTGCAAACGTCCGAGGTGACGGCTAGGACTAAACTCCGCTTTCCAGATCGCCTCATCGACGGTGACCAACGCGATATCCACAGCTAACGGGCCTGTGTTGCGAATCGTGAGCTTGAATTCGCCCGGGGTGAGTTCGACACGCCGGATACTGACTTCTTCGATCGGCGGCACCGGGCGCTCAATCAGTTTGCTGCCACCGTGAAAGAACCAGAAGACGAGCAGTCCCAATAACAGCAGCGGCGCTACTGCGCTGGCGATCACGATCAGTCTTGGAGTTATCTTGCGTGTATCGTGCATGACTCAAGCCGTCACATTGAAAAAGCCCATCCAACCGAGCTCCGCGAACTCGGACGTGTGGGCATGAAACATGTACATGCCCGGATATTTGTAGCTGAACTCGATGATCCCGCGCTGCCCTTGGCAAAGATTTACAGTATCGGTGTGTTCGGCCGGCTCGAGGCTGGTGCCGGTCGGGTAAAAATCGAACATGTTGGCGTGCAGGTGAAAATTGTTCACCAAGTCGAACTCGGTCATGTTCGACAAATAGATGCGCACCTTTTCGCCGACTTTGATCGAGATCGGGTGCTCGGCGTAAAAATTGGCGTAGCCGTTCACCGCGTAGAAATCGTTCTCCATATCGAAGTTCACATCCAGTCCGTGCATGACCATGACCATCTCGGTCGCTGCCGGTCGCGGCGTCGGTGGATCGACAATGAGCGTACCGAAAAGCCCGCGCGAAATGTGTTTGCGCAGCGGCATCATATGGCAGTGGAACGGAAAGACTCCGAACGGTTCAGCCGTGAAATCGTAAGTGAACGTGCGGCCTTGCGGCACTAACTCGAAAACACCGTCCATATTGGCCGGGTGAATGCCGTGGAAATGGATCGTGTGTGGTTTCGCGCCACGATTTTCAAAGTGAATCAGAATGCGGTCGCCCTGTCTTGCGCGGAGGGTGGGCCCGGGCATGTAGCCATTGTAGACCCAGGCAGGATATTTGATCCCTTGGGCCACCTCCAACTCCTTATCCTCCGCCCAGATGTGATATTCGCGCTGCGTCGGGCGATCGGGCAGCCTCGTTTCTTGGCCGTAATCGAACGTCGTGAGAAACTTCATTGGATCCATCTCGACAGTCTGCGCCGGCGCCGGAGCATTGGCTGAAGTGTGGTAGGCGATAGGTATGATCTGGTTTCCGACAATGTTGGTTTTTCCGATCGGGAACTTGCCATCGAGCTTCTCCGTCAAGCACTCCATGCAAGCTCGCGCCTTGGCCAAGCCGAAGGCGCCGGCTGCTCCAAACACGCCGGCCCTAAGGAAATTTCTACGATTGAGAGGCGGGATTTTCATCGACCGAGAAAACATAAATTTTCTAGACCAATAATATTAGGTAAGACTAAATATGTCAATGCTGGCAATT
>JBKOWV010000099.1:0-15676 GCA_046724585.1 Verrucomicrobiota bacterium
GTCGTAGGTGTCGCCGTGTTCGCCGAGTGGGATGCGGAATTTGAAACGCGGATAAAATCCGTAGCCATCCACTTTCCGAAGATCGTAATTGACCCCGCATGCACGCAACATGGGGCCGGTGATGCCTGCATTGATCGCCAAGTCAGCTGAAAGTTTCCCGACATTCTGGGTGCGCGCGATAACAACTTCGTTTCCGACCACCAGTTTCTCCAACTCGTCGATGAATCGGGGGAAGGCATCGACAAGTTTCCTAGCGTATTCTATCCATCCCGGCGGCGTATCGCACCGGCAGCCGCCAAACCGCATGTAATCGCACATCATGCGCGACCCGGACAACGATTCGAACAGATCGAGAATCTTCTCGCGTTCGCGGAACGCATACATGAGAGGGGTGCCCCAGGCACCCATATCGTTGAGCAGAAATCCAAGCAGCGACGCGTGATTTTGGAGGCGGGTTAGTTCCGCAAGAATGAGGCGCAGATACTGTGCACGTTCGGGGACTTCGATTCCGGCGAGCTTCTCCACACTGAGCGCGTAGGCCCAGTTGTTGGTCATCGAGCAAAAGTAATCAAGCCGGTCGGTATACGGCATTGAGCCGAGATAGGTCGTGTTCTCGCCGATCTTTTCGTGGTTGCGATGCAAATATCCGAAGACCGGCTTGAGCTTGCGCACGATCTCGCCTTCGAGAGCGACATTCATGCGAAACACACCATGAGTCGATGGGTGCTGCGGTCCCATCGAGACTTCCAGCAATTCGCCGTCGAGTCGTGAACCCATCGTGGTCGGTGGCCGCTCGATTGGTTCGAGTGTTTGGATGGTCGCGCTCATCTCACTTAACGAAATCAAGGAAGCCACAGATGAACACAGATTGACACAGATTTGAATTCGTTAACCCCGAACACCCGAAAACTGAAGCCTTCTTCGTCCGTGTTTCATCCGTGTAAATCGGTGGCTGTAATCTTTTCAGCGCCATCAAGCTCCGGCCGCGGCTGATGATGGCGCTTCGCCTTCTCCAGCACGTCATCGTGAGGTGTCGGCTCGTATTCGTAATCGTCGGGTTCGCGATAATCTTTGCGCATTGGATGATCAACAAATTCATCCCACATTAGAATGCGCCGCAGATCGGGATGGCCGTCGAATCGAACCCCGTATAAATCGAAAATTTCCCGTTCCTGAAATTCGGCGCTGCGCCAGATCGGCGTGAGCGACGGCAACCGTGCGCCCTCCGCGCGGTCTCGCGTTCGCATTCGAATCACGACCGGGCCGTGTTTGTGCGTTATCGAATAAAGGTGATAGACCGCTTCGAGATAACCGGGGATTTTGTCCTCGCTCGTTTCATCGACTTCCTTCTCTTCGCCATCGACGAATTTCTTCACCTTCACCGTTTTCTTCACCGTCCGATCAAGCCAATCGACGCCGGTCACGTTGGAACAAAAGTCAAGTCGGAGCGCTGGATCAACGCGCAAGAAACGCGCCACCGCCGACGCATGTTCATTGTCGATCAGCAGCCACGATTGCTGCGCGGGACCCGGATTCGGAACGATGTCGATCTTCGCGCCGGGGACGGCGGCTTCGATGCGCGCTTTGATTTGGTCCAGAGGCTCCATCGCGAGTTAGCAGTAGCACAGGCATCTTGCCTGTGGGGCCAGCGGGCTTCCAGCCTGCTGAAGAAAATCGACCAGGCGAGACGCCCGGTCGCCCCACAGACTGGAAGTCTGTGCTCCGTTCATGTTCTTTCGATCACCGGCGGCTGAAAAACATCTGGATTAGCCGGCGGCTCCAAATCGTGCTCGCCAAATGATGGCACCGGAAATTCACTCGGTTCTGACGGATCGAGATGCTCAGCCTTGTTCGCGCCCGTCAGTTTCTGTTCGTCGATTTTGCGCTGCAGTTCCATGAATGCGTGCAGCAACGCTTCTGGCCGCGGCGGGCAACCGGGAATGTAAACGTCAACCGGGATGTAACGGTCGATACCTTTGAGTACGTTATAGCCTTGCTTGAAAGGCCCGCCGGAAATGGCGCACGCCCCCATCGAAATCACATATTTTGGATCGGGCATCTGGTTGTAGAGCCGGACGATTTGAGGCGCCATTTTTTTTGTTACCGTGCCGGCGACAATCATCAGATCTGCCTGACGCGGCGATGGCCGAAAAACCTCCCCACCAAACCGCGCAATGTCATAGCGCGAGGCGGCGGTTGCGATCATCTCGATCGCGCAGCAGGCGAGCCCAAATTGCAGCGGCCAAATCGAGTTCTTGCGTCCCCAGTTGTAAAGCTCCTGCATCGAAGTCACCCAGACTCCCTGTCGTTGCAGTTCCCTGCGCAGCCCTTCGTCGATTTGCTCAGTCATCTCCGCTTCAACCCTTCAACGCTCCCATTGTAAGCAGCCCTTTCCCCAAGCCCAGACGAGGCCTTCAATCAAGAGCAAGAGGAAAACCAATATCGCAATGAACGCTCCGATGGGCAAACCGGTGAAGGCCACCGCGAATGGCACCAGGAAAATCGCTTCCACGTCGAAGATTAGGAAAATGATGGCGTAAAGATAATACTGCGACCGAAACTGGATCTGTGCTTCCCCGATTGACTCGACTCCGCATTCATAAATGGCATTTTTTTCGGCGCCCGGCTTTGGCGGCTGGAATAACCGTCGCCATAGCCAGGCGAGCGCCAGCGGGATCAACGGGAAAACCAACGCGACGCCCACGAAAATGACGATGAAGATATAAGGATTGGGCGCCATGAGTGCAGAGCCAATCATACATCGGCGGACTCGAAAAAGCGACAGAAGGTCCGCTCAAAGAGCCGATGGCGTCGCTCAACCACAAAGCGTTCCGGGCAATTCCGGACGCCACGGAAACTATTCTTCCGGCTCTGCCGATTTTCGGCTGAACCATTTCCGCTTTTTTGGCTTCGGCTCTTCTGCCGGGGCCGGGGTCAGTTCCTTCTCTTCGGAAACAGGCGCTTCTGGTTGCGGGGCGGGTTCTTTTTGTTTCGCGGCTGGCTCGACCGCTTTTCGTTTCGCCTTCGTTTCTTCGGCCGCTTTTTCCTCGATGGCTGGTGCTGCATCCACCCACTCAATGAATGCCATCGGAGCGGAGTCGCTCTTGCGTTGGCCGAGCTTGACAATGCGCGTGTAACCGCCGTTGCGCTCTGTCGATCTCGGCGCGATGTCGTCGAAGAGTTTCTTGATAGCATTCTTTTGCCGCAAAGTAGCCAGGGCGGTCCGGCGCGCGTGAATCGATCCTCTTTTGCCGAGAGTCACCATCTTTTCCGCCAGCGGTCGAACCGCCTTCGCTTTCGCCAGAGTTGTTTTGATGCGTTGATGCTCGATCAAGGAGCAAACCTGATTCGCCAGCAGCGCTTTGCGGTGCTCAGCCTTGCGACCGAGCTTGATCGTCTTTTTTTGGTGCCTCATAGCAGTGGCGAACGGCTTTGACTGATCGCCGACTTACTCTTTGCCAGCAGACTCATTCGGGCTGGCACTATCACCGCTCACCGGCAGGTCCACAAGGCCCGGATCGAATTTCATTCCCAGACTCAAACCAAGATGTTGTAGCTTGTCCTTGATTTCATTGAGCGATTTCTTGCCGAAATTGCGATACTTCAACATTTCGGCCTCGGTTTTTTGAGCAAGCTGGCCGACCGTCGTGATATTCGCGTTGTTCAGGCAATTGGCCGCCCGGACACTAAGCTCGATCTCATTCACGCTCATGTTGAGCAGTTTCTTAAGTTTGATGTTCTCCTCGCTCACGCCTGCTGGCGTTTCATCAAACTCGATCACTTCTTCGTTGAAATTGACGAAGACATCGAGGTGATGCCGCAGAATCGCCGAGGCCTGGAGTAACGCGTCATCCGGTGTCAAGCGTCCGTCGGTCCAGACTTCGAGAATGAGTTTGTCGTAATCGGTGCGCTGACCGACACGGGTATTCTCGACTGCATACTTGACGCGCGTGACCGGCGAAAAGATCGAGTCGATTGGGATTAAACCGATCGGTTGATCGGGGCGCTTGTTTTCCTCGCCGGTGGCGAAACCGCGGCCGACACGCACCTCGAGCTCGGCGTCAAACTTATGTTTCCTGTCGAGCGTGCAGATCACTTGTTTGGGATTCAGCACGTCATAGCCCTGAACCACCTGAATCTCACCGGCGGTAACTTCGCCTTCCTTGTTTACAGTCAGCGAGAGTTTCCTCGGCTCGTGATCGTCGGCTTTAAACTTCACTTTCTTGAGGTTGAGGACGATATCGGTCACGTCTTCGACCACGCCGGGAAGAGTGGCGAACTCATGTTGAGCGCCGGTAATTTTTACCGCAGTGATGGCCGCGCCTTCCAGAGAGGAAAGCAGGACGCGCCGGAGGGAATTTCCGACAGTGTGTCCATAGCCGGCTTCAAACGGCTCGGCGGTGAACTTGGCGTAAGTGTCTGTGGCTGTGCTCTCGTCTTTGACGAGGGTCTTCGGCATTTCAAAACGACCGTAACGTATTGGCATAACTAATTTCGATTTTCGATTGCTGATTTGCGATTTGAAGACGTCAGGCCTTGGACTGGAAGAGCGCCTTTGGAAACCGAAAATCTGAAATCTTAAATCTGCAATTCCTATCGCCGGGTTCCCCCTGGCGAGTGCGGTTTCACGTCCAGCGACGGAGACCCAGGGACCAACGGCGCAATTTCAAAAGCTCGCTGCGAAGCGTGGAATAAAGGCAAAATCCGTGGTTTGGCAAGCGGAATTTGGCGTCACTCCAAACATCCAAGCGACCGCGCGGATGGCCTCGCTTTACCGTTCAATCACGTCGTCCGGCAACTCATTGGAGGATGTCGATGTTTGCGGAAAATGAGTGCTGAGCAGTCTGCCAATCTCCTCAATGCCTTCGAGGATAGCGTCACTGAATTTCTCGTTCTGAAAATGGGCGCGCATCGCATCTACAACCCGATGCCAGAATTCCTCGCCGCATTTCTCGTGAATCGCTTTATCGCCGACCACGGCGAATTTATGTGCCCTGGGTGCAATGAAAATGAGCACCGCATTGCACTCCCTTGTTTTATGCATCCCCAATCGATGAAATTTTCTCTGCGCCGAGATCAACGGGTCTGTGTTCAACTTGCCGCGCTGGATGTAAACGCGAATTTCGCCGGAAGTATTTGATTCGGCGGCACGAATCGCGTCGACGATTTGATCGTGCTCAAGCTTGCTTAGGAATTGTTTCGTTCGCATTTCGTTACCATCGTGAGCCAGCGCCACCCCCGCCAAAGCTGCCGCCTCCGCCGCCAAAACCACTGAATCCACCGCCACCGGAAGAACCGCCGCCTCCGCCCATCGGGAAAAATACAGGACCGCCTCGACGTGATGAATAATCGTAACCACCAAGTCGCCGCATCACTCTGGAAATAACAATCAGCACAATGACAAAGATGACAAAGAACAGGAGGCTTGGAGCTCTGACGTTGCCGCGCTGTTCTGCAACCGTTTTTCCAGATCCTTTGTATTCGCCCAGGATTGCTTTGCAGATCAAATCAATACCCGTCGCGAGCCCGCCCTCATAATCGCCAACACGAAGATACGGCTTGATGTGGTACTCGGTAATATCAAATGCCGTAATATCCGGCAGCGCTCCTTCGAGCCCGTAGCCGACCTGGATAAACATTTGCCGGTCTCCCGTGAAGACGAACAGGACCACGCCATTTCGGCGCTCCTTTTGCCCCACGCCCCATGCCTGGGCCACACGCTGGGTGTAATCGGCCACATCTGAGTCGCTCTGCATTTTTGGAAACACTGCAACCACGACTTGATTCGAGGTGTCTCGCTCGAATTGGGCAAGCCGCTCGTTGAAGCGATGAGCGGCTTCCTTTGAAACAACGCCGGCGTAATCGTTGAAATAGCGGTCCGGTTTTGGCGGAATGACTTCTGCGGCTTGCAAGCTGACTGCCAGCAACCCAACGAATACCGCGATGAACAGGCAGATTTGTCTCGCGCGAAGTCCTTGTCGTGGCAGCCGTGTCGGCTGCTCGAACACGGGCAATACCCCGGCCACTACAGGAGGATCGAGAATCACCTTACGGCGACGCGGTGGCCGCGGGCGCGGGAGCGGGCGAGCCAAAATCAAAACGCACGGGCGGCGGCCTTTCCGCGCCTGTCTGGGCGGTGAAAAATGGACGCGCCGCAAAACCCAACATGCCCGCGATCAAATTGGTCGGGAAACTGCGCACGGCAACGTTGTAGTTCTGCACTGCAGTATTGAAGTTTCCGCGCTCAACCGAGATTCGGTTCTCCGTCCCTTCAAGCTGTGCCTGCAAACTGAGAAAATTCTGGTTCGCACGCAGTTCCGGATAACGCTCGACCACGAGCAGCAAACGTGAGAGCGCGTTGCTTAGTTGCCCCTGGGCGGCTTGGAATTGCTCCAGCTGGGCTGCATCGGTCGGAGCTTTGTTTGGGTCGAGTTGGACTCGGCCGACGCTGGCGCGCGCGTTCGTTACTTCTACAATGGTCGACTTCTCGAAATTGGCGGCGCCCGAAACTGTGTTCACCAGATTCGGAATCAAATCTGCGCGCCGCTGATAAACGTTTTGCACCTGCGCCCAGCTTTGGTCGACGGTTTGTTGCAAACGAACGAGGCGATTGTAAGTGCCGCCCAGCGCCAGGGCCGCGATGACGACAATGAAGAGCAAGATGGCGAGCACTACGCCGCAACCCATCGTAAATTTGTTCATAAGATTAGCAAATCGTTCAGGAAATGGACCGATAAGTCAATCCCTACAGCCCCAGAATCAGCCGTAGGAAATGCGCGTCGGAAAACTTCGCGTTCGATCCTTGGCGCACAATGATTGCCTTCAGGGATGGAATGACGAAGAGGCGCTGATATCCTGACCCCAGCGCCACTACCATATCGGCAGGCGCATCCTTGCAGACGCAAACATCTGTCCATTGGGCGCTTCGCCATGGCAAGTCGAGCATTCGCTCGATGTCTGCCTCGCGCCCGTTCGGCGCCAGCTGATTCAACCAAAATGTGAGGCCGTATGCCGCGTTTGCTGGCGAGCCGCCAAATGCCTCTCGCAACAAAGCTGCGGGAATAATTTGGCGACCGTGATAGTTACCGCGCCCAAGCACCAGCTCGCCAAGTCGCGCCCATTCCCGAGCAGTTAATTCAAATCCTGTCGCGGGCAGCGGATTGCCGCGGGTGTCTTTTTTGTAGTTAAGACGACCGAGTCCAAGCCGGTTCGACACATGTTCTTCGAAGTAAGCGATGATGCTACGACCCCTCAATTTCCGACGCAGCAGTTCGGAAAAGATCTGGAGATGACTCGGGCCATAGATGAAAACCGAGCCGGGTTCAGCAATGGCCGGCAATCGAATCGCCATGGCGTTTCGGTCGCGAATGGATGCGCGCTGAAGGCGCGAAGCGCCTTCAATGCCATCGGTCTGATTGAGCAACTGCCGGACGGTGATCTGCGATTTGCGGGGGTCGCTCTTCCATTCGGTGATCGTGTCGGAGACCGGATCATCGAGCTTGAACAGTCCTTCGCGTACCGCCGCGAGCGCGGCGATTCCCCAAAAACCTTTTGTTCCGCTGAAGATAGGCCATCTTTCGCGCGCCGATCCGCCATTGGCGTAATGCTCGAAAATCGTCCGGCCGTTTTGCATGACAAGCATGGAGACGCCGCGTTTGCTCTCGGAATATTTTGCCGCCCGCGCGCAATCGGATGGGCGGATTTCCGCGAAGGTCGTTGTTGCGAGCGCAAGCGCGACCAGCGGCGCTGACGCGGAAGTCCAGGGTAGCGCACGCGTCTCGCATGTTGGCGAGCGCGTCCTCGCGATCGCGGACTTTCGCTGTGGATTTGCATCACGCATTGCAAAAGACACCAGAGGAAGAGTCGGTTTTGGCGAGATACCCTAACCAACACTCGAGACGCGAGCGCTACCCCGAAGGTGGCGTGGCGGCGCTTGTTGGTTGCGTTCGGGGAGGAGCTACGGGCAGATGACGGGTGCGCAACTCTTCCACGTTTGGCAATTCGTCCAGGTTCCGCAGTCCGAAGTGATCGAGAAAAAATTGCGTCGTTTCGTAGAGAAGCGGGCGTCCGGGGATTTCGGCGCGACCGGCGATTTTGACCAGGCCGCGTTCCAGTAACGTTTGCAGCACGCCGTCGATGTTGACGCCGCGAACCGCTTCGACATCGGCGCGTGTGATTGGCTGGCGATAGGCGATAATCGCGAGCGTCTCTAATGCAGGCGCACTCAGGCGCGCTGGTTTAGGCGCGGGAAAAAGCTGGCGCACCCACGGGGCGTATTCCGGATCGGTGGCAAACTGCCAGCCTTCCGCTTTCTCGATAATCTGAAAGGCGCGGGGCTCCTGCATATATTCGATTTTCAACTGCTCGAGCGCAGCGGCGATTTCGGTTTCAGTCACGCGCGCAAACGCGTTGGGTCCAGCACGTGGCGGATCCTCCGCGCCCGCGCCTTTGATCGCCGCGGCCATTTCACGGATCGAGAGCGGCTTCTGCGCGCTGAACAGAAGCGCTTCAATGACGCGTATCAGACTCATGTGTCGTGAAGCCTTATATGTCCTATGCTCCGATCGCAGCTTGAATAGCGTCCGCTATTCGGTTGGCTTGCTTGTCGATCTTGTCCAACTCACGGCCCTCGATGAGCAGACGAATCTTTGGCTCGGTGCCCGAATAACGCAGGAGCACACGACCTTTGCCGGAAAGTTCTTTCTCGGCTTCAGTTACCAGCTTCATCACCGTGGGCAGCTCGGCCAGCGGGCGTTTTTCCTTCACCGCCAGATTACGTTGAGCCTGCGGATATTTTTTCAGGCAGGCTTTTAATTTGCCCAGTGGCTGACCGGTCTGGTGCATGATGCGCAAAACCTGAAGCGCGCTGATGATGCCGTCGCCGGTAGTGGTGAAATCGCGGAAGATGATGTGCCCGCTCTGCTCGCCGCCAAGATTCAGTTTTCGCTGCATCATTTCTTCGATGACATAGCGATCGCCCACTTTGGTCCGGACGACTTTGCCACCTTTCGCGGCGAGCGCCTCATCCAAACCGAAATTGCTCATTACAGTAGCTACAACCGTATTTTGTTCGAGCCGCCCGCCGCCCAGGAAATCAAGCGACGCGACGGCAAGGATTTCGTCGCCATCGACTATCTCGCCATTTTCGTCGCAAAGCAGAACGCGATCGGCGTCGCCATCGTGGGTAATTCCCACGTCTGCGCCGCTCAGTTTGACGATACGCTGAATTTCCTCCGGATGGGTGCTCCCGCAGCCGTCGTTAATGTTTATGCCATTCGGCGCGTTATGCGCAACGGCGACGTCCGCGCCGAGCTCACGCAAAATGCACGGCGTTGACTTATAAGCGGCGCCATTCGCAACGTCGACCGCGACGCGCATTTCTTCGAGCGACATTCCGCGCGGAAAACTGGCCTTGGCGAATTCGACATAGCGGCCGAGAGCATCATCGATGCGCGTGGCGCGCCCGATTTTTCCGGCAGTCGGCCGGCTGGAATCGATCTCGCCGCTAAAAACGAGCTGCTCGATTTGTTCTTCCACCTGATCATCCAGCTTGTAACCGTCGTGCCGAAAGAATTTGATGCCGTTATCTTCGTAAGGGTTGTGCGAGGCGGAAAGAACGATGCCCGCATCGGCGCGAAGCGAACGGGTGATGTAAGCCACCCCAGGCGTCGGCAATGGGCCGATGATGAGCACATCAACTCCGAGCGAAGTGATCCCTGCAACAAGCGCGTTCTCGAGCATGTAGCCGGAACGGCGGGTATCTTTGCCGAGCACAATCTTGGGGCGCGTTCCCGCTGGATTCTTGCGGGGATTGAGCTGCGTGAAAACGTGCGCCGCGGCACGACCCAGTTTCAGAGATGTCTCAGCTGTGACTGGCTCGACGTTCGCGACGCCCCGGACGCCGTCGGTTCCAAAAATTTTCTTATGCTTGGTCACGGCCTAATTGAAACGCCCGAACGGTAGTTCGTAAACGGAAATTTCTCCCAAGTGTCATGCCGAGCACAGTCGAGAAAGCTCTTACTTTGGTGGCTCAGCCGGTGGTTTTTGACCGTCTGTTGTCTAAAAAGTCTGAACTCATTTTGGCTTTCCGGCCAAGGCTCGTCGTAGGTAAAGCCTTCCATCATCGTGACAAGTCCGTCACGTATGGAAAGCACAAATCCTGCACCATGCCGAAAATTTGGAAACTCGGCACCAACATCACTAATCTCCATATTCGGCGAATCGCGTGGGACTGCTGCGTCGGTGGACACGACCAAATCTGTAAAAACCCCAACACCGCTAAAGTCTCGCTTGCTAACCGTTGCTGCCGAGCCGTTTTGAACTCCTCGCCGGGCTTGTCGAGCATCATATCAAGCACAGCGTTCGCAAGTCGAGTGAACATCGTCAAGCGCTCTAAGTCGCGTTAGGCGGCATTTCAGCTGCCCTGCCGCCGTCGGCTCGCGAGCTGGCCAGCTTCATTTCATTGATTCTTCGATGCAGCGTTCGCCGGCTAATCCCGAGCTTTTTAGCCGCGGCCGTCACGTTGCCATTCGTCGTGGCGAGCGCTTGCATGATCAATTTCCTCTCCGTTTCGTGCAGATCGAGCGGACTCGATTTTTCGGTAAAAGCTTCGGCGGCGGAAATACCGCGTGGCGACGTCGCTTTAGCTGCTTGTCGCACCGCCATTGGGAGATCGCGCAGGGTGATTTTTGGACCGGTCGCCATTACCACGCCATGTTCGATCGCGGTCCGCAGCTCGCGGACGTTGCCCGGCCAGTTGTAAGTGAGAAGCGCATCCATCGCATCCGGCGCAAGTTCGACAAGAGGCTTATTGTTTGCCTTGCAGAAGTGTCGCAAAAATCCGCGGACAAGGAGCGGAATGTCTTCCTTTCGCTCGCGCAACGGCGGCATGGTGATGCGCACGACGTTGAGGCGGAAATAAAGGTCGTCGCGGAATTTTCCTTCGCGCACGAGTTCTTCGAGGTTCTTATTTGTCGCCGCAATCAGGCGAACGTCCGCGCGCAGCGTTTGATTGCCGCCAACTCGCTCGAAGGCGCGCTCTTCGCTCATTACGCGCAGTAATTTGACCTGAGTGCTCGGATCGATTTCAGCCACTTCGTCGAGGAAAATGGTGCCTCCAGTTGCCTGCTCGAATCGGCCGATACGGCGTTCATGGGCCCCGGTGAATGCACCTTTCTCGTGCCCGAACAGTTCGCTCTCGAGCAATTGCGGCGAGAGCGCGGCGCAATGCACGGCCACAAATTTCGCTTTGTTGCGGCGGCTCAAATTATGAATGGCATGCGCGGCCAATTCCTTTCCAGTGCCGCTCTCGCCTTCAATGAGCACATTGGCCGAGGAGGGCGCGACTTGCCGGATGGTGTCGAGCACTTCGTGCAACGCCGCCGAGTCGCCCCAAATGTTCTCGAGGCCGTAACGCTCGTCCACTTGCTGGCGGAGTGCGCGATTTTCCTGTTCCAGTTTGCGGCCCTGCACTGCGCGCGCGATCAGCAGCTCGACTTTGTCGAGGTTGAGCGGCTTGGTAACAAAATCGTAAGCGCCGCGCTTCATCGCTTCCACCGCGACATCGATGGAGCCGTATGCGGTCATCATGATGCAAATGGGAGGGCGCGGCATTTTTAAAGCGCGGTCGATCAATTGCATTCCATCTTCGCTGCCGAGACGCAGATCGGTCAGAAGCAGATCGATCTGCTCGCGCTCGAGGACGCTCACCGCACCCGCAATATCCGCCGCGACATACACGTCGTAATCGTTCTCGAGCAAACGCCGCAAACCGTCGCGCGTATGCTTTTCATCATCGACGATGAGAATAGTAGGCTGTGGACTCATTTGGCGATTTTGACGATTCAGCGATTTAACGGGTTAGCGAGCGAGCATTACTTTCCTTCAATCACCTAATCACTCAATCACTGAATCTCTCAATGCCTTTGACGACGACCACAGAAAAATGGCGCGACCGCTATAATTGGGTATGGTCGGGTGATGCAGGGGCGAATTCTGGCGGGATTCGCGATGGTCTTTGTCTTTGGTGGAACAATCGGCCTCGCTTCCGAACTTCCGACTTCGGTCGATCCCAAGGACGGTTGGAAGCTAGAGAGCGAAACCAAGGATGTATCCATCTACAGTCGTGCGCATGCTGGCTCGCGACTGAAGGAGTTTCGCGCAATCGGCCCGATTGACGCTCCGACCTCGTCCGTGCATGCAGTGATCGATGACTTCGAGAATTATCCAAACTTCATGCCTTATACCTTGGAGTGCCGTCTCTTGAAACGCGAAAGCGATTCAATCATCACTTATCAGCGGCTGTCGCCGAAGATTGCTGAGGACCGCGATTATACTCTGCGCGTTTGGAAAAAGTCATGGCCCGGTCCAGATGGATCTACTTATCTCGATCAATGGAAAACAGCCAACGAGTTGGGACCCGCTGAAAAGAAAGGGGTTGTCCGAATAGAGATTTGCAACGGTGGTTGGCTGCTCCAGCCAGATGGCCCGAGCAAAACACGCGCAACTTACTCCGTTTACACCGACACAGGCGGACTTATCCCGGCGTTTCTCGCTAACTACGCAAGCCGGATGGGAATCAGTAGGCTGTTTGAAGCGGTTCGAAAGCAGGTCAAAAATCCGAGATACGACGTGGCGAGTCGTTGAAGCCGGGCGGCCCCGGATTTCGTCCTTTGTCTAAACTTTGTTAATGAGAGCGAATTGTTTCCTGTTTTTGATCAGTGCGTTAACCGAACTAGCGCTGATCGACTTACCCGCGATCGAGCCGCCGCCGCAGACTCCAAAGAAACCTCTTACGGACGAATACCACGGCGTGACTGTGCAGGATCCGTATCAATGGCTGGAAAACGACGACGACCCAGAAGTAAAAACATGGTCGGACGCGCAGAGTCAGCGGACTCGCGCTTATCTCGACAAGTTGCCGGACCACGCCGCAATCGAGAAGCAGTTGACGGCGTGGTACGCAAAAACTTCGCCCAGCTATTCTTCGCTCGTCTCGCGCCCGGGCATCTTGTTCGCAATAAAATTCCAGCCGCCAAAGCAGCAACCGCTCCTGGTGACGCTCGTTTCGGCCAACGATCTCAAGTCGGAGAAGGTCGTGCTCGACCCGAACGTGCTAGACGCCAAAGGCACGACCGCGATCGATTGGTTCGTGCCATCGCCGGATGGTAAACACGTCGCGGTCTCGCTTTCAAAAGGCGGCAGCGAAGACGGCACGCTTCACTTTTACGAAACCACGACGGGAAAAGCGCTGCCGGACACCATCGCACGCGTGCAATATCCCACGGCGGGTGGTAGCGCGGCCTGGAAGGCGGACGGCACGGGAATTTATTATACCTGTTTTCCCCGGAAGGGTGAGCGGCCCGAAGCGGATCTGAATTTTTATCAGCAGGTTTATTTTCACAAGCTCGGCACGGCTGACACCGAGGACACTTATTCGATTGGCAAAGACTTTCCGCGAATCGCAGAGATCGTGCTCGAAGCGTCGCGCGACGGCAGATACATCCTCGCCACGGTGGCGAATGGCGATGGCGGCGATTTCGCCCATTATCTGCTCGGCCCGGACGGTGCGTGGAAGCAAATCACGCAGTTCAGCGACCAAATCAAAGCCGCGCGGCTCGGACGGGACAAAGGCCTGTATCTTCTCTCGCGCGCCGGCGCACCCCGCGGAAAAATTCTGCGCTTGCCGCTCGACACCCCGGAATTAAAAAACGCGGTTGAAATCGTGCCAACTGGCGAAGCGGTCATCGGGCAAATCGTTCCCACGGCCGATGCCCTTTATGTCGGTGACCTGCTCGGCGGCCCGTCTCAGATCCGGCGGTTTGGGTTGGACGGTAAAGGCGAAGCAATCATCCCAGTTCCAAAAATATCGGCTGTCCAGGAAATGCTCGCCCTGGAAGATACCTCGCTCTTGTTTCGGGATGTGAGTTACATCGAGCCGGCGGCGTGGTTCCATTGCGCGCAGGGAAAAACTGAACCAGTCAAGACGGCCTTGCGCAACACATCGCCGGTCTCATTTACCGACATCGAAGTGACGCGTGAGTTCGCAACTTCGAAGGACGGCGCCAGGATTCCGCTTAACATCGTTTTCCGCAAAGGAATGAAACGCGATGGGCAGAATCCGACGCTGCTTTACGGGTATGGCGGTTATGGGATCAGCATGGCGCCTAATTTCGATTTTACGCGGCGACTTTGGTTCGATCGCGGCGGCGTCTATGTGGTGGCAAATATTCGAGGAGGCGGCGAGTTCGGTGAAGACTGGCACAAGGAGGGTAATCTCACCAAAAAACAAAACGTGTTCGATGATTTCGCCGCGGCCGCTGAATACTTGGTCAAAGAGAAGTACACGCGCCCGGAACGACTTGCGATTCAAGGCGGAAGCAATGGGGGTCTTTTGATGGGAGCGATGATAACGCAACATCCCGATTTGATGCGGGCGGTCGTTACCTCAGTCGGAATTTACGACATGCTGCGGGTCGAGCTCGCGCCCAATGGCGCCTTCAATGTGACTGAATTCGGCACGGTGAAGGATCCTGAGGAATTCAAAGCGCTTTACGCCTACTCGCCGTATCATCACGTTGTCGATGGAACGAAATATCCTTCCATCCTGATGATGACTGGTGCCAACGACGGACGGGTCGCGCCATATCACTCGCGCAAAATGACGGCGCGCCTCGATGAAGCGAACAAATCCGACAATCCGATTCTGTTGCGGACGAGCTCGAGCGCGGGCCACGGCATCGGCACCGCCTTAAGCGAGCGCATCAAGCAATCGGCGGACATCTACGCGTTTCTCTTTACGCAACTGGGAATGACGAAGAAATGACACCGCACTCCACGGACAACGTTTTGTTGCATATGCGACAAAGAGTTGTACGGGCAGCGTTCGTCATTTCGTCATTTTAGCTTCACTCTGTCTTTCCTCCGACCTTGCGAAGGAAACTACTACTTTGCGCGGGAGCGGTTGCGATTTTTTTTCTGATCGCGGCCGCTGGTTGCGTGGCCGTTTTTTATAGTCCGTTGGTCACTCATTACATTGAGAGCGATGCGTTTCGTCAAACCATGGAAGATGAGACCGCGCAAGGTTTGCATTTCCCTCGTAGCCGCTACGCGCCGATTCGACGCACTAGCGCATTAACGGCGCAAAGCGAGAGTTTCGAAGCGAGCAATGGAGAGAAAGCGATGAAGTCACTCGATACTCACGGCATCACCGCCAGGTTCGACCCGTGGGGCGTATTTATGCGGCAATGGAGGTTCAATTACGTGCATGTTCAATCCGGCGACGTCGCCATTCAGATTTACGAGGCGAATCCTGAAGCGGAGAAACCAAAGCCATGGTTCGCATTTTTTTTGCCGAACAGAGTTTACGTGCAGAGGATTGAGTCGGAGCAGGCCAACGTGACCTGGCGACTTCGTGGCGAGGGGGCCGGATTTTTCGGCACCCGGCTGTTCATAACACCGCTCGGCCCAGATTTTGAGTACGTCGCCACCGGCGGCAGACTGAGGATGGCCTTGCTTCCCGATCTCGACCTCCGCTGCGCGCATCTTCTCATCACCAAGACACTGCTGACGGTTTACGATATCGATCTCGCATCGAATTCCGGTAGCGACGAAAGCATCCATGCCCAGGCAAACGCCGGCATCGGGAAGAATAAGAGCGTTGATTTCAAAACGAATT
>JBKOWV010000109.1:0-7560 GCA_046724585.1 Verrucomicrobiota bacterium
GGGCAATTGTGTGGTCAGATACATCAACCGCTCGGACTGCGGATACAGAAGGGGCCGCAGGACGACACCGGACACGACGGAGAAGATGGCGGCGTTCGCGCCAATGCCGAGTGCCATCGTGAGAACGGCGACCGTCGAGAACCCTGGAGCGCGCAGAAGCACGCGGGCGGCGAAGCGGACGTCCTTGTAAGCCGTCTCGAACCAGGTTGCGATCACCGCGTCTAGCGCTGTCTCTCGGTAGGCCCGTGCGTTGCCGAACCGCGTCCTGGCCTTGCGGCGGGCCTCGTCGGCCGTCAGGCCTTGCCTGCGCTCTTCCTCCTCAATCAGCGCGACATGCGTATCCAGTTCCTGGCGAAGGTCGTCATCCATGCGCGCGCGGCGCACGAGATTCAACAGCTTGCGAAGTGGTGACATCATTGCGCTCACGCGAACCGCAACGCTTTGGCGACGGCCTCGGTCAGCTGCAGCCAGCGTCGCTCCTCTTCTGCGAGTTGCCGCCGGCCGGCTGGCGTGATCGTGTACAAGCGCGCCTTGCGGCCGGTATCCGTCACCCCCCATTCCGCTCGAAGCCACCTTTCGTGCGTCATGCGTTGCAGCGCCGGGTAGAGCGAGCCCTCTTCAATTCGCAACGAATCGCCCGTCACCAAGTGGATGCGCTGCGCGATCGCGTAGCCATGTTGCTCGCCGCCGCGGGCCAGGATGTTGAGAATCAGCAGATCGAGCGTGCCCTGCAATCGGTCGTTCGCATGTTTGGGCATATCAACAGCCAGCTATGTATAGCTGGCTGTAGTATCGGCATCTCGGTGAGCGTTGTCAATGCTGGGAAATAGACCTGGATGAGCTGGCTCGCCGCACTGGACGATTTCCGCAACTGGTTGATCCGAGAAGCCGCGTAAACGGCCTGTTATTGATAGGTTCGCCAAGGTTTCGCGAGTGTCCGGAAGATCCGACGACGCGCCAGCTCACCGGGACGCGAGCGTCGTTTGGGTCGATCGGCGGCGTGGCGCCTTTGTGTCACCGGTGGACCTCGCTGGCGTTCGGCGAGCGCTCCCGGCGGCGACAACGGGGACGAGCCGCATGCGCGTGATATCGCGCTGAGGCGGCGCGCCGAACAGGTGACTGTACTCGCGGCTGAATTGCGACGGACTTTCGTACCTCACACGCCCTCCGGCGCTCGCCGCTCGCGGCACACGTAGATGTTTGCCGCTTGATGTCTCGATGTATCAGGCCGACCGCGCGGGCCTCGGCCGGAGAGCGGCACACCTGACGCACCAGGTGCATCGCGCGCTTTGGCGACAATAGCCCGAATTCCCACACGAGAGACTCCAGGTCCCGCCCATCCAGCAGTTCCATCGCGTAGTGGAACGACCCCTCATCGGTCAGGCCGAAGTCGTACAGGCGAATCGTGTGCGGAGACGTCAGTGCGGCGGTCGCCTGGGCCTCACGTTCGAATCGGCCCAGCGTCATGGTCGAGCGAATTCAAGAGATCGTTTCATGGCTGAAACGCACTGTCTCAAATCCGCGCCCCTCCGCTCCGCATGAGACGCGCCGGATCGCGCATAGACTTCGGAACGTATGTTGACCGCCGATCCTGTCGTCGCTACTAGGTGACGTTTTCGACTTCGTTGCAGCAGAAGACGTTCTGCCGAAAGTACTGACAGGCTACGGGCTTGTGCCCGGCGTGGCGTCAACGTCCAACGTGTCCGGCCCTTGGGATCGTCCTGGCTCGACCCGCATCGTGCACCTCCTGGACGGCAGCACTGTCAACGAGGGTCTCACGGACTATGACCGTCCCACGCACTTTGCGTACCGGGTCAGCGAGCCGACATTTTCACTGAAGCACTTGATGTCTTATGCGCGCGGGCAGTTTTGGCTCGCGCCGACGGAAGCTGGCACGCAGGTGAAATGGACCTACTCCTTCAGGGCCAGGAACGGCGTCACCAAACTTCCGTTGATGTTTTTCGCGAAGACTCAATGGAAAGGATACATGGATGTGTGCTTGAGGAACGTGCTCAAGCACTTCGCCGTCTCCTGATGGTGACTCTCGCCCCACCGCCTCGCACCGCCAACCGGGGTCGCCACACGCCGAACATGGGCTGTGGTTACCGTGCTGGCCGCCTATAACGCCGACTACCCCAGGAGCGCCGATACGATGCCAGTTGTCAGACACGGAATATCCTCGTCAGATGCGCAGACCATGCGGGCGATTCGCGAAGCGTTGGGGAAAGCCCCGAAGTTTAGGTTCGAGCCTGCCAGTCGCGCGGCTTACGACCAGATAATCGCTCAAGCCCCCGCACCTGCGACAGTCACTTTTGAATCAGGAGAAGTAGCGGGCGTACCAGGATGGTGGTGCCGTCCTGCCCATTCCCCGGATCGCGCTGTGGTTCTGTACCTCCATGGTGGCGGCTATGTCATTGGATCCGCGTCGGCGTATCGCAATTTCGTCGGACGCATCGCCGAACAAACACAAGCCACGACGTTCATCGCGGACTACGCGCTTGCTCCCGAGCAACCATTTCCAGCGGCCATGAACGATCTCCGCGCCCTCCATGAAAGCTTGTTAGCCCGTGGGTACGAACGTATCGCGCTGGGTGGTGACTCCGCTGGCGCTGGGCTCGCGCTGTCTTTTCTGACAGGCAAGGCGGTACGACCTGAGCGCGTTGTTGGCGTAGTCGCCATGTCACCGTGGATCGACTTGTCGCTGTCCGGAGAATCCATGGCCTCTCGCGAGAGTGATGATCCCCTCTTGTCCAAGGCGACACTGGAGGAAGCCGCTACGTTCTATCTCGGGTCGCAGAGTGCGAGAGATCTACGGCTATCTCCTCTGGATGACGAAATCACGACCATGCCTCCGGTGCGTATCCATGTGGGAGACGCCGAGGTGTTGCTGGACGACGCGCTTCGGTTCACACAAAAGGCGGACCAAGCCGGACTGAATTGCGAGACCCATGTTTGGGAGGGAATGATTCACGTCTTCCCTTCGAACTTCGCGATGCTCGAAGCAGCCGCCGCAGCCGTTGAAGACATCGGCGCATTCCTCGCCGATTTGTTGGGATCACGTCAATGAATGTGTTTTCCAGTTCGCGATCAATCGAGCGAGGCCCCCGATGACGCCGCATTTCAAGCCAGACACGGCAGCTCTGTTGCTGATCGACTTCCAAGTCGGAACATTGCAGCTTGCGAGGACCACTCCCGGTGATGAGGCCCTGCGAAACGCGGTCATCCTGGCGAAGGCGGCAAAGGTACTCGGAATGCCGATAGTCATTACGTCGAGTCAAGAGGATCGCGTTCAGGGACCGACGGATGAGCGCTTCAAGCGCATCGTCCCGGAGGCATACGAAAAGAGAATCAAGCGTTCGGGGGTCATTGATGCGTGGCAGGACCTCAATGTTCGCAGGGCTGTCGAGGCCACCGGTCGGCGCCAACTGATCATGGCCGCGATCACCACTGATATCTGTTTAATCTTTCCGTCGATAAGCGCTGTCGAGGCCGGTTATGAGGTTCAGGCTGTGATGGACGCATCTAGCTCGCCCTATCAGATCAACGAGGACATTTCTCGCCGACGGATGGAGCGCGCCGGTGTCGTGATGACCGTTACGACGACTATGACCGCGGAACTGGTCGGCAACTGGGGAACGCCCGAGGCGCAGCAGATCATCAAATTTCTCCCGGTGCCCGCATTGATGCAACCGGTCGACTAAGAGGCGACGGCTGTTCACGGACTAGTGTCAGACAGTGCAATTGGCCGCGGAGTTGCGCGAGACGTCGTTCGTCATCAACTCGGTGAGTCCGGGCTACGTGAAAACTGGCCTGACCGTGCATGCAAGGTTTTATTGACGCCGGAAGAGGGTGCCAAGCTTGCCGTCACCAACGCGCTGCTCGGGGAAGATGCAGTGTCCGGCCGGCTTGTTGAAGCAAGCGGCGACACGCCTTGGTAGATCGCCAAGCCGGCGGTCGACTGGGCTAACATTGAGGCCGTGATCGAGTTCGGGAATCATCATCCCGGCCTACGCTAACGTGCCGCGGCCTCCCGCCGTCTTCGACCGGCCATATACGCCCCAGGCTCTTCGAGCGTTCCTACCGGAAAGGCCTTCTTCAAATGCTCCAAGAACGCCGACACACGAGCGCTCAGCAACCTTCGTGATGGATAAAGCGCCCACAGGGTGATTTCCGGTCCCTCGATATCGCCCCAATGCACAAGAGTGCCGGCCGCCACGTCATGACCTACGAGTGACATGGGGAGCCGACCGACCCCAACGCCAGCTCGGACCGCGTCACGTACCATGATCAGCGAGGACAAACGAAGAATGGGGTCAACGGCGACGCGAGATCTTCCATTTGGTGTGGTCACCTCCCAATCAGTGGCCACCTCACCAGCATCGTGCGAGGCAGGTTGGCTGCCCACTCCTCGTACGACCGCAGGCACGCGCACGTCGCCCGCCGGTTTCGTCACAGTCGGGCTCGCCACGAGCACCAACCGATCGCGAAACAGAATTCGACCAACGAGACTTTCGTCTGGGTCCGGATTGACCCGGATGACCAGATCGTAGCCTTCCTCCACCATGTCGATGGTTCGTTCTTCCGTCGTGACTTCAAGTCGAACCTGCGGATGCCTTCCCGCGAACTCCGCAGCCAGCTTCCCCATCAGGAGCTGCCCGAAAAGAAGTGGCACGCTGATCCGCAACGTTCCGCGCGGGACGTTTGCACCGGAAGCGATTGATGCTGCCGTTTCCTCGAGCTCGGTAAGCAACACCCTCGTGCGTTCGTAAAATGCCCGCCCCTCCTGGGTGAGTTTTAGCGCGCGCGCGCCGCGTTCGAACAAGCGCAAGCCCAGATTGCTCTCCAACTCCGCAACTCGGCGTGACAGGGTTGCTTTCGGACGTCCGGTCGCCCGTGCAGCTTGTCCGAACCCTCCGTGACGGGCGACCAGATTGAAATCAGCCAATGCAAGCAGGTCCATGCGTTCCACCCATAAGACGATCCGTCTCAATATACCGTCTATCGGCCCACGGGCGGGACCGTTACGCTGAATCCTGATGAGTATTGTCATTACCGGCGCGACCGGCACCGTTGGCCGCCACGTTCTTCAGCAGCTGTCCAAGCGCGGCGCTGAGGTGCGAGCATTCGTCCGCGATGCCAAGAAAACCACAATCCCCGCCGGTGTCACCGTCGTGCAGGGGGACTTGCTCGATGTCGACACTCTGCGCACCGCGTTCTCTGGCGCTTCCACACTGTTCCTTCTCAATGCCGTGGTTCCCGACGAGTTTACGCAAGCGCTCATTACGCTCAACCTTGCGAGAGAGTCCGGGGTCGACCGTGTCGTCTACCTGTCGGTGATCCACAGCGATCTCTACGCGAACGTACCGCACTTCGCGGGCAAGTTTGGTGTCGAGAGAGCCATCGAGCGGATGGGCTTCAGTGCCACCATCCTTCGTCCCGCCTACTTCATGGACAACGACATCACGATCAAGGATGTCGTGCTTCGTTACGGCGTCTACCCGATGCCCATCGGCGGCAAAGGTCTCGCCATGATCGACGCACGCGATATCGGTGAGATCGCGGCCATCGAACTTGTCCGCCGCGAGCAGGCCACAGGGACACTTCCCCTCGAACGAATCAATCTCGTCGGCCCCGACGCGCTGACTGGTGCGGATATCGCCGCCATCTGGTCGGACGTGACCGGTCGCTCGATCGCCTATGGCGGTGATGACACCGCCGGTTTCGAGCAGAACCTCAGAAAGGTCATGCCGAACTGGATGGCCTTCGACATGCGCCTCATGAGCGATCGATTTCTCAGCGACGGAATGATCCCCGAGTCAGGGGATTTGGAGCGTTTGACCGCGCTTCTAGGGCGCCCATTGCGCTCGTATCGCAGCTTCGCCTCCGAGATCGCGGCGACCGACAGCGCCGGCAGTGCACCACC
This sequence comes from Verrucomicrobiota bacterium, assembly GCA_046724585.1. GTDB lineage: Bacteria > Verrucomicrobiota > Verrucomicrobiia > Chthoniobacterales > UBA10450 > Udaeobacter. The sequence continues at coordinate 5,924 of JBKOWV010000109.1, forward strand.
ACAACAAAAGGGAAGTCCATCGTGATCTATTCAACTGCCACCGTTCCCGTGAATCCGGAAGGCGAGACGCGACTGACCCGGGCACAGGCATGGCAAGGCCTTGTGCGCAAAGCCCGCGACGCCCGCCTATTTCTTCCACCCGGCCTCTGCACGCGTTGCGAGGTCGTAGAGGAAAGCAGCACGCACTTCGTGCGGGAAGCCACAATCGGGGGGCAGGATCTGCGCGAGATCATCGTCTTGGAGCCGGAGAGCAAGGTGACGTTCTTCCAAGTCTCAGGTCCTCGCGAAGGTGCGATTATCAACGAACTGCTCGAGGACGAGGCCGGGAGGCTTCACCTTCGTTTCTACGGCTATCTCGGCCTGCGCGGAAAAGAGCCGAACGGCTCCGAAGAGCAGGCCGAGCAAGCGTGGATGGACAGTGACAAGGGCTACAAGAGCGCTTTGCTGTCGACGCTGACTCGCACGCGCGAACTGCTCAAAGAAGGCAGGCTTTGATCATTACCAGCGATCCAATCAACGAGACAGCCTCCATGGCGGCTTCCCTCTTTCGAACGAGCAACGATGAACGATAGTAGCCACACCGATCGAGCGAAGATTTTGGTTGTTGGAGCGACAGGCGGTACAGGCCGTCTGATCGTCAGGCGGGCGCTGGCGCTAGGCTACGATGTCGCCGCCCTCGTCCGCTCACCCGAGAAGGCCAGTGCACTCAAGGGGGCGACGCTCATCGTAGGAGACGTCCGCGACGAAACGACATTGCGCGACGCTCTCAATGGGCGGAGTGCCGTCATCAGCGCACTCGGCACGCCTGCTAGTCCGTTCCGCCAGGTGACACTGCTCTCGACCGCAACACGCGCGCTCGTGAGGGCAATGAAGATCGCGCAGGTTGCACGCCTGGTCTGCATCACAGGCATCGGCGCTGGTGACAGCACTGGGCACGGCGGGTTCTTCTTCGACAACCTGATTCTCCCGCTTCTTCTGCGCAACGTATACGCCGACAAGAACCGGCAGGAAGCGATTGTCCGAGACAGCGGCCTCGACTGGATTCTCGTTCGACCATCGATCCTGAACGATAAGCCCGGCCACAACATAGTCCGTTCGCTCACAGATCTCTCCGGCTTCCACGGCGGAACAATATCGAGAGAAGACGTAGCGAAGTTTGTCGTCGAGCAAGTGCATAGCAATACCTGGCTGGGGCGTTCGCCGCTGATCACTTGGTGAAAACACTCGGCGTTCGCCGAGTTCAGGACGCAGGAAGCACTGCGAAATCGATGAACGCCACCGGGAGGTCCAGCGCGACGTTGTTGTTCTTCTAGTTGCGGAAATCGTCCAGTACGGCCCTCCCGCCTGCAATACGTTACCAATCAGCACTTACGAGCAGCTCAAAAGTCGCGCCCGTAAGTGGCTGATTTTATTTGACTTATGGGTGGCTCCTCAGGTAGGACTCGAACCTACAACCCTCCGGTTGACAGGCGGAACAAGAAGCGTTAGCGGCCTTTGCCGCTGCTTGCACAAAGTTGCCGGATCGCGTATTTCGTTCAGTCAAACGTCGCTGATCTTGCTTTCGCCTTGTGTCGCGATTTGTCGGCCATTGCCGCCGTCTGTTGCTTCGCCAGGGCAAGAAAGGGCAACGTCCGCAC
>JBKOWV010000058.1:0-2680 GCA_046724585.1 Verrucomicrobiota bacterium
GCTCGCCGCGCCGCGCGCGTCGACCCGATGGTCGCCTTGCGCGAAGAATGATCGCCTGAAAAGTACTTGGAAAAAAAATTAGGAGCCACGGATGAACACAGATTTGCACGGATTTCTGAATCTGAATCTCTGAATCCTAAACATTTTGCATCCGATCTGTGTTTCATCCGTGTTAATCTGTGGCTAGGAAAGATTCTGCAATGAGCGAATCATTTGAAAGTTCTCGCGCGCCTGAACCGGTAGGTGCGTTCCCACACGCCAAGCGCGTGGGCGAATTCCTGTTTCTTTCCGGCATCGGACCGCGTGTGCGCGGCAGCAAGGAGATTCCCGGCGTGACACTCGATTCCGACGGCAACATCGTGAGTTACGACATCGAAACGCAATGCCGGGCCGTTTTTGAAAACGTTCGGCTCGTGCTGGAAGACGCCCGCGCGACCTGGCAGGACATCATCGACGTGACTGTTTTCCTCACGAACATAAAAAAGGACTTTCCCATCTACAACCGTCTCTACGCGGAATATTTTGCCGGACCGGCTAAACCCAATCCGACGCGCACGACAATTGAGGTCGGCGCGCTGCCAACTCCGATCGCGATCGAGCTTAAAGTAATTGCAGCAGCAAGAAGAGCCACGGATTGACACGGATTTTCACGGATAAAGACAGAAGCCTTCCGATCTGTGTTTGATCGGTGTTCATCTGTGGCGAAACTCATTGCTTTGAACGAACATGAGTATCGCACCGTTTCACATCATCGCGACCGATCACACTGGTATGACGGTCTCCAATCTCGAACGGTCGCTCGCTTTCTGGCGCGATGTTCTCGGGTTCGAGCTTTCTCATCGTCCGCACCAGACTGGCGACCTCGCCAGCGAAATAACCGGCGTGCCCGGCGCCGAAATTTCGATTGCCGTCCTAAAAGGTTACGGGCACAAGATCGAATTGCTCGAGTACCTCGCCCCGTCCGACCGAAAACTTGTCGATCTTCGGCCTTGCGATGTCGGATCGGTGCACGTCGCCCTGCTTGTCGATGATCTTGATGCGGTGCTGAACACGATCGCCGCATCCGGTTGGAAAGCAGCAGGCAAACCACAAACACTCAAAAGCGGCCCGAATGCTGGAAAGCGCGTCGTTTACGTGCGCGATCCCGACGGCACAACCATCGAGTTCATGCAAATGCCGCTGGCAAAATGAGAACGAAGAATTAACAATCAGGACGCAATTCCGCCATCATGAGTTTGGTCGAACATTTGCAACGGCTGCGCGATAACATTTCCGTATCAATGCGCCAAAGATTTTTGGACGATGATAGAAATCCGCTTACTCCGATTGCAATTTTCCTGCCTCTTGCGATTGCAGCCAGTGCTTACAGCAAAATTCGAGCAAATGGAATCAACGTAATGGAGTTGGTTAAAGATGGGGCGGTGCTAGTTCCTTTTTTAATTTTGTACTTTCGAAAATCACAATGGGCTTGGACTTTCCTTTTTGGCTGGTTCGTCATCGCGCTGATCGTTGCGATCGTACGCTATCCCACCTATTCGTCACGCATTCACTCGGCGAGCGTTGTTTGGTTCATTGCCGCGTTTCAAGTTGTCATCATAGGTTATCTGCTTTTCCTCCGGCAACGATATAACCGTTATCTCGATCGCTATTACCGATATCGTGATGCAGATCGCGAAGTCTCGCGGTCTCGGCTATGACCGCGAGCTTTTCCGCTGACAAAGAATTCGCGCGTCAGCTCGATGCCGAGGATCCAGTGCGTCAATTCCGCGAAAAATTTCATCTGCCGCTGGGCAAAGACGGCAAGCCAGTCATCTATTTCGCTGGGAATTCACTCGGCCTGATGCCAAAAGCTGCGCGCGCAATTGTCGAAGAGGAACTGGACAATTGGGCGAAGCTCGGAGTCGATGCTCATCATGCCACCGGGACGCCATGGTATTCGTACCACGAAACCCTGCGCGAGCCGACGGCGCGACTCGTCGGCGCACAACCCAACGAAGTGATCTGCATGAACAGCCTGACGGTGAACATTCACCTGATGATGGCCACATTTTATCGGCCGGCCAAATCGCGCTTTAAAATCTTGATGGAAGATCCGGCCTTTCCTTCCGACACATATGCAATTAAAACGCAGATCGTTCATCATGGACTCGATCCGAAGGATGCGCTCATTATCGCGCGGCCACGTAAGGGTGATTTCAAGATTCGAACCGAAGAAATTGTCGATCTGATCGAGAAGCATCACGACCAACTCGCGGTTGTAATGATGGGCGCAGTGAATTTTTTCACCGGCCAATTGTTCGACATTCCGACAATTACATCCGCCGCGCGAAAGCACGGGATCATCGCCGGTTTCGATCTTGCGCATGCAATCGGCAATGTGCCGCTTTCGTTGCATGATTGGAACGTCGATTTCGCCGTTTGGTGTTCATATAAATATCTCAACGCCGGTCCCGGCGCGGTCGCGGGCGCATTCGTACACGAGCGACACGCGACCAACACAAAACTCCCGCGCTTCGCGGGTTGGTTTGGGAACGATCCCAACACGCGGTTTCGTTTGCATCTGGAGCCGGAATTCATTCCCGTTCCGTCGGCCGATGGCTGGCAGATCAGTAATCCGCCGATCTTTTCGATGGCGCCGCTGCGCGCTTCACTCGCGATCTTCGATGAAGCTGGCGGGATG
>JBKOWV010000019.1:0-10616 GCA_046724585.1 Verrucomicrobiota bacterium
GATGTCCCCGGCGTTTACCTGTTCCACTGCAAAATTCATCCTTATATGACTGCCGTGGTGGGAGTGAAGAATGCCGCCGGCAATATCCCTGACGTGACGGCAAGCATGCTTCCGTTCATCGGTCATCTTGGAGTCAATTCACTGCCTGCGACCACCGTGCTTTCGGTTATCACAACAATCGCTCCAACCGACGCGGACAAGCGTGCAAAGTGGGATATTCTAAATTCAACAGCGCAAGTAAGACCGACCGTACCCGGCGTGGGCGAGGTCTGGGTCGACACCCAGTTTGAGCGGGTAGCTAACCAAAGGGACAGAAGCGGCGTCCTCAAGCCCGGAACGATCACCGTGCTCGACGCAGCAACTTTCACCGTCGAGCGCGAAGTCAACGGCGTGCAATCGGGTGGGATGTGGAATAACCCGCACAACATGTGGGCCAACTTCCCTCTCGATGTCGTCTACAACGGCAACTGGTTCGGCAAGTGGATCAACAAGATTGACCGGCCGAGCGGAGCCATCCTCAACAGCATCACCGTCGGCGAGGCGCCGACGCATATTATCACTATCCCGACCGCAGGAGCGCAGAGAGGAGTGTTAACCGTGCCGCTGAGCGCGGAGAACAATATGGTCAAGGTTCGAGACGGCGCTGCAGGTCTGCAAATCGTCGACAGCGATCCTACGGGCACGGGGAGAAATCATCCCCACGGCCACTGGCTCACTTGTGGCACTGGCGATCGCACGATTGTTCCGAATGTTTTCAAGGGGATCGGTCCGGCTGGGTCGATCAGCATCATCGACACAGCGAGCGGCGCGGTTCTGAGGGAGTTCCGTCAAAATCCTAACGACCCGTTGACTGCGCCTCTCTTGATGCCGATCGCGGTTGGAGAGTGCCACATCAATCACGTCCACAAAGCTTACGTTGCTAATCTGGTAAGTGGAATGGTCACCGTCATTAACGTGGACACACGGACGATAACGAAGAACATCCCGGTCACGCTCGCTCCCGACGGGCAAACCGGTCTCAACATCTTTCACACGCTTCAGGGGCCGATCCAGACGCCGGTGAGCCCCGACGAAAAATGGTCGGCCAGTGCGGTCTTCTCGCTCACGAATGTCGCGCGCCCGCCGACAAACTCGGCCGACCACGTGGCGATTATCGACACCAACACAGATAGGGTGGTTGCCTTCGTTCCCACTCCTGCGGGAACGCATGGAGTGAATTGGGGCGCGAAGAGAGGCGGCGGATATTATGCATACGTCACAAATCAGCATGCAAATGTGCTCACGATCATTGATCCCGATCCAAACGGAGACGGCAATGGCGCGGATGCTGCCGCCGTCGGCACGATCCTGCTCGCGAACGGAAGCAATGGCGCAGGCGCGACAGATGGCACCGGCGGACAGGGAGTAAAACCTCTTCCCATGACCCACGATGGATGGATTCAGCCCACGGTTGCCTTGTTAGGAACCGGAAGGCTTTCGCCCGAGGTCGAAGGCTGGATCCGCCTGCTCACGTCCGCACAAAAAGATCCTTCGGGACATTAGCCTAACAAATGACTTTGCGTCTGCACAGCGAGCTTATGGGATTTCCGAATCAACAACGTTAAGAAAGGATTATCGAGTTCACCATGAAAAAGCAAATTCCTATCAATAAGACGAAATGCGTTACATCTTCAGCAGCGGGCCGCCGCTCCGGGACGCCGCTTTTCCTGTTGGCATGCGTCGGATTACTGTGGGTTACATTCACGGCCGCAACGGCACCGGCCCAGACACTGCTGTCGGAGACGACCTGGGGCGGTACCGGGAGCGACGTATCCGAGGGAGTCGCAACCGCGGCCGACGGCAATTCGTACGTCGTGGGCATCACCGACAGCTTCACGACGGATCAATTTGGTACTCCCAGTCCCAGAATCTTTCTCGTGAAATTCGCGCCGAATGGATCGCTCGTCTGGCAGAGAATCTGGAACGGCACCACCGTCAGGGGACTTGGGCGAACCGGGGTCGCGCTCGGCGCCGGTGATTCGGTGTATGTGACCGGTGTGAGTGTCAATAACGGAAACGATGCGGTGCTCCTGAAATTCGATGTGAACGGGACGCTGCTTTGGGAAAGAACGTGGGGCGGCCCAGATTCGGACGAAAGTCTAGCCGTGGCGGCGGCCCCCGACGGGTCCGCCTACATCGCCGGCACCGCGACGAGTTTCGGACCGAGTTCGTCCGGCTTGTTCGTCGTGAAGTTTGATTCGTTAGGCAATCTCGTCTGGCAGAGAATCTCGGACGGAGCGGCAGGTAATGCAGTTGCCGTTGGACCCGACGGCAGCGTGCACGCTGCAGGAACGACGCCGCGAAACGACCTGGGCAACTTCGATGTTATCGTGTTGAAAATAACGTCCGGCGGCAACCTGGTCTGGCAGCGAACCTATGCGTCCGGCGAAGTCGTAGATCCGCGCGGCGGGATGACGGTTGCGTCCGACGGATCGGTCTATCTTGCGGGCGCCATCCAGACCGTCAAAGCGAACAGGGCTGATATCGCGGCCCTGATCCTCAAACTCAGCGCGGACGGCGACCTATTGTTCGATAAGCAATTTGACGGCAGGAGCAGCGAGACAGCCACTGGAGTAGCGGTCGCGCCGGACGACGGGACGGTCTACGTCGCCGGGACGACTACCAGTTTCGGTGCGGGGAACCAAGACGCGTTCGTTCTCCACCTGGTCCCGACTGGCAAGAAATTGCTCGACGCGTTCACCTGGGGAGGAACAGGTTTCGAGGAAGGCTCGGGTGTCGGCGTGATTGCTGGCACCGTCGCGCTTTCTGCGACTACCACCAATCCGCCGCCGTATTCGTTGCTTGATGCCTCGGCGAGACTGTCGGCAGCCCGGGGTACGCTTGCGGTCGTTGGGGGAGTCCTGATTCTACCCGCGGGCACCACTGCAGATCCGGCTGCGGGCGCGACAATGCCGAACGGAAGTACGATCTTCGGCGGAAACTTCGAGGCTGCCCTCGTAAGAATCGCTCGGTAAACCTTCCGTAGCGAGAAAGAAGGAAAATTCTTTCGCTCTGACGTGCACGAGAACAGCCGGCAATCGAGCGTCTCAGGAATCTTCGAGCTCAAGATCGACCCACGTCCCGTGAAAAATGGATTCGCAAAGGTTTCCTACTTCTTTCTTCTAACTTCTAACTTTCCTGGCCGCCGCATTTCGCGCTACGCTCAAATAGAATTAGTTTTCGCGAGTCGTGACAGAAGAGTCAAATGCCATGCTGAGCCTGCCCAAAGCCTGGTCGCCGTGGCGAGTGGTGGGCGAACATTTTCGGAGTTTAGACGCGACATTTTCCAGCAATCGGAGATTTTGTAACTGTATTTTCGCGCCAACCTGAAGCCGAAATTTCAACACGAGGAGAAAAGAGGTTTGGTCGAATGATGCGAATTCAATGACGGGCAGGAATTTCTCGCGTAAATCCTACTTCGTTGCTGGTGCCTGCGCGGCCCGAGAGGTCTGCCAAGCATTCCAAGCACGTTCCCAATTTTGTTTCTTGGCCCAACATTGTGCTTCCAAGAAATGAAAATAGGCCGGCGAGTTCGGTCGTTCGCTAAAATGACGTGCGGTGAGAAGGGCATCATCGACCCGACCACTCTGCAGCTGCGCGCGATAAAGTTCATAACCAATGCCGTAGTTATTGGGCGAAGCGGCGAAGCGTTTCTCAAGATCTTGAAGAGAGAAATTAGTGACGACTCGCGGAAGCGCGACCGGTTCGCCATATCGCTGGGTCAACTCGTAGGCGGCGCGAAAATCATTCCTGCCGGCCTTATATTTCGCCATGCCAAGCCAGGCATAACGAAGCCAGTCGGGATGCTGTTCAACAGCCCGAGAAATCTCCTCGGAGTCGCCGCGTTCGGACCAAAACGCGAAGAGCGCGAGTTTTTCCGTTTCACTGAACGATTGTAAGTTCGGTTGATTTCTCAGCAATTGCGCGAGAGCGCGATTGAAAGAAGCGTCTGACACCCGGTTGAGATACGGCAGCGCTAAATCGTGTTCGCTAAGTCCAATCGCCTCCAGAATAGAGCTGACTTCTGGACTCGTGAGCGAAGCGTCGCTTAGCATGCTTGTGTAAACTGCCGGTCGTAGAGGTCCGGCTCTGCGTAGAGCCTCACGCCACGCTGTCACGGCCAACATCGGACGGTACGGCAGCCAGGCGTTTCCTTCGGCCAGCGGAACTTCATAAGCGATTGGCTCCAGAAAGCGGGCCCGGCGGAAGTCATCGACCGCGTTTGTCGTCTGTTTGAGTTCGACCTCCGCAATAGCACGCGTAAGGTAAAGTTGCCAATTAAGCGGCGCCCATCGAAGCGCGCGAGTCGTCAGTGCGGCGGTTTCACTAAAATTGAGTTCGGTGTTAGCTAGCGTCGATAATTTTTTCGCGCTGAAAACACCGACTGAGCCGGGAAGGAGTTTCTCGCTGCGCGCCGCCACAACCAATGACAGGCCCGCCGCGAGCAATACCAGCCCGACAAAGCGAAATAAGAACGACGTCCACTGGCTCGTTTTCAAGGAGAGCGGGCGATGCCTTGAGAGTCCAAGCAAAAATAGTGCCGCAAACGCCGTACCCACTCGGTGTCCTGAACCTTCGGTAATCCCATGGATCGCGAACAGAAGTGCGGCGATAAGTGCGGCCAGACGATAACCTTGGTTGGTTCCCGCTCGCAGCGGGAAAACTCGACTAACAAGCAGGGTGATACCGACAATCGTAAGCACAACCGCGGGCCAACCGAGTTCCGTCCAAAGCCAAAGCCAGTCACTTTCCGCATCCATCGCTCGCGGACCACTGAAAGAAGCATCACGAAAAATTGCAAAAATCGGTTCGAAATTTCCAAAACCGATCCCGCACCAGGGAGAATTACGAATGAGTCGAAACGTGTCATGAAAAATTTGCCACCGGAAATCCATTGAGATACTGGCACTGCCGAAATCGTGAAGATGAAATCTCTCGAATGTTTGCCCGCCGAAAAGCAACAGCGCCGTGAGTAGGAGCAAAAGAAGAAGAAGAGAGATTCCAAGCGCTAGTCGCAAGGGAGAGCGTTGTCGGAACGCCAACGCCCCAAGCCAGAATGCGCTGCCCGCGACGAGGATCGCGATTCCAGAGCGCGAAAAATTCAAAATGATCGCTACCCCGATCAGGACCAGCGCGAGGATCCAGACGATCCACCGTTTTCTTCGCTTGCGAAGATCGTCCTGAGCGCAGGCAAGAATCACGATCGCGGTGAGCCCGAAAAGATCTCCCGTTTCATTCCGATTTGGAAATGGACCGAAATTTTCCTCGTTGTGCCAGAATGGGAGCGTCGTACGTGCCAAGTAAAGGGCGATGCAGATTGCGGCTAAGAGGGCAATTCCACTGGTAAACAAGCGCAGTTGAAGGCGCACCTCGCGAAGCTCAAGATCTTGCGTGGAAACGATATAGAGCCAGCTCAGTCCAGCAACGAAGCTAACGAGATAGCTCAGCGTGATCCAAGGTTGCGGAGTGAGCGTCGATGGAAGCTGAATTCCGAAGTCATTTACAAGTGCCGCACGCCACTCCGGTTGGAAAAACCAACGGCCCGGGAGAAATGCGACTGCCGCCAAGAGAAAGAGAGTGAGAAGAACAAGGTTCGTGAGCAAGCCGAGCGAAAACCGAGGCGGTCGCACTAGCATGCAGAGCGCGAGAAGCGTGATGACAACTCCCTCTTCCCATTTTTGAGTGGCGCCACCAAGGAAACAGGCGAGCACGGGCAGCAACGCGACTGTCGCGTTGGCTATCCAACGAGTGGTGTCGGCGGCCTTTTGGTTCTCACGCGATTGAGATTGCTGCACGGAATTTCGCATCAGTCAAAGTCAAATGTCACGGTATGCGAACGCTTTTCGATTCGATAACCCCGGTGACAAGAAACATATCATGGCGTTTATCTTTATCACTGCTCGCAAAGAATCTGACTTTGCGTTGGATGTTATTCAGCGAAATGGGTAGCGCGAGGTTGGGTTGCGGAGCCGCAGACGAGCACGGCTGCTAGCGATGGAAACTTGCCCCTTCTATTTCGGCGCGAGCGACGCGACCATTTTCTCGAAGCGCGGGTCGCCGCGCAGTGAATCCCACTCCGGCTCAGCTCGCAAAGTTCCCGGTGTCGGTCCATTCGGCACTTCAACCAGTGTAGCGAGTTGCTCCAGCGCCAAATCGCGTTCGCCCACCTGCGCGTAAATTGCTGCAAGATTGGTCGCCAGGATCGGCCCATCGTATGCGTCCTTCGAAATTGGCAGAAGTTCGACCGCGCGATGCCCCTGGCGCAGCGCATCTTCTTGTCGGCCGAGAGCCACATGAACGAAAGCGAGCATCATGATCGTTTTCGCGTCGTCCGGCCATCGCGCGAGATCGACCTCCACCACTCGTCCAGCTTCTTCGAACGCATGTTCCGCCGCATCGATATTGCCTTGTGCGCGCGCGACCAAGCCTTTGTACCAACTATTTGGAAACGCATAGCCGTCGATCATGCTGGCCGTTCCGCCGAAGCCGCTGTCCCAAAATCTGTCATGCGCTGAGCCGACCAACATTCGCGCAGCCTTCGCGAAATCGCGTTCCATTAAATTGAGCCGGATCCCGACAGTCGTCACTGCGCCGCCCGGATCAAAATCGCGCGGAATTGCGTCCAATGCCGCGCGCAGCGGAGCGGTGTCGCCGTCTTTTTTCAGATCGATTGAAGCGCGCTGGATTGAAAACAAATGCGCGTTGGGATTAACCAGCAGTGCATTGTCGATCGCGTGTTGCGCTTCTGCATATCGGCGCATCGCGATAAGCGTTTCCGCTAAGTTTGAAATCACAGAGAAATTTCTCGGATCGAGATAGCGGGCCTTTTCGAAATTAGCGATTGCCTCGTCCCACCGTCCTTCGCGCCGGCCGACGGCACCAGCGGCATCCCAAATTTCGGCATCGTTCGGAGTCGCCTGCTGCGCGATCTCAATCTCGGTCCGCGCCCGTTTGTAATTGCGGTCGCCATAATAGTGGAAAAACGCCAGCGCCAGATGCGCATCGCCCAGATCAGGCTGCAAACGCAACGCCACATCCGCCGCCGCTTTTGCATTGTTCAGACGCGCGCGACTCCGGTCGTGACCAAACCAGTAGAGCTCGGCGTTCACTCGCGAACCCAAACAGTAAGCCAGCGCAAACTGCGGATCACGCGCGACCGCTTGATCGATCAGCCGGAGCGCCTTTACACCATTTTCCAATGGATCGCCTACCCCGCTCCAACGAAACAAGTCGCGGGCTCGCAGAAAAAGTTCGTAGGCGGCAAGGTCGCTCGTCGGATGAATTTGCATGCTCGCTCTTTCGCGCGCGGAAAGATTTGCGCGAAGCGCTTCGGTGATTCGCTCGGCCAGCTCGCTTTGCAAAGCGAAAAGGTTCGTCAGCTCGCGATCGAAAGTATCAGCCCAAATGTGCGCATCGGTTTGCGCGTTGATCAGCTGCGCGTTCACCCGCACGCGATTTCCGACGCGTCGCACCGTGCCTTCCAAAATATGCGCGACCCCGAGCGCCTGGCCGATCTCGCGCAAATTTCGCGCCCCTTCTTTATATTGCCGCACTGACGTGCGACTGATCACTTTCAAGTCGGATATCTTCGCGAGGCTCGACAAAATATCGTCGTGCACGCCGTCGGCGAAATAGGCGTTCTCCGGATCGTCGCTCAAATTTTCGAATGGCAAAACTGCGATGCTTTTTGCCGGAATCGCTTCCTTTCGACGCGTCTCTGGCTGCGCAGGAGCGATATCATCCGACCGTTTGATTCCTTCCGGCGTGATGTCGAACGCCCACGCCAGAATCAAAGCGATCGGGAACCCAGTGATCAAGAGAACGATCATTGATCGCAATGCCCACTGCGAAACTTCGAACACCGGAAATATCTGCGTAACGACTTGTGCGACGACCCAGGCCGCCACCACGTAGGCGATCGCTACGCGATAAACTTTTCGGCGTTTGAGCTCGGAGAATAATCCCCGCATTCTAAAAAGTAATTCACAGATGACTCAGGGTCATCTCATCACCTTCCGGCTTGATCTGGATCCCGGGCATGGGTCTTCCGTGGGGTGGATTTGGCGCCTTCTTGCCGGAACCGGTTCGTCCATGCTTCTCAAATAGCGGCCGGTGCGGCCGCGTCCGCCACAGGACGGACTCACTGCGGCGAGTTTGTTGATCAAAAAGATGAGCGCAGGTTTCCTACTTCTTCCTCCTAACTTCGTCTTCCTTAGCTCGCCGTAGCCTCGTGCGAAGGCGGCTAACTTTCCTCGACGCCGCCTTTCACGTTACGCCCAAATAGATTTAGTCTTCGCAAGTTCGCAGCAGAAAATGTCAAACGTTTAAGTGTTTAGACGCGACCCCCAATTTTCCCAATTTGTTCACATTCAAGACGAAGCGGCCGCGGCGGATACACTTGCTATGTGTGGCTTTCGCGCGGCTCTTCTGGTGGACAAATGTCGACTGATGCTTCTAGCCCGTACTGCTTCGTCTTTCGGCGCACCAGTGCGAATACATGAGCGGTTCTCTCCTTATCGAGCAAACTACGTTTCGCCAAGCGCTCAAAAACTTTGCGGAACTTAATCCCTACATCTTTGCCACCCTTATTGTCGGCAGATTCGAGCTGACCTCTCGCAATGACTTCTGAAATTGTGGCTAGGAGGTGCGACTGGTGCGCCCCGCTCAGCCACTCGAACAAGTTTTCCTCAGAATATTCGTTGAGCTCCGCCAAGTCCGCAGGATTCCATCCGTCGGACTCCCCAAGCGCCGAAACCAGTTGCTGGATCGATCTAGGCGGCTCCAGCTGTCCTTGCCTAACTCTTGCTTGTTCCACGATCTCCCTCGACTTGCACGACGCCTGAATCAAACGAAGCGTCGCTACGTCAGCGGTCTGAATCAAAGCTTTAGCAACAGATTCCTTTTTCGATTCGGCATCAAATGACGGAACTATCTTTTTAGCAAAATCTAGCAAATCAGTCGCATACTTGTACGGGATATAGTTGCGATATTTGGTCACGTATTCTTCCGCAGCCCGAGCGATCTCGTCAGAATTGCATTTATAGCTGTGCCACACGCTAGCCCAAATCTCGGTCAAGACCTGATCCGCTTCGCGCCATTGATATTCCCAATTTAAGCGCTCAACGATCGGGCGCAGTGCGACGATGTCGCAGTAGCCGTTCCGCAAATAATCGACGATGAAATCGTCCGCAGCCGTAGGTAAAAACTGCAGATTCCTAACTATGTCCTTCGCGGCATCACTTAATCCGTGTCGGTCAGACAAGCCGACGGCTAACCAAGACGTGGCTTTCAGTTGCTCGAGCTTTATCTGCGTCGACAGGGCAAAATGAGCGCACGCTAATTTTACGCATTGCTGAATGAATTTGTCGATGAAACCAGCATGACAATCTTTCAGATGAGGTCGGAAATACTCGACGCACCACTTTGCTTGTTGAAACACACGGATGTTGTTGAGCCCAAGAGCCTCAAACACCTCACGGATCAATGGATTCGCGTCGGGGAAGATAATGCTAAAGTTTTCATCGAATAACGGCTCAAAAGTCAGCTGCCGATCTACGATCTTTTCGCGGTACTTGTTTAATGCTCGCGCATCACGGTTTGATAACTCAGTCTCATTGGAGATAATTACGATCCTACAGCCATTTTGCTCTTTCAGGAGCGAAACGAGTCCGAAGAATTGTTCGAGATCCAATGCTTTGTTTCGTCGTTCTAGATCATCAAAGCATACAAGATAATTTTTGATCAGCAGTTCCTCGAAACTGGGCAAGAGCGTGGCTACGTCCGTGACATACGGAATCTTGATTGCGCGGAAGTATTTTCCCTTTCGGGCAATCCAAGTCTTCACCCGCTCCACAGTGTCTTGAAATCCGCTTGCAGAACGAAGTGCCTGGCCGCCGAAAATCAGAACGTTCTTGACGTTGGAGATCGACGAAGCACCGAAAAGCGATACGTAGGAGTAAAAGTCTTCTTTTATCGCCGAGCGATGGTGCTCGGCGAAGTCCTTCCAGAAGTATGTCTTTCCCGTACCCCACTTTCCATGAAGCAACAGGACCTTCTGCTCGTTGTTTTTGAGAAAGGAAAGGATTTCATCGGAATAACCCGAGCGCGATCGTGGCGTTCCTCTCACGGCAGCCGTCTTCATCGTAACTTGAAAGGGAAGAGTATACCCAAAAAAATCTCAACATTCTCCGCAAATTCGTTGAACTTCCGTCTCGATCTTTTTCGAGGACTTCAGCGTTGAAATCGCTAGCACCGGCGCGCATAGCCCCGGATATTTCATAGCCACTCGGCAGAAGCTGAGCAGCCCATTCGACGCAAATGCGTTTAGGCCCGCCTGACGGCCACAACGATTCCTATTTTGGCGCGGAGGAGGCAACCAGTTTATGGAAGCGCGGATCGTTGCGGAGCGGCTCAAACATTGGGTCCAGCCGGAGCAGCGCAGGAGTGAGCGGCGGGTTTGCGGCTAGGGGCGCCTCGTACGGGATCGAAAGCAGCTTCTCTAAGGTGGAGATGGAGCGGTCATGGTCGCCGATGCGGGCTGCTACCCGGGCGAGGATGTCGAGCGGCCTGGGACCTAG
>JBKOWV010000143.1:0-4283 GCA_046724585.1 Verrucomicrobiota bacterium
CAAACCAATCATAGTGTTGACAAAAAGCGTTCTATTGGCATCACCGGCTGGTAGACCGGGGTCCACGAAACCCAACTCCTGGGAATCACCGATGGTAAGGGCAGTTGCATCGTAGCTAAATGCAAGCAGCACAGCGCAAAACGCCGCCGGAAGGATCGCCAGTTTTTTTGTCGGAATTATGTTTACTTTTATAGGGAATTTCATCTTACGAGATACCTCAGCAGGCGTTGTGCCAAGATGTAAAGGATTATTAAATAAATATTTTAGGTATCTATCTATTAACAAGTTACGTCACGATATGATCTCTCGACCTTTGCTGCCTCTGGCGCGGAAGCGTAAAGTATTTCGACGATTCCGCGTCGGCAGCCCTGAATGGACAGGGCATAACAGCCACAAGCGAAGGAGTTAACAATGCGTAATCCGGAAAAGCGTAAGGATTCTCGACGTTTGCTCAATTCTATGGCTACTTGGGCGTCTGTGTTGTCCGACGTTGTTACGCAATAACTAGTCTTCGCACCGACACACCCCCAAGCCATGCGCGTGAAGTACCGGGAAAAAGTCGCTGACAATCTCAGCAAAGGTGGTTGGAGTTGGGCTGCGTCTCAGCGATTGATTCCAACGGGCGAACGATCTGGATTGTTGACGCACACCGCGACGATTGAAAGCGTTTCGCTGTGCGTGCGGATGAAAAAGCTGACCGCGTTTCTCCAACTGAAATCCGCGATTTGATTGCGCTGCCTGCGCGTGCGAATTTCCCCTCACATGCGATCCTAGCTAAAGGAGCGCGAATTTTCCCCCTCTCGCGTGCGTTCCCAGTTTGAGGCGAGGCATTACGGCAATCCACAGATGATGCGGCCGTCCCGCCGTGCGTATGAAAAAGCAGCACTTGCGGATGCTCATAGTAGATGCAGCTCGCGCAGTCCTAATAGCGCGCTCGAACAATCCGGAGGTGCGTCGGCAAATTGCGGCATTGCTCAGCAGTTTAGATGACACTTTGTCTGACGAGCAGGTCTTGGAAGAAATTAAGAGCGCTGAGAGCAAGCTGTCCCACCTTCACCATTGTAGATAGCTCGACCGCCAGGGTCCGCCGACCGCACGAATCTCGTGTTGGGTCTCGACTGTGGCGCTAGCTTCGTCGAAGGCTCAAATCCCGGCGTCGTGTAAGCAGCTAAAAAGCTTCGACACCGACCGCGTTGCTGGTTGCCTCCGGCCCGGCACACTACAGCTGATCAACGGCAGCGCATCGGAGATTAGATCGACGCCGCGATGTTCTTTGCGGGGTCGGACCTCGTAAATGATCACAAATTCAGCTCACGTTTTAAAGGGGAATGATCGGTCAAAATCCTAGTTTTCCATTCTGCAAATTTTTTTTTGTCAACACCGATTAGTCTGACGACCTCTGCGTCCGTGAGCCCGAGCTGCTTTTTCTTCTTTTCAAAGTCCAACTTCGCGAGGGTCCCGCGTATGGCCAGATCATTCGGGAACAACGAAACGCTTTCCGTCGCCGCGATGTGCGTCAGCAAAAAGACATTTTTTGCAAGGTTTCTTTCGCCGGTGTGCGGAGAGCCGTTTTTTTACTCAGCCGCGCTGCGAGATTGTAGAAATCGTTTACGAGGCGTTTTCGCGGCGTGGTGTTTTTGCAGTTTAATGAAACTGGCAACCAATCTCTGCAAGAAGTTTGGACGCGATCGGGCGACGTCCCGACGGCGGTGCGTTGCTTGTTTTTTAGGCTTCGCCTCCGCCTGGGTAAACTGCGCACCGGCGGCGTAACGCCAGATGCTTGAATATCGCGTCACAGGTTCGGAAATTACATCAGGCTTCATCTCTATTTGAGGCGGCAAACCTTCCTCAGTCCTGGCCTGACGAAATTTAATGGCTGCGCCCTTGTCTTCAGCGAGCAGCATCGCGACCCCTCCGGTGATCCCAAAAATTGCAGCGAGTAAAGCGGATTTCATGTGATGCCGACTCGGCCTGCTCGCATGACTGCTGACATTGAGGTCGTCGCGACTGCCGTTTGATCGCGCAGACTACACAGTTGTTTTTGCGCACTGCGAAACGCGTCTCGCGTAAGCGCAATCGCCTCGCGAGGATCATCGGTCAATCGAGAAGCGAAGTTGTAAACAGCGGGATAGTAACGAGCGACCAAACTGTCAAAACGTGAGCTTTTCGCTTTCATCGGCGGCTTCCTTTTTTTTTGGTCGCAGTTCCGTTGCCTTTCCTTACATGTTCGGCTGGTGCTTTCCATTTCACACCTCGTTATACGGAAACGGCGGCTTGCCATTTCACACCTCGTTCTACGGAAGCGGCGGAACGAAGTTCCCGAAAACAGCTGAAATTGACGGATGATTTCGATGATTGTCGCGTCAAGGCCTTTGCATTTTCTTTGCGCAGTGATCTTGGGTTACTGATTGAGTTTGGCTCGCCGGACCCCAGGCGACCGAATCGCAGCGCATCGGAGATTAGATGCCGCGTCGCATCTATTGAACACACACGCCTTGTTCACATACTCTCGGTGGTGGTTCATGTTTCTGATCTTGTCCCTCCAAAACTTGAGAGCGGAGCGGCGTGCCCTTCGGCCGCATGTGCCTGTTTCTTTGTCTAGGTAGGCCAGCACGCTTCCTTCGCCTCTTGAATGGCCAGGTTGTGTGCCATTTGTGTTTCGCGGAAATTTCCAAAGGCGGAAAGTCGTCGGAATATCTGACAACCCGTCGGAATACCTTACGATTTTCGAGAACTTCGTCCCGCGGTTCCCGTAGAACGAGGCGAGAAATGAACCCCCCCGGGAGCGGCGCCATCGCGGACAGGCCTCGTACATACAAGACTCGAAAAACGACGGCTGTGCACGGTATTTTGGACGGGACGACGCCTAGTAGATATCGCCGCACGGTCTTAAACAAAACATCCATTGTAATGATGATTGGCTTATTTTCGTTCGTTTCTTCCGAGGCGGACACCCCGCCACCGGACGGAGGCAATGCCAATGGCAACACCGCTGAGGGCACTCTGGCGCTCTTTAGCAACACGACCGGCAACGCCAACACGGCCATCGGTGTAGGTGCGCTCTATAAGAACACAACCGGCACCGGCAACACCGCTACTGGTATGGCCGCGCTGGGTAGCAACACAACCGGCTTCGCCAACACGGCCATCGGGGCAAGGGCCCTCTTAAACGCAACCGGAAACTATAATGTTGCATTGGGCGATTCAGCCGGTGAATTTCTCACCACGGGCGATAATAATATCGATATCGGCTACAATGTCATCGGGGTGAAAGGCGAGAGTAACACCATTCGGATCGGTAACACGGGTATCACCGCAACCTATATCGGGGGAATCAGTGGACAAATAGTCGTTGGAGGTGCTGCGGTCTTTGTGGATTCAAATGGAAAGCTAGGCACGATGACCGCTTCAACGCGATTCAGCGATGAGATTAAGCCGATGGACAAAGCGAGTGAAGCAATTCTCACTCTCAAGCCGGTTACCTTCCGCCACAAGCAGGAGATTGATCCCAAGGGCACCCGGCAGTTTGGGTTGATTGCAGAGGAAGTAGAAAAAGTCAGTCCCGATTTGGTTGGTCGCGACGAGAAGGGAAAGATCTACGGCGTTCGTTATGATGCGGTGAACGCGATGTTGCTGAACGAGTTTCTCAAAGAGCACAAGACAGTGCAGGAGCAGGGAGCCACGATTTCGGAGTTGAAGAAGGAACTTGCAGCGCTCAATGCGACTGTGAAAGAGCAGGCAGCGCAAATCCAGAAGGTGAGCGCGCAGCTTGAAGAGAGCAAGCCCGCACCGCAAACGGTTTTGAATAATCAGTAAAGTCCTCGGACTTACTTTTGCAAGGAGCCGTCACGCTTCACCGCGTGGCGGCTTTGTGTTTCACGCGCGTAAAAGCTCACGGCTCTTTGAAATCGCCCGCGTGCTCGTGCGTCTCGATGCTTCATCATAAAACGGGAATCACAACGCGATGTGGACGACTGCGAAACCTTGCGTATCCGACGATTGCGTTGCTGATTGCACCCGGCTGGTCATACCAAAGCCTGCCGAATGGCAGCACATCGAAGAACAGCACGTTCTGGAGAGTTGGTTCCGGAAACTAGTGCGCGACAGCTTCCGGCAGATAAAAAAACAAAATGCCGAGGATAACGTAAACGGAGAGAAGCTGGACGCCTTCGATCCAGTTGGTTTCGCCGTCGCCGCTGATTTGAAACAGGATGTAAACCGAAGCGACCACGGCGAAGACTTCCGGCCGCGAAAACTCGAGGTCCATCGGCTTACCAAACAAA
>JBKOWV010000125.1:0-2339 GCA_046724585.1 Verrucomicrobiota bacterium
GGCGGAATGGCATAGCCCCAGTTGCCGCCCCAATGAACTGACGCAATCACGACGTCGCCGACTCGCCTGATCGCCGCGATCTGCGTCCCAATGCGGCGAGCGGTCTCGGTAGAAAAGTCAGGCAGTAGATTGATCCCCGGAACCTTCCAGGATGGCAGGCGATTACCAGTGTGCCTGGAGCAGCGCTGCGACAGTCGCAATTCCTGCGATGATTGAGCCGGCAATCGCAAGCGCCGCGGGCATGCCTTTTGGCAGTTCACGGTTGATTGTTGTGGCGATGAATACCGCAGCGACAGGGAGGGCGATAACGAAATAACGTCCCTGAACCCCGCGAACGTGATCCACATCGAGGGGCGTATAGCTGAGAAAAAAGATCAAATAGACAGCCACAACGTAGCCCAACACAGCGAGGCCGGTAATCACCATTACGCGTGCACGCGTCGCGCCATCCAGCTGAAGCTTCTGGGCAGGCACAAGCATGAGAAGGAGCGTAAGCACGATATATGTCCACAGTGGAAGCCAAATATCCTGCCAGCCCAAGATCCCAATGAGCTCCGGCCACAGCCGGTCCCCCCAGTTGCTGAAAGTCGTCCATACCGCCAGCGGGAAATGAGATGGATGTTCCCACATGTAGAAGAGCTTCCACAGCGGATCGAACTCTTCAGGCGGATGGTACCTGTCCCCTTGGAGGCGCCAGGCCGCTATATCGGCTGATACCGCGACCACCCATAGCGGCGACAGAATGAGGCATGGCAGTAACACGATTAGGACACTTCGCCAGCGACGCGGCAGCTCTTTGAGGCGGAAGGTCATCAATTCCAGCAGCACGAATACGATCTGCGGCTGTTTGCTGAGAGCGCAGAGCGTCATCCAAAGCGAACGCTCCCAGATCGGCCCAGCGGAAGATTTCCGCGCGCCGCTGAGGCAAAGCGCGGTGATCACCAACGCAGAGCTGAGGGCGGCACCGTCCGCGCTGAGAACCGAGCGGTTATAGAGGGAAACAGGCAGCATCGCGATCAGCACAAATGCCCATTTCAGGACCGGACTCACCCTGATCGCGTAGGCCGCCATGGCGGTGAAAGCTGCGAGGCCGAACAGGCGCATGACAAGCAGCAAGTCGGGAACGTCGAGCCTGAGCAGACCTCCGATTGCCGCCGCGGCGATGTATGGAAGGTATGCGATCGGGGTATACCCTTCGGTGCCAGCGAATGGCGCGAAAATAGCGGCTCGGTCTGAGTCGTCATCAATCCTCCCAGCGACGTCTCGGTACAAGGCCATGACCTGCCCGTAGCGGACGTCCTTTTCTCTGGCTGTGGCGAACCATTCCCCCGCAGATCTGAAGAAAAAAAGCTGCTCATACACCTCCCGCTCAACGAAAGTTCCCTTGCGGCCATCGACCTCGGCGGCGGGCAGAAGCTCCCCGCGCGCGTAAGAGTAGATGCGCAAAAAATGAGAAACTTCGTCCGGTCCTCGCAGCGGCGGAGTAGCAATGGCGGTGAGCGATCCGAACGCGATCGAGAGGAAGACGAAGGCGGTTGCCGGGTGGAGTCCAATTCGCGTCCAGATAATGGAAAGCGCGTTCCGCGAACTTTCAAGCGATGGCGGTGCAGTGATTGCGGTTCGCGAAACGCGAACTGATGCAGCCTCCGTGTGGACATCGATAGGACGCATACAGCGGCTGCCGAGTCGAAGGACTGTCACTCGCGCCGGAGCTTATAACTCATCACGAGCAAACATTGTTCCCGACAGAATGCGCGCGCGGATTGCGAAACATCGTCGGTTGCCGAGTGATATCGAGCGGGCAATAATTCCTCCAATTCCTCCCGGGATCAGCCGATCAACAGATTCCCATGGCCCATTATCGCAAGCCGCTCGCCGCAGCCGCCGCGCTCAACACCAAGAATTCGCTTCCAGCCGCGCCAAGCGGCGCAGCCGAATGGCACTGCCGGGTCTGATCGCGTACTATTACATCCTGCGATGCTTTACATCGAACTGGCGATCGTCGTCGCGCTGATCCTTCTCAACGGCCTGCTTGCGCTGGCGGAGCTCGCTATCGTATCCTCCCGCCACGCTCGATTGCAGGCGCTCGTCGATCGCAGTTGCTTCAAGGTTACTCCGTTAATCGCATCGTTGGTCCGAACGAAACTATTACTGCGGAGCGAATAAAGAGGTGGTGCGCCTCGCGCGGGTTCCCGGAAGAACCTCTATCGCGCCGACACGTTTCACAAGCGGAGCCCTCATAACAATAATTCATGCGGCACTTGACTGAGGGTTCCCGAGACCCCGCCCTTGTGACATCGGGAGACAATACTCGGGCGGGGTTCTCGTTTTTCTTACGG
>JBKOWV010000005.1:0-8760 GCA_046724585.1 Verrucomicrobiota bacterium
TTTTGCAGCATTACAAGCCCGCGTACGTGACCAACGTCGACGTGCTCACTTACGCGGGTAATCTCGCCAATCTTGACGGCGTAGTCGAAGAACATGGCGAGCGTTACGAGTTTTTCAAAGCCGATATCGCCAACGCCGATCAAATGGACGCGCTCATGACAGAGCATCAATTTTACGCGGTCATCAATTTCGCCGCCGAATCGCACGTCGATCGTAGCATTAATTCTCCGCTGAATTTCATCCACACCAATGTCATCGGCGCCAGCGTGTTGCTCGACTGCGCCCGGCGCCACGGCGTTCAGCGCTTCATCCAAGTCTCGACGGACGAAGTCCATGGCTCGCTCGGCGCCGACGGGAAGTTTACTGAGCAATCGCCGCTCGCGCCCAGCTCGCCCTACTCGGCAAGCAAAGCGGGCGCCGATCTGCTTGCGCTTGCCTCTTACAAAACATATGGCCAGGACGTGCTGGTGACGCGCTGCTCGAACAACTACGGCCCGTATCAATTCCCGGAAAAGCTAATTCCGCTCATGATTATCAAGGCGCTCCGTGACGAGCCGCTCCCGGTCTATGGCGACGGCATGAACGTGCGCGATTGGATTCATGTGACAGACCATTGCGCCGCGATTGTGGCCGCGCTCTTCGAAGGCAAGCCGGGATCGACCTATAATTTCGGAGGCGAGAGCGAGATGGTAAACCTCGACGTAGTCAAGGGCATTCTCGATACACTGGGCAAGCCGCACAGCTTGATTTCATTTGTGACCGACCGGCTCGGGCACGACCGCCGTTACGCAATTGATTCTTCGTTCGCGCAACGGGAATTGAATTGGAAACCGCGTCGCAATTTCCAGGAAGGGCTCGGCGAAACGATTCAGTGGTACATCGATAATCCATCCTGGTGGCAGCCGTTGCTTGAGCGTACCGGACGATATTAAGAAGAACAGGATCTTCCGTGGCCCGATGTCCGTCTTGTAAATGAAAATTGCTGTCATCGGAGCGGGCGGGCGGCTTGGCGCCGCGCTCATGCGCGAATATCGAAACAAATTCGACCTGATCGGTTTTGATCACCAGGCTCTCGATCTCGGAAACACCGGGCAATTGCGCGAAAAAATCGGGAGGCTCGATGCCGACACTGTTATTAATTGCGCCGCTTTGACGAACGTCGATTATTGCGAAACACATCGCGACGAAGCTTTCCGGATTAACGCGGAAGCGCCCGGCGTGCTGGCGGAGATCTGCCGGGACAAGAATGCAAAGCTCATTCACTTCAGTACGGACTACGTTTTCGACGGTAAGAAACGCGAAGCGTACACCGAAGAAGATAAAGCGAATCCGATCAGCGTGTACGGCGAATCGAAACGAGCGGGCGAACAGAACGTTCTCGCCGTCCGGGATCGGCATCTGGTCGTGCGCGTCTCCTGGGTTTTCGGTCCTGATCGGCCAAGTTTTATCGACGGGCTAATAAAACGGGCGCAGGAAAATGACCAGGTCGATGCAATCGGGGACAAGTTTTCGACGCCCACATATACCCTCGATATCGCCGAGATGCTTCGAGTAGTTGTAGCCGGGGGCGGTGACCCCGGCTTTCGCGTCATCACCGACATTCCTGCCGGGGTCACCGCCACCGGCTACAACGTTGCCAGCGATTACAGCGGAATCCTGCATTTCGCCAATACCGGCGAATGCAGTTGGCAGGAGTATGGGCAATGGGCGCTCGATTGCTGTCGAACGTTCGGCATACCGATTAAAGCTAAAACGGTTGGCGCGCTTGAATTAAACGACATGAAAAACTGGGTGGCCCGCCGTCCGGTTTATTCAGTGCTTTCCAGCGCAAGATACAGCGAGTTGACCGGCGCTTCACCTCGCCCTTGGCGTGACGCCGTGGTTGACTATATTAGGCGCTTCTATTCGAAAAAATGAAAACACACCTCTTCGCTTTCACCTTGTCGGTTGTCCTTTGCCTCACTGCGCGCGCGGGATTGAAATGGGACCAGACCTCGATCGAATTACATCCCACCGCGGCTGACAAGCAGGCGATAGGCCATTTCAAATACCAGAATGCCAGCGACAAACCCGTGCGCTTTAAATCAGTTCGCACTTCATGCGGCTGCACGATCGCGCAAACTCAGAAGGAGGAAGTGCCGCCCGGAGAGAAAGGTGAGATCACGGCCACGTTCAACATTGGCGAACGCACCGGCACCCAGATCAAAACCGTGTCGGTGGAAACTGACGATCCAGCGAATGTCACCACCGTGCTCACCCTGAAGGCAGTGATCCCACAGCAGCTCGAGATCACTCCAACATTTGTGTTTTGGGGGCAAGGTGAAGCGCCAAATCCAAAGACGATCGTCGTGCGCGCGGCGAAGGATTTTCCAGTGAAACATCTAAAGGTCACGTCATCGAGTCCGGATTTTCAAACGAAGGTTGAAGAGACCGGTAACGGCCAATTCAAGATCGATGTCCAACCGCAGGAGACGAACCGGCAAATTGCATCGACGCTGACGATTCAACCGGAAGATTCGCAGAGAAGATTTTATGCCACTGCGCGGATCACGGGTGCTGCCGTTCCTCAATAGATGGTGAAATCTTCGCTGGTCCGTCAGGCGCTCATTGTCGCGGCGCTTGCGTTTGTTCCCGGCCTCGTGCAGGCGATCTATTTTGGGGACAAAGTTTCATGGCGGTCGCCCGTTCCCGCTTCCGAAATGGTTACGGTGACGCAAGCGCGGGCCTGGGGTGAAAATACAATTTGGGTCGATGCGCGCCTAGACAACGAATTTGCGCGCGATCACGTTCCCGGCGCTCTGCCATTGAACGAGGACCGCTGGAATGAATTGCTGGCCCAGTTTCTGGCTTCATGGTCGCCCGAGAAAAAGGTTGTCGTTTACTGTGGCAGCGAGGGCTGCAACGCCAGCCGCGAAGTCGCCCGCCGCCTGCGCAAGGAAGCGCAATTGCCAAACGTGTTCGTCCTCGAGGGTGGCTGGGAGGAATGGCTCAAGAAGAATCGTTGAACCGTCAAAATGTTGAGTGATCGCCGACTAATGATCTCCCAAATCAACCAACCCTCAGCTCTCAACTCTCAACTCTCAACTATTCCGCAATTTGTCTGGCGAATCGTCGATCTTATCGTCGGCGGAATTTTCATATACGCCGGCGCAATCAAAGTTCTCGATCCGGTCCAATTCGCTATCGACATCGACAATTACAAAATTCTGCCCTGGATAATCAGTGTCGGCCTCGCGTTTTATTTGCCCTGGCTGGAAATTTTCTGCGGCCTTGCCTTGATCCTGCGGCGTCTTTATCTCGGCGGATTGTCGATCTTAACCGGGCTCGTGGCCGTCTTCCTCTTCGCCACCATTGCCGCAAAAGCCCGCGGCTTGGACATCACCTGCGGCTGTTTCGGTCACGCCAGCCAAAACTGGAATTTCCCCGCCCATCTCGCGGTCGATCTGGCAATTCTCGGTGCATTGCTCGCCCTTTCCTTTCGAGTTGTGTCTGGGAAATAGGCTGCAAGATGCCGTCTAATTCCAGTTAGACCTAAAGCGCCGTGAAAGAGTTGCTTCACCTCTTGCGATCTGCAGCCGACACACTTGAGCCGTTCACACGGCAGATTCGTTCGGGCACACTCGTGTGGAACGGCGAGGAATATGCGCTGCCTGAAAAGCTTCAAGAGCCCGATCCGTACGCACTCATGTGGTTCGCCAAGCTTACCACCATTGCAGACATTCTTGAGCGCGGCTCCGATATTACCGAAACACAGTTGAATTACCTTCAGGACGTGTTCGTGCGCGCTGAAATTTGACGCGCGCATAGACAGATCGCGGCGCGAAGAGTTAGAGAACCGCGTTTCGTCTCGCAGCATGAAATGGTTGCACGATTGTTTGAAGGGCACGTGGCTGAAGCATCCGCTACTCGTATTGCTCTTCTTTGTCAGCCATCCGCAACCGGCCATGGCGAACTCCGAAGAGCAAACGCCGATTCATCAGCTACGTATTTACGAGATATTTGAGGGGAATAAGAAGGCATTCCATGATCGCTTTCGAGACCATGCCATGCGCATCATGGCGAAATATGACTTCAAAATCGTGGCCATATGGGAGACAAGAACGGGCGATCGTACGGAGTTCGTCTACCTTCTTGAATGGCCTGACAAAGAAACCATGACAGATCGTTGGGCGAAATTCATGGCGGACCAGGAATGGGCCGACATCAAGAAGGAAACGGCCAAAGTGCACGGCCGGCTTGTCGGGAATATTGAGGACCGCGTATTGGAGTTAAGGGACTATTCGCCCAACAAGACGCTTCTGAAATAAGGCGTGCCCGTCGCGAAAGAGAGATCCACATGATCAGGAAACTGAAATCAGGCGGTTACAGATTATACTCGCGAAAGAAAAACCCGAAAACGGGGAAGCGAAGAAATCTCGGCACGTTTAAGACGAAAGCTGCGGCGAAGAAACACGAAAAAGCGGTGCAGTACTTCAAACGTAACTAGCGAGCGCCCGT
This sequence comes from Verrucomicrobiota bacterium, assembly GCA_046724585.1. Classification (GTDB taxonomy): domain Bacteria; phylum Verrucomicrobiota; class Verrucomicrobiia; order Chthoniobacterales; family UBA10450; genus Udaeobacter. The sequence goes on from JBKOWV010000005.1 coordinate 4,498, forward strand.
GCGAGTCATTATTGTGACGGATGAGCGGCGCGCCCGAAACGAAAGTTAAACTCGCAATCTATGGCATAACCGCTGAGACCGGACGCGTTCCGAATTCCTTGGAGGTAGCACGCAAGATCGACATCGACGAAGCGGACGTGCTCGACGCTTTTGCTCGTCTTCACGCCAAGCGATTGCTCGTACCTGAGCCGGGCGATTCTTCTCGTATTCGGATGGCGCCGCCGTTTTCGGGAATTGCGACTGCGTTTCCGGTCGAAGCGAACGGCAAGCGTTATTACGCGAATTGTGTTTGGGACGCGTACGGAATTGCGGCCGCGCTTCACGCCGACGCGATCATTCCGGCATCTGATGGTCATACCGGCGAACCGCTGAGGCTTGAAGTCAAAAACGACCAACCGGTTCTTCACCCTTATGTCGCGCATTTCGCCGTTCCCGCCGCGCAGTGGTGGGATGACATCGTGTTCACCTGAGCGACGATGCTCCTCTTCCGGTCGGAGGAAACGGTCAACTCTTGGTGTGAAGCGCGCGGCATCCCGCGAAGACCGCTGATTAGTCTCGCGCAGCTCTGGCAACTGGCCGTGCATTGGTATGCGAATCGTCTGACAGTCGAGTCGCGTCGACCCGCCGCCGACGAGATGGTCTCGATCTTCGGGTCGATTGGTTTGACGGGGCCGTTCTGGGACCCGAAATCTGATCAGTGGAAGCAAGGCAACTGAGAATTCGTTCGGCGGCAGATTCAGATGGCGACGCCATCTGGAATATTTTTCATGAGATTGTCGCAGCTGGCGACACATACGCATTTGATCCGGGGATGTCGCGTGAAGATGCGCTGGCTTATTGGTTTAGAGCCGATACGCATACTTACGTCGCAGAAAAAGATGGCGGGGTTGTCGGCACTTACATTCTACGACCGAATCAACTCGGTCCCGGTTCGCACGTTGCCAACGCCGCTTTTATGGTTGGATCAAACGCACAGGGCCTGGGCGTGGGGCGCAAAATGGGCGAGCATTGTCTGAGCGAAGCGCGCAGGCTTGGTTTTCGCGCGATGCAATTCAATTTTGTCGTCTCTACCAATGCCTCGGCGATCCATCTGTGGGAGCAGCTCGGTTTCAAGATCGTCGGGACTTTGTCGGGCGCCTTTCGCCATCCCAAACTGGGATACGTCGATGTTTACGTCATGTTTCGTTCGTTGCTGTAGCGGCGCCTCTGCCCTGCTAAGCCGAAGGTTCCGCGAATGCTGGTGAGGCGCGCCGACACGTCGCACAGCGACGTGGCTACAACGGACGCATTGTAAACAATGCATTGCAAAAGAGCTGATTTCCTGCTGAACCTGAGAGTGAAATGCAGACGGTGATTCAAGTCATCGCGACCGGGCGCGGCTCGTTACGCAACAAGATCATGACTGATCCGCTCCTGGAAAAGAAATTTGGCTTCGTTAAAGTCTGGGCGAAACAGCCCGGGCGTCCGCATGGCTGGGCGAAAATACACAGCGCCCGGGATGTTTACGGTGCGATTAACCTGGAATGGCATGCGCGCAGTAGCACGCTCATCTGCCGGGTTGTGACAAAGCTCGGAAACAAACCGAACTCGATCATCGGCGATTTCATCGATTACTTGCTGGCGCGTCATCAAAGCCGCATTCTCGCCATCCACATCATGCGGCGATAAATGCCAAAGTGAAATCTGGACAAGGAGTGCTCGGATTTCGCGTAAAGTCAGGCTGGGCTGTTTTCGTTCTTATTAAGGGTTCCGTTCGGGCTCCACGCCTGCGTCAAAGCGACGTGATTAATCTTTCGGATCCACGCAATCCAGAAATGCGGCAACCTTATCACGCGGCGATGGGAAAGTTGGAGACCAACGCGGCGACGCTAAAACGCCGGGCGCAAAGTGTGCGCCGTGCAACCGAAACATCGATTGCCGATCTTATCCAGAGCTGTGCCGACGATGGCTGCGCGATTCGCCGTGCGGCACTTGTAGTTGGAAGCGTGATCGATCCCGCGTCGATCGCCAATCCGCACATCCGTGCTCACGCATTGGAAGGACGCCTGTTCCGGACGGTCTTGGAGGACGCTTTGCGATCGCGCGGAATTCAATGCGCGATTTTCACTGAGCGAGATGTGTATCCAAGGGCGTCGAACCTTCTTGGGCAGTCGCCCGTTCAAATACGCAGGACGATCGCCGAGCTTGGACGTTCAGCGAGCGGGCCGTGGCGTGCGGATCAAAAGGTGGCAGCAGTGGCAGCCTGGACGTCCCTGGAGCGCTAATCCTGATCGGCAGGCGGCCTGAGCGAGCGGGAGTATTGCGCATCAAAAGCGCGTAGCGCTGCCTCGACGCTGTCGCCGAAGCCAGCGATGCCCTCTTCGATGGCTGGGCCCAGTAACGGCGACAAAAGTGCGGCCACGAATGGAGAGTCGGGGGTGACGGATCGCCACCGGGCTGTTGGGATGCGCTGCACAATAGCGTTCCATCTCCTGCATGGCCGACAATGTTGGATCGATAGCACGCTGTCCGCTCGACATTGTCGCGCTGTTCCTCATTTAAAATTCTAAACGCGCGTCTCGGTCAGATTGGATGTGCCCTTCTCGACAGTGCTCGGTTCGATGCGGACCTTACCTCCGAGTCTCACTGGCCAGCAGCGCCAAATCGAACGATGTATTGATCCATGTTCAAGAAGCCGCTTTTGCCAGGCGGGCACTGGTGGATGCTGGCGCTGACCGGCATCTTGTTCGCGCTGGTTGCGGCCCTCGTGAATCTCAAGCCCGTGGTGGATGAGAATTTTTTCTTCTCTACGGCCGACCCCGGGGTCCGTCAGTCGAAAAAAATCGCGCAGCATTTCCCGTCTCAGCCGGAGATCATCCTGGCAGTCTCATCCCGGGACATATCTTCAGCGCGATACCTGGGCCGAATCCAAAAACTCACGCTAGAACTCCAGAACATCGACGCTGTGAGCACGGTCAAGAGCTTGACCGCCGGACCGAAGAGTTTTGATGACGCGCTCAAGAGCCCGTTTTGGAGCCGTCTCCTGATCCCCAAGGACCGCAAGTCCAGTAACGTGATTGTTTTCGTCGAAGGGAAAGAGAGTGAGAAGCTCGTCAAGCGGATCGAACGAATCATCCATGAGCTCGATGAGAAGGATTTTCGAATTCATATCGCCGGCCCGCCCTACGTAGTCGAGATGATCCGGCGCAGCCTGGCCCACGACTTTCGCTACTTCAGCCTCACGGCGTTCGTCTTGTTTGGGCTGACAATGGCGGCCTTGTTCCGGTCGGTTCGGGTGTTTCTGGGCATGCTCGCCACCTGCTCGAGCGCGGTTTTGTTGACGTTGCTTCTCCAGTCATTGTTCGGCCAAAGAATCGGGATTCTCACGGTCAACCTTGGCACGATCGTCTTTATCATCGCCTTATCGCACTTGGTCTACATGACCTTCAATTGGCAAACGCTCGCCGGCCGCATGGGCAAGGAGTCGCCCGACCTCGCCACAGCCGCCCGTCGCATGACATTTCCCGCGTCGTTTTGGTCGCTGATCTGCGCGTCGCTGGGGTTTGCCAGTTTGTTAATTGTGCAGGCCAAGCCGCTGCGGGAATTGGGATTCGGCGGCGTGCTTGGGACGGCCGTGGCATTCGTTTGCGCGTATGTGATGTATCCGCCGTTTCTGCGCTGGGCCGTGCCGCGCAAGACCAAACTAATGGAGAAAGAACCTCCACACGCATTTTGGTCGCGCCGGTTCGTGCTGCCGTCGCTCGCGACGATTTTGCTCGGTGTCGGTTTGGGATTTGGTCTGACTCGAATAGACACCGACCCGAGCCTGCTTGATTATTTTAAACCGCACCAGGAACTGCGCGACGGACTGGAATACGTGGACAATCACGGCGGCGCGAACCCGCTTACCCTCGTCGTATCCGCAGCCAACGGCAGCAGGTTAGACACGGATGAAGCTTACCAGAAGATGTGGACGCTCCAGGGCGCCCTGGAAAATTACAAAGATGTCGGCACCGTGATTTCGCTTCCGACGCTCCTGGCCGAGGGCGATCGGACGCCGTTCTCATTTCTCCTGAGCTACAAAAAGATGCTCGAAATCATGGAGCAACCCAAGTACGCGCGCGTCGCCAAAAGTTTTGTAAGCGAGGACCGCACGCGGGCGGTATTTCTGCTTCGAATGGTCGAAGACCGCCGCGACCAATATCGGCTCGACGTCGTCGACGATCTGCGTTCAATCGCCCGAAAGCACGGATTTAAGACTGTCCTCGTCGGCAGCATTTACTA
>JBKOWV010000198.1:0-2506 GCA_046724585.1 Verrucomicrobiota bacterium
AGCCGGCACCGGTGGCGAAAGTCTCTCCCGCTCCAGCATCCGCTCAGCCAACCAGTGAAACCACTCGTTGCCTGTCTCTCGCTTTAGCGTGCGACGCCATTCCTCCGAATAGACCTTAAGTTTTTGCCAGGAAAGAAGGATCGGACCGCTGAAAAAATCATCGACCATTTCAAGCGTGACTTCGCGGCGAAACACCAACACACCGAGGCTTTCCCAAGTAAGCGAAACCAGATAAACCGCATCTTCGCCGTCAGGTCCGAGGACCTCGCGTATTTTCTGTGTGTCCGCCCCATCCGGCAACGACAGCACGCGTCGAAGAGCGCTGGTAAAGGCCGGGCTTTGGAACGATCTCACCAACTCGAGCATCGCTTCCCTTCGTCTCCCTTGACGGTAATAACCAATTTGCGCGGCCGCGAAAATGAGGGCGGCCGTCACCGCAAATGCGTTGATTAGATTTGCCAGAGTCGTGAGGTCCATTTCACCGCGGATCAGTGACGCGTCCGAGAAAAAGACAGACGCCGCTGGGCACATGCTGGAGCGCATAAATGAATGGACGATCGACTTTTACTTCGATCGGCGGCGGGGGAGGCGATCTTAGAGCGGTTCCAGTCATCATGGCCACGGCGGTGGCCGCGGCTGCCTCCGTTCCCTTCTCATCTACCGCGATAAAGGTTTTGTGAAAGACCTGCGAGATATAGAGATAATCGTTCGGCTTCCGCGGCGCCATCCGGTCGAAATTGGCGCTGCCCCTCGGTTGATCAAATGCAGTCTTCATCCCAAGCGCTTCAAATCTTTCGGCCAAAGCCATGGTTGGCGGCTCGAGTTTGAACTTTGGAAGATGCAGATCAACGTCGCGTGTCTGGAGTTTTGCGCATTGAGCCAGCAGCTCAGCGGTCAGCGTCGATTCGAGCGCGGGCAGACCGTTTATCTCGTCGGGAAGAAGAACGAGGAACTGGAGATCATCGCCAGTGTAGGGAAGGCTAACCGCGGTGAATCCCTCGCGCTTCGCGTATCCGAAATGCCGATCCATCTTCCGCATCATCGGGACATCGACAGGCGTTCCGCCGCGAACGTGAAACCGCTCCGGCTTTGTTGTCTTCTCCGAAAATGGATCGGCCCACGACGCCTTGAGATAAAGCGCATTCGCCAGGACAAGTCGTGTCGTCTCATTCAGTGCGCTGGCGGGAATGAGATCGCGAATCCGGTTACGGGTTTGATCAGCGACCCATTTATTGATGTGCTGCGTGGCCCCGGGTGCATCGGCAATGAAATCGATTGGCTTAAATGCCGCCCCGTAATTTTGTTTAACAAGCGACAGAAAAGCCTGGCGAAAATCGTATCCTTTTTGGGCAAAGAGCCGATTGGCGATACTCAGCGTAATCGGTTCGCTCGGGCCGCCGAATCTTTTCGCTTGTTTTACGAGTTCGGCCGTTTTTGCGCTCATTTCTTCGAGCGAATGCTGGAGCGAAGCGAATGAGGCAGGCACTGCGCTCGCGTCACTTGAAAAATGCAGGACACGCGCCATCTCGCTGCGGGTTTCGCCGTCCGCGCCGGCGAACGTCATCGCCAGCGCGCTTTCGATTGAGTAGGGTGAAACGCAGAGATTCTCGTTGCCGGTGGCGAGCTGGCGGTGAAGATCGACCGCGAGTTGGTTCGTGGCAGTTGCTGCCAGATCAAACTCGGCTGCGCGGCAACACATGGCAGCAATTAACGCGCCGAATACGTGCAAGATCAAAAAGCGTTTCATGCGAACCATGAGACACTGGAATTGCAAATGTTGCGACGGCAAAAATTCCTATGGGGAGCGGACGCGCGGCGCCTGCGCTCCCCAGCTCGACCATTGCAGCCGGCTGCTAGGGCTGATTTAGTGCGGGACCGCTCAATTCATGGCCGCGCAGCGAAAACCGAACTTGATCTTCTTTTTGCCGGATCAGCAAAGAGCCGACACGATCGGCTGCTACGGAGGCCGGAAAGTTCACGCGCCCAATTTGAACAAACTTGCTGCCGAGTCGGTTGTGTTCGAGCGAGCCTACGTTACCCATCCGGTCTGCACTCCCTCACGTTCCTCGCTCATGACCGGAACGTGGCCGCATATCAACGGATGCACGAGGAACAGCGTCGTGCTCGATCGGCGATTCCGCAGTTTCGCTGAATTAATAGAAGACAAAGATTATCGAACTGCATACATGGGGAAATGGCACCTTGGGGACGACGGGCCGGCGCGCCGCGGATTTCACCAATGGATTTCGACCGAAGTGCGAGGTGACTACGCGGCTTTCCTGCTCTCAATGGGAATAACTCCGGACATGAAAGATGGAGCGTTCTCGGAGCTGGCTATCAGCAACCTCGCCCTCGAATTATCGAGACCGAAATTTCTCGAAAAGCACGCGTGCGAGTTCATCGAAAAACATTTTCGCGATCCATTCATCCTCGTGGTCGGATTTGTGGAGCCTCACTCGCCTTACAATGGTCCGCTGAACGAGGAGCATCCGTTGAGCGAGATCGA
>JBKOWV010000039.1:0-18015 GCA_046724585.1 Verrucomicrobiota bacterium
CGCCAAACAGCTTCTTCACTTTCGATTATCCCGGGTCAACCTTTACATCGCTTAACGGAATCAATGCGCAGGGGGTTATCTGTGGTCGTTACGTCGATGCTTCCGGCACCCACGGATTCCTAGCTCGCGTCAGAGGCACACCGCCGACAAAAGAGGCGGGGACGGAAATGAAGGCTTCGATTCCCGGCCGCTAGTCACTCCACTCAACCCGTCGCCCTCGGCGTGGGGAGGTGCAATGCCGGCGCGCTGAGTTGAGCATCGGGGGGCCTGCGCGGTCGGCCTTTGTGACGATCCGGGCCTGGATGCCCTGGCCGTAGGAAGCGGAGATTAGATCGACGCCGCGATGATCTTTGCGCGGACGGACTTCGTAAACGTGTTGTGAGCTAGTCATCGCGCCAGTGGATTATTAGGCATTATATGTAGGTACAGCTGCGCAGCTTGTATATTGAAAGGCCCGCGATTCGCAGGGCTCAAGGGCGCTTGTAAATTGCTCGACGTTCGGACAGATATCCCGTCGCTTACTTTGTTAGGATCGCCGCAGAGTGCGATTCAAAAGCTCTAACATAACTGCGCGGCTTTGCCCCACGCCGCCGTTCGAATGCCCGGCGAAATGCATCGGCATCTGCGAAGCCGACTGACGCGGCGATGGTATCGAGCGTCCTTTTCGGAACCGAGAGACGCCGCTTTGCTTCATTAAGACGCAAGTTTTCTACGAACTCCGCTGGCGGGCTTCCAAATACGCTTTTGAAAGCGCGATTAAAATGACTGGGAGACATACACGCTCTACGCGCGAGAGCATTCACTGAAAGGTCTTCATGCAAATTGCGCACGATCCAGGCAACAAGCTCCGCAAACCGATCGGTTGGCTGGCTGTCAAATTGCAATGGCCTTGAAAATTCTTTCTCTCCATTGCGATTCAGCGGTGTCACCAGTTCCTGCGCAGCGGCAAGTGCGACCGACCGTCCGTAATCCTCTTCAATCAAAGCGAGGGAGAGATCGATTGCGGCACTCAGACCGGAGGAGGTATAAAACGGACCATCTTTGACGAGTGGTCTTCGATGATCAACACGCAGCTTTGGGAAGCGCCGCGCAACATCACTGGCAAAGCGCCAGTGGGTGGTCACTTCACGTCCGTCCAATAGCCCGGTTGGAGCCAGGCCATAAATACCGGTGCAGATAGCTGCGATGCGCCGTGATCGATTTGCGCGCGCCAGGATCCAATTCGAAATCTTTTCGTTGATTGCAGCCCGGCACAAACCCTCACCACCTGGCACGACGACCGTGTCTAGATCGGGCGCCGTTTGTAGTGTCTCTTCCGGCTTGAAAATAATGCCTGACTCGGCGCGAAACGGCTCGGGAGTTAAACCAATCGTGCAAATTTGGTAACATGGAATGCGATTTCCATATCCGCCATCGAGGGCCGCGGCTGCAAAAGTGTCCGCCGGACCGACAAGATGTGATGAAGTGATGCCCTCAAAGCCAAGAAATCCGATCCGCTTTGGATTCATTGTTAGACTCACCATAATACTCTCCTTGAGACTAACTGGTAGGACACAGAACCGACAATACGAGCCAGGTCGCTTTGACGGCTAGTACGGAAGCGGCACAACGTTCAGCGACGATGATGCCGGAATCTCTAGGCCACCAACGAAGCGCCAAAGGTGTCTACGGCTGCATTGGTCGTCTGTAAAAGCCTGCGGACCGCGACTCCAAACGAACTTGTGCAGTGTAGGATGACATCTGCGCGGTGGACCGCAAGGCCGTCTTGTCACCGACTGGCGCAACTAGTGGCTGGCGGGAGTTTCGAGGAGCAGGCCCATGTTGTGCCGCCGCAGCAGCGCCGCAAACCTCCTGTCCGAACGCAGGGGCTCCAACAGGGGATCATACCTAACGACTCCAGATATAGTCTGACGACTCGCCAGTGCTTTCGCGAGCCATTTGAAACCCTCTTCCTTATCACCGCGCGCGGCGCACAATATCGCGATGTTGTACGGATCAGCTTTGCCTGTTGTCGCCAGTTCCAGAATTTCGGGCATCATTGAATCCGCCTCTGACTTACGGCCGGCAGAAGTCAGCACAGTTGCAATCGAAGCAAGAGTATCACCCTTTCTCTCAAGGTTGAGTTCGCCAGCCATGCGATACTGGTCGATCGCCTGCTGAAACATACCGTTTAACCCATAGGTGCTGGCAAGGTTACATCGGACAAGATAATTGGTAGGCTCCAACTCGGCGGCTCTAGCGCAGTAGGCCAATGCGTCGTTAAATTCCCCCGTAAATGTCAGCAATATCCCCAAGGCCGTGCTGTTTGTCGCCGAAAGCGGGTCGAGCTCCTGGGCTCGCTTCATTTCCCGGACAGCATCATTTAGCTGACCGTAGGAAGTTAAGCACCAAGCGTAGCGCAAGTGGGCGGTAGCTAGATTTGGGTTCAACTCCAGGGCGCGGCGAAGTGACTCCATGCTCAGGTGAAGCTCCTGTTGCAATGACTGGACCATCGCCCTGGCTACGTGCCCCTCTGCAACAGAATCGTCGAGCAGCAGGGCGCGGTCAGCTGCCGCCTTTGCATTTCGGATCTGATCTGGCCCAGATTCGTAGCCGTAAAAGAACTGCAAGTAATAACAATCCGCCATCAACGCATAGGCGAGAGCAAAATTCGGATCCTTCTGGATTGCTCGCCCAAAATAATCTATCGCTTTCCCAAGTCCCTCCTTCGATCGCTTATTCCAAAAGTAAAGACCCATCAGATACGAGTCATAGGCGGCCACGTTTGTTGTGTAATGTTTTCCGAGCTGCTTTTGCTCGTCGGCAGTAAGATTAAGCGCAAGCGATCGGACGACACTGTCGGAAATGGAGTCCTGAATACCGAAGATGTCGGTAAATGTTTGGTCGAATTTTTCCGACCAGAGAGTGCGGCCGCTGGCGACGTGAACAAGTTGCACAGTGACCCGGACTTGGTCCCCGGATCGCTGAACAGTTCCGCTCAAGATCGCGTCCACTTGTAAAGCGCGTCCAGCCGCGAGCGGATCACTGGCGGGTCCCTTGTATTTCAACACTGCGGTGGTCGGCAAAACGACGAGTCTCTTTAAATTGCTCATTCGGCCGATTACCGCGTCAGCCATGCCTAGCCCTAACAATTCATCGGTCATATCTTGGCTGAGCGGCTCGAACGGCAATACCGCGATCGAGCGGACGGCATCGGCCTCAGTTCCAGGCGAAGTCGCGGGAGTCGCGCTTCCGATCCCATGTTTCTCAAGCCAGCCAACGCTTGGTCCTAGTGCAAGGAAGGCAACGGCGAGGACAATTACGCCAAGAACAGCGAGCGCCAAGGGCCCGGCAGTCTTGCCAGGCAACCGCTGTCGACCTTTCGCCGTAGCCGCTTCCGTTCGATTCTCTAGCGATGTTGGACTTGCTGCCTCGTCCGCCTTGACTGTGGCAGCCCCATCGTCGGTTCGCTCGCTAACTTTGGCAACGAAGCGATAGCCGCGACCCGGAACCGTCACGATATAGTTGTGTGATCCCGGCGTTTCGCCGAAAATCCGCCGCAGCGTCGAGATGTTCTGACTCAGATTGTTCTCCTCGACGATCGAATCGGGCCAGACCGCCTCCATTAGCCGCTCCTTATCGAGGACGGTGTCGTGATGCTCCACCATGTAGAGGAGCGTTTCGAACACTCTCGGTGTGAGGGGCACCGTCGTCCCATCCAACCGCCGCAAGTGCCGTTTCGCCGTGTCGAGCCGGAAATCGCCGAATTCGTAGACGTGAGCGGGGGTAGCTTGCATCGTCGTTTCAGAAAAATTCAGAAAAATTCAGCCGCAACTTAAAGACTTTCATAATGGCCGGAGCAAAACTGACCACACGCGAGTCGCCTCAGGCCTCCCGCGTAGACAAACCATAATAAATCAAATGTAAAGGAGAAGAAAATGAAAAAGAATCCTATTAAACCGATGATGTTCCTGCCGTTGAGCCAAGCCAATCGGGGGGAACGGAACAGTTGTTTCATGAAAGCGAAAACTCCACCGATAACAAATTCGAGTAGCGGGTCACCTTCGCGATACGGCTTATTTCTTATTCCGCTCATGCTCGCTGCTTTCGCGCTTTCACCGGCGGCACAAGCAGAATGTCGAGACGGCTGCGACGTCGGCGGCAACACATTCCAAGGCGAGGACGCCCTCTTCAGCCTCACGACCGGCACGGACAACACCGCCCTGGGCTTTAATGCGCTCTATAGCAACACCACAGGCGACTCTAACACGGCCACCGGTTCTCTAGCGCTTATCAGCAATACAACCGGCATTAGAAACACGGCCAATGGTTTTGCCGCGCTTGAGAGCAACACAACCGGCAGCAACAACACGGCTACTGGTCGAGCTGCGCTCGATAGGAACACAACTGGCAACCACAACACGGCCGCTGGTCATAACGCGCTCTTTTCCAACACAACCGGCATCCAGAACACGGCTACCGGTACTTTCGCACTCGTCTTCAACACAACCGGCAACCAGAACACGGCCAATGGTTTTGGTGCGCTCCTTTCCAACACAACCGGTAACAACAACACGGCCGACGGTTATTGGGCGCTCCTTTCCAACACAACCGGTAACAACAACACGGCCGAGGGTTATAATGCCCTCCTGAATAACACAACCGGCGTTGGCAACATCGCATTGGGATATTTCGCCGGTAGCAATCTCACCACCGGCGACAACAATATCGATATAGGGAGCCAGGGTGTTGCTGGCGAGGCCAACACCATCCGACTCGGCACGCAAGGGACTCAGACCGCGACCTACATTGCAGGTATTAGTGGGACCCCAATTGGGGCCGGCATAGCGGTTCGGGTGAACGCCAGCGGTCAACTTGGCACGGTGGCATCATCGGCGCGTTTCAAGGCTGAGATCAAGCCCATGGACAAGGCAAGCGAAGCGATCCTGGCGCTAAAACCGGTGACCTTCCATTACAAGAAAGAGGTTGATCCCGAAGGCATCCCGCAGTTTGGCCTTGTCGCCGAGGACGTGGCAAAAGTGAACCCCGATCTGGTGGCTCGCGATGCCAAGGGCGAGATCTACACCGTGCGTTACGACGCGGTGAACGCGATGTTGCTCAACGAGTTCCTCAAAGAGCATAAGGCGTTCCTCGAAGAGCAGCGCAAAGTGCAGGAGCAGCAAGCAGCAATCGCTCAACTAAAGTCCACTGTTGCAAAGCAGGAAGCGATCATCGCGCAGCAGGAGAAAGGAATGGAGGTCTTCGCCGCGCGTCTGGACCAGCAGTCAGCTCAAATCCAGAAAGTGAGCGCCCAGCTTGAAATGACCAAGCCTGCCTCGCGAACGGTTGTCGACAATCGGTGAAGAGGGAAGCGGGATTGGTGATCGGTCATCAGTGATTCGTGATGCGGTTGGGCAAGGTCACACTCTTCACCGTTCACGGCCGTGGCGGATCGGGACGCTAAGGTCTACTGGAAGCCTCGAGAAGCGAACCTCGGTTGTGTTTTCGCAGTAACGCCGCAAATCTGCTGTCCGAGCGTAATGGGTCCAACATGGGGTCATACCTGATCATTCCTGCATTGCCCGTTATCCGCGCACCGGAGCCTCCTTGCAATACCTTTTCGAACCACTCAAACGCTGCGTCCTTCTCACCGCGCGCGCCATATAACACAGCGATGTTGTAAGGATCAGCCTTGTCTTCTCCTGCCAGCTTCAAAGTTTCAGGCACCATCGAATTCGCCTCCGACTTACGGCCGGCAGAAACCAGCACGGTAGCGATCGAGGCAATGACATCGCCTCGTATCTCGGGATTGAGTTTGCCAGCCTTTTCGTAGTGTTCAATTGCTTGTTGATACATGCCGTTTAAAGCATAGGCTTCTCCCAGATTAAGCTGAGTTGGGGCCTCATTCGGAGCTAGTTCTGCCGCTTTATAACAATACGCCAGAGCCTCGCGATACTGCCGGGCAAAAAGGAGGGTGACACCTAGAGCGGTATTGTTTGTGTGCGAAAGAGGATCGAGCTCTTGAGCCCGCCTCATCTCGCGCACGGCTTCATCTAAATGGCCGGACGCAGATAAAGCCCAGGAATAGCGCTGGTGCGCGATAGCCAGATTAGGGTTCAATGCGAGAGCGCACCGAAGCGAATTTATGCCAGCCTTACGAGCCGACTCCGCGACTCCCTGATCACGTGCTTCATAAAACCGAACCATTGCCGCAGCGACGTGCGCTTCGGCAATAGAATCGTCGAGCAGCAGAGCACGTTCAGCCGCTGCCTTGGCATTTTCGATCCGATCCGGTCGTCGGTCATAACGATAATAAAACAGCAAGTAGTGACAGTCCGCCATCAGCGCATAAGCAAGCGCAAAATTCGGGTCCTTCGCGACCGCTCGTCCAAAATAGTCGATCGCTTTCTCAAGGCCGTCCTTCGATCGCTGATTCCAGAAATAAAGGCCCATTAGGTAGGAATCATAGGCAACGGCGTTTGTTGTGTTATGTTTTCCAAGATGCTTTCGTTCATCGGTTGTAAGATTAAGGGCAAGCGATCGGACGACGCTGTCGGAAATTGAGTCCTGAATTTCAAAGATGTCCGTGTACGTCTGATCGAACTTTTCCGACCAAATCGTGCGGCCACTGGCGATGCGGACGAGTTGCACGGTAGCGCGGACATGCTCTCCGGATCGCTGGACGGTCCCGCTCAAGATCGCATCCACCCCTAAGGCACGCCCCGCCGCGAGCGGATCATTTGCTGGTCCTATGTATTTCGACACAGCACTGGTTGGCAAAACGGCGAGCTGTTTCAGGTTGCTCATTTTACCAATCACCGCGTCAGCCATGCCAAGCCCCAAGAGTTCATGATTCATATCCTGCCCGAGCGGCTCGAACGGAAGTACCGCGATCGAGCGGACTGTATCGGCCACGGTTCCGGGCGAAGTCATGGGAGTCGCGCCTCCGATCCCATGTTGCCCAAGCCAGCGAAGAGCCGGTCCGCGTGAAAGGAGCGCCGCGAACAAGATTACGGCAAGAACCGCAGCTGCAACAGGCCAACGGCGGCTGGATCTAGCTGCGAGATTTGACTTCTCATGCGCAGTCTCCGCCTGAGAGCGAGGCGCTACCCCGCTGAGATATCGTTCTAAGTCTCGGGACAAATCGCCCGCGGAGGAATATCGCTGCTCCGGATTGTGTCGCATTGCCCTTGCGACAATTCGATCGAGCTGACCCTGTAGCTGAATGTTCATTTTTGGATCGCTAATAGTCTCGCTTGGTAACTGCGGCTCGATTTGGTGTCCCGATGCTTCGCTGTGCGATAGCTTGCCATTCGAAGCTCTGCTCGGTGGCTTGCCCGCCAGGAGTTCGTAGAGAAGTACACCAAGGGAGTATACGTCGCTGGAGATTGTAACTTGTTGCCCGATCGTCTGCTCAGGTGATGCGTAAAGGGGCGTAAGCCTCTGCACGGCCGCTGCGGTGATTTCATCGTCGGACTCCGCCCCAAGCAACTTGGCAATTCCGAAGTCGAGCAACTTCGGTTCACCGTCCTGGTTGACGAGCACGTTAGTGGGCTTGATGTCTCGATGAATAATGTGATGCCGATGGGCAAGATCAACCGCAGAACAGATCTTCAAGAAAAGCTTAAACCGGCCTCGAAAATCGACGTTTTCCCGCTGGACGAAACGTGTGATTGGCGTGCCTTCGATAAATTCCATCACGAAATACGGCAAGCCGTCGTCCGTAGTGCCAGCGTCCAGCAACCTGGTAATGTTTGGGTGCTCGAGATTGGCCAGAATTTGCCGCTCGATTCGAAAACGGCGCAGTACTTCATCAGTATCCGTGCCTCGTTTGAGTATTTTGATTGCAACATGCTTCTCAAATTGTCCGTCGGCCCGCTCGGCAAGATAAACCGCTCCCATGCCTCCCCGCCCAAGTTCCCTTACAATCGCATATGCCCCAAGTCGCTCCCCGATTCGATCGCGTTCTTGTTGACGGAGGCGAGTGGTCGCGAACTCCGCGAATTCTTCGAAGACCGTCGTATCGTGAGAAAGAAGTTTTTCAGCCTCACGAAGAAGAGTCGTGTCACGAGCGCACGATTGTCCAAGCGTTGCCGTTCGCTCTTCAGACGAGGTTTGCTCCAACGCGTCTGCAAGGATTACTTTCAGGCGCTGCCAGCGTTCTGGATTCGCTCTGATCCGGGTCGTAGTTGGTTCAGCTTTATCCTTCACGTTATTTCGCACGCTAAAATTTAATCGGACAACCGGCTTCGTAGCCACAACTTCGCCGTGGCCCACTCCCGCTTCACGGTCGCGCGCGATATTTTAAGAGTAGATGCTATCTCATCAATAGTGAGACCGGCGAAAAACCGCAGTTCAACAATTTGCGTTTGCCGCGGATCGGCTAGTTCAAGTTCCTCGAGCGCCTCATCCACTGCCACGATGTTAAGGTCGCGTTCGACAAAAAAATCGAGGGCTTCATCTAGGGGCAATCTCACTGCCGAGGGCCCGCCTCTTTTCTGACGCGCCCGTGCGACTCCATAGCTGATCAAAATCCGCCGCATGGCGCGTGCGGCGAACGCAATCACATGCGCTTCGTTGCGCCAGGCATGGTCCGGTTGCTTGAGCACGCGCAAAAACGCTTCGTGCAGCAGAGCTGTCGGCTGCAGAGTATGGTCTGCACGCTCGCTCCTCAGATATTCCGCAGCCAGGCGGCGCAGCTTTTCGTACGTTGCAGCCGGCAATTCAACCGTCTCTGAGCCACAGGCTGGGTCTGGGTTTCCAACTGATGTTGGCGCGTGTTTGACCCCCACGTACTCGCCTACCATATGCCGCGATGACTGTACGCTGAAGCCGATGACGCGTCCAGTGATTAAGGGATGGACGGACCGGATCGAGTTCAATCTGTTCGCAGGCGGTTCGGCGGTTAAGGAGCGCTCGTCCGACGCGCACCCTGGCGAAACAATGCTGACAATTTTTCACATGGATGGCGATCGCCTGATCTAACGCACTATTGCGTGGCGAAGAACCAACCGCGTTTGCTTGCGACAACCATCTCGCCTGACGGCAAACCATTGAGTTCACTTTCCTGGATGCCACCAACTTACCTTCGCGCAACAAAGCAATCACTTCACGACGCGGTGGACTTGGTATCAGGTCGGTAACGAAAAATG
This sequence comes from Verrucomicrobiota bacterium, assembly GCA_046724585.1. Taxonomy (GTDB): domain Bacteria; phylum Verrucomicrobiota; class Verrucomicrobiia; order Chthoniobacterales; family UBA10450; genus Udaeobacter. The sequence goes on from JBKOWV010000039.1 coordinate 9,132, forward strand.
GATGGAAGAAATCCAGATGGAGCGCATTTCCAGCGCGAAAGCCGCCAGCGAGTAGCGGCGCCTCGCGGATGGATGTTAAATCTCCAAGCCACTAAAGCGTGCCGAAGACCCCGGGTCGAAGGGCAGATTCAATTGAATCCAGCGCACGATCCGGTTCTAGCGACGACTTGCAACAATTGGGATTCAACGCGAACTCATTTCCCCGGGACGGCCATGTCCATGGATAGTTTCCATGAACCGTCGACCTGGCGTTTCCACATCGTGACGTAACGACCTTCCTCCCTCGTCGGCTTACCCTTCTCCGTGTACTCGTATTTGTAATTGCCGGTTTCGTAAGCGGTATCGCCATCCACCCAGATCTTGATTGTAACCACTGAGACCTTGATCGGGCGCGTGACACTTTGCATCGCCTCTCTTTGGCGCTCGAAAATCTGTTGGCGACCTTTGAAAACCCTTCCGCCTTGGGACAGGATGACGCCGTCCTCGGTGAAAATGGCGGCGAGCATCTCTGGATCGCCCTTTTCCCAGGCTTCGATCCACTGCGCATTGCCCTTATCGATGGCGCGTTTGGCTTCCGCATATGTTTCCGAAGCCGCTTCTGGGACAGCCGACGGATTCTTGGTCTGGGAAAAGTTGGGATGCGCGGCCAAAAGGATGATGATTGTAGCGAGGAGTAATGTCTTCATGGATGTCCGTTCGTTAGACCGCACACTATCCCCGTCAAGAGTAGCCAGCAGGACATCAAACGGATAATTCGAGCTACTTAGTGAACATTTCTGACTTTAGCGCGGATCGTGCCGAAAAGCTTAACAGTCAGAACAAATCCGCCGACTTCTGCCAATGGCTGCGCTCAGTTGAACGTGTGTCCGACGATCTAGTTCGTCACCGCGTAACACGTGCGATCGAACGTTCTAGGTGCCGACGCTTCGCCCGCCGCCCGATGGATGTCGATTCGAGGAGCGCATTCGCGATCTTGAGCGCAGCCTGCGCGAGGAACGTCGCGCTTTGCGGGAAGCGGACGCGCCTTATCGTCGGCTCGCTTTCCGGCGTTTCGAGCAAACTTTGTTCGCACAACCGCGCGTATTTCCGACCAAGCGCAAGCAATTGCTCGTGCGTTCCGCGCTCGATGATACGGCCGTGATCAAGCACGAGAATTTGGTCTGCGTGCACGATAGTGGAAAGCCGATGCGCGATTACGATGGAAGTGCGGTCAAACATCAGATTCTCCAACGCTTCCTGGATGAGTCGCTCCGTCGTGGCGTCCATGCTCGCCGTCGCTTCATCCAGAATCAGAATTGGCGGATCCTTCAACAGCGCCCGTGCAATCGAAAGCCGTTGCTTTTCGCCGACACTCAGCTTTACTCCGCGCTCGCCCACTACGCTGCTCAATCCGTGCGGCAGCCGATCAATGAAGGCACGCGCGTTTGCCGCCGCCGCTGCCTCCAGCAATTCTTCATCCGTCGCATCCGGCTTTCCGATTTGCAGGTTCTCGCGGATGGTACCGTTAAACAAAAAGCTTTCCTGCGTCACCATCCCGATCTGTTGCCGCAATGCCCGAATGCTGAAATCACGAATCGGACTTCCGTCGACCAAAATCACGCCGCTATCGAACTCGTAGAAGCGCGTGAGCAGATTGATTAGCGTCGATTTTCCCGCGCCGGTGGTGCCGACAAGCGCGACCGTCTCACCTGGCCGTGCGTGAAATGAAATGTCAGTCAGCGTCGGCAGCTCGCCGGAATAGCTGAAACTGACATGCCGGAACTCAATCTCGCCGCGCACCGTGTCAGCAAACGTTTCGCCACCCTCCGGCTCGCCCACTGAATCGAGAATTTCGAAGACACGTTCGCCCGCGGCCCGTCCTGCCTGCACGAGTTGATTGAGTTCATGCAATTTCCCGACTGGCTCGTAGAGAAAACTCGCGAGCAAAAGAAAAGCGCCAAGATCGCCCAACTGAAGAGCGCCGAATAAAATATCGCGCGCCCCCACGGCCACCACCAGCAGCACGCCGAGGGAGCCGAACAAATACATTGAAGAATGGTAAAGTGCCCACACCCGCGTGACGACGAGGGTGGCGCGCCGCAACTCGTCACTCTCTTTGTTGAAGCGACGATCTTCCTCTGGCTCGCGGACAAAACTTTTGATCTGACGAATGCCGGAGAGATTGTCGTGCAGGAGCGAATTCATGGACGAAGCGGCGCGGCGGTGCACCCGGTATCGCCGGTGCGCCGTGAGCGTATACCAAAGCGCGCCGCAGGCCAGGAACGGAACCGGCGCGAGCGCGACCAGCGCCAGTTTTGTGCTCAGATAAAATATTCCGACCACCACTACCAAGATCTGCAATACCGCCACGGTGCCTTTTTCGATGCCGTCGATGAGGACGCGCTCGACCGAGCTCACGTCCTCCAGAATCCTCGTCATCAGATCGCCGGTGGCGCGATTATCGAACCAGCGTAGTGGCAGAGTTTGAATGTGCGAATACAGATCGCGGCGCAGATCGAAAATGACTTTTTGCTCGAAGGTGTTGTTGAGCAAGAGGCGAAGATAGTCCAAGCCTTTCTGAAGCAACATGGCAAAAGCCACGAGAATAAGCAGGGGGAGCAAACGTTCGGGGTGGTGACCGTTGATGACGTCATCGAGAATATATTTCGTCGCCGCAGGGGGAACGATCACCATGAGCGTGCCCACGATCGCGCAAGCCAGCGTCGCGATCGCGAGCATCGGATAGCGTTTTAGATAAACAAAGACGCGCCAGACCGTTTTCACTTCCCTTGGAAACTCAGTGACGTGGGCACCCACCGTTTATTCAGCAAATTCGCGCCCATGAACAAGCTATCTACCAATAGTGCTAATTCACCCATGAAATAGCAGTGGCGACCCTAACGGGATTCGAACCCGTGTTACCGCCGTGAAAGGGCGGTGTCCTGGGCCTCTAGACGATAGGGTCACAAAAGCGCGGGCAATATCGAATTGCTGCTCTTGGACGCAAGGCAAATTGCCAGCCTCTTTCTCCTGCGAGTGATGTGACAAACGCTCAAGCGCAGGAGCGCGCCTAGAGCATTTGCCCAGAATGAAGATCGGCGATCAATACTGCGGCACGAGCGGTTGCACCGCGGTGCTGGTCTAACACTTCACGCGCATTTCGGACGAGCCGGTGGCGAGCTTCAGTGGCGCCCAGCAGATTCTCGATCGCTCGCTCGAGTGCCTCTACGTCATGAACCTGGATGGCGGCTTCGTTCGACACGAGTGTTCCCGCCAGCATGACGAAATTCTCCATGTGCGGACCAAATACGACCGGCCTGCGCGCCATGATCGGTTCGACCGGATTTTGCCCGCCGTGCGCGGTCATGCTTTTGCCGATAAACACGACGGTCGCAATGCTGTACCAGCGTCGAAGGTCACCAGTCGTATCGAGAAGCACGCAATCGGGTTCAGCCTTGCTGTGATTTGCCGCCTCGCTCGTCAGCCGGACCTGCAGCGATAAAGCCTCGAGCTGCGCTCGGATTTCCCGAACGCGTTCCACATGGCGCGGCGCAAGGAACAAACACAGCGACGGAAATTTCTGACGCAATCCCGCAAAAATTTTGGCTAGAATTTCCTCTTCACCACGATGAGTGCTGCCACCGAAGAGGACGGGGCGCTCTGGATTTACAGCAACCAAGCGGCCGGCTTCTTCAAGGTTCGCACCGTTATCAAGACCGGTAGGGTCATACTTAATGCTACCAGTGCATTTGATCCGGCTACGCTCGACGCCGAGCGCTGTCCATCGATCGACATCATCCCGTTCCTGTACGCAGATCAGATCCAGAAGCCGAAGTGTCGGCCTGACAAAAAATCGAAATCGCCGAAATCGTCCCTCAGACCGTGGCGATAACCGCGCATTGACCAGCACGAGCGGAATGCGATGAGCATGCGCTTCGGCAGCTAGATTCGGCCAAATCTCAGCTTCAATGAGGATAATCTTCGCTGGACGAATCGTGGAAAATGCGCGGCGCATGACTGGCCAAAAATCAAGCGGCGTGTACATGACTTCGATCCATGGCGGAGCGTTCTTGTTCGCTAAAGCAAATCCGGTTGTAGTCGTTGTGGTCAACACACAAGGCACATCAGGTTCGATCGTTCGCAGCTGCTGGGCCAGCTTCAGGGCAATCATGACTTCGCCCACGCTGACCGCGTGCAGCCATGTTGGCCATTTCCTGCGACTCTGGGACAGCCGCGCGCGCAGGCCGCGGTCGTAAATTCCCACGCGCTGACCAAATTTTTCGCGGTAGCCGCCGCGGCGGACCATTTTCATCAAATAGCCGGGCAAAAAGACGAGAAGCCCGATGGGCCAAAACAAATTGTAGATAAAACGAATCACTCGAATGCGGATTGCAGATTGGTCCGAGCCGGACTGGCCTTGATTGCGGATAGGAACAGGACTTCGGTGGCGCCATATGTTTTCTGGCGAGCGACCCGCCATAGTTTGGTTTCAGGAAGAACTTCGCCAGGGCGTTTTTCCAACACGAACACGCCTCCGGGAGCGAGCAACTCCGCCAATTTCCTGCTTGTCAGGAGCTTTTCCGTGAAGCGCTCGCCCGATTTTGTTTTTTCGTAAGGCGGATCCGCAAAGACGATTTGGAATTTTTCAATCCCCGAAGTGTGCCGGAGGAAATCGGAAACGCTCTGTTGTCGAACGCGCGCCTCGAATTTTGTTTTGGCCAGGTTTTTCTCGATGACACGGGTTGATTCTCGATCTTCTTCTACAAAGAGAACAGAACTCGCGCCACGGCTGAGCGATTCAATTCCGAGTGCGCCGCTTCCAGCGAAAAGATCGAGAACTCGCGCGCCGATAATCGCGTCACCCAGACTGGAAAAGATCGCGGCTTTGACGCGATCCATTGTTGGCCGGACACCGCGCTTCGGAACTGAAAGGCGGACGCCGCCGGCGCTGCCGGCGATCACTCTCATGGCGACGGCGCCGGCGTTGTGGCAGGCTGCAACGGCGTCGCCTCTGGGGCAGCAGACGGCAAAGGCGTGGCGGTGGATGTTCCTGCATCGGCGCGCTTCTTTTTTTTCTTCGATCGCTCCGTTTTTCCAACGCCGAACAGGCGATCGATCACATTACCAAGATCGCGCCCAACCAACTGGTCCATCAAATTTGTGTTTGGTCTATCAACGCTGCCGCCAACCTGGAAATCGAGGGCAAAATAACCGGCTTCGCTGGTTGGCTGAAAATTCCGACGAATCGCCTTGAAAAGCTGACCGCGAATTTTTTCGTTGATCGCCAGCTTCGAATCGAGCTTCAGCGTCCCATCAAACGCGACCGTGCCCGACGCCGTGATGCGAATATTTGCTGAGTGTAAGAGCAGCTCGTCGATCAGGATCAAGCCCGGGTTGACGTGGAATTTCACGTGGGCCTGTTCGAGATCAAGCTCTCTCAGCTCTTCGATCTGAAGAATCTGGCCGAGCAACACCAGCAGGCCATATTGCTGAACCCGTCCGTCACGCAGGAAAATCTCGCCCTTCCCAATTAGCGCATCCGGATCAGCAGTTTTCCCAGACGCTTGGAAACTTCCCTCCAGTTTGCCTTGGACCATTCCTTTCGAACCGCCTGCGTCCGCGATAATCTGATCGGCCAGCACATTGCTAAACGCCACCTTCGTAGTGAAGGGAGAATCCTCCGCTTCCGGTTGCATGGCGAAATAACCGTTGATTTCGCCGCTTCCCGCGTGGGCAGATATTTTCGAAAGCTCCAGCACGTCAGGTTCGTAGCGAAGCGGGGATTCTAGTTGCTCGAGAAAAAAGCGATCCCGCAATGAAATTTTCGCGACTTTCGTCTTCCCGCGAATGGCGAGTGCGCTCCGCAGGCTGGAGCGAAAATCCACACCCGCAAAACTTGCGAGCATCCTCCCGCTGCGATCGAGAAAGGTAAAATTCCCGTTCTTGATGTTAAGTCGTTGAACTTCCGGAGTCACCGTCAGCGAAGAGTTTCGGGATCGCTTCGGGAGTCTATCTGCCGTCACTTGAGGTGGGGATGGCGGACGACCTGCCGTGGCGGCGATGGCGGGAGGCGCCGCCGGTTCGACCGTTCCACTTTGCGCTGGCGATGGGGGAATATTGGAAGGCGCATTTGCCGAAACCGCCGGCGCTTCCCTTTTTCGCGCACCGGGCAATCTCCATTTTCCCTCAGCGTTTTGCGCCCAAACGATGTTTGGATCGACGAGCGAGACGTCCTTGATCACCAGTCGGTGGGAAAAGAGTGAGAAGAAGCGAACACGAAGACGAAATGTTCGCGCCTCAAGGAAATGACTCGGGCTCACGGGAGAGGTTTGCGGAATGGTAATACCGCTCAGTTCGAGTCCGCCCCACGGGGTCACGCTCATGCTGCGAATCTCCAAGGCCGTCCCCAGTTGTTGACTTAGTTCCTCCTTAATCTTCGCTTGTGTCCCTTGCGATTGCACATACAGGTTCACACCGATCAGGGCGATAGCGCCAAGGGCAAACACTCCCCCCAAGGCAATCAATGCAATCCAGCGCAGTTTTCTCACGTGAAGACGTTACGCAGCCCGAGTTTGAAGAAAAGATCAAAGCCCTCGTCCACCTTTCATGTGAGTAATACGGTCGTCATTCTCAACCCGGCCGCAGGTAACGAGGAGGCGAAATACTGGCAGGACCGCGTCGAATCGATCACTGGCGGTTGTCTGATTCACACCACGTCGCAGCCCGGCGAGGCAGAGGCGCTGGCCCGGCGGGCCGTCGGGGACGGATTTGGAAAAATCGTTGCAGCCGGCGGTGACGGTACGGTCAACGAGGTGGTCAACGGTCTCGCTGGAAGCAATGTCGCATTGGGACTGCTCCCAATCGGCACAGTCAATGTCTTTGCCATGGAATTGGGCCTGCCGTCGCACAATCTTGAGCTTTGCTGGGACGTGATTCAGGGCGAGAACATGCGGCTGGTCGACCTTCCGAGCGCAAACGAAAAATGCTTCGTCCAACTCGCCGGCGTGGGACTCGACGCCCAGGTTGTCAAGGAGACCAGCCTCGCTTTCAAACGCAGTTTTGGTCCGCTCAGTTATCTCATCTCCGCTGCGCAAATTGCGGCACGCCAGCCGCCGAAGCTGTTTATTGAGTCGGAGAATGCTCCTGTCGGAGAGGGGTCGTTTGTTCTCATCGGAAATGGACGTCTTTATGGAGGGCCTTTTCCATTTTTCAAACACGCACTGATCGATGACGGCTTGTTCGATGTGGTCGTCTTCAAACGCCTCGGATACCTCGAAATTATCAAATATCTGCAAGACGTTGTCTTCAGCTCGGACATTCGCGTTCCTGAGATTGAATATTTTCAGACTCAGCGGTTGCGCATAAGCAGCGCGCAGGATGTTCCGGTGGAACTGGACGGCGAACTGGCCGGCAATTGTCCGGTTGATTTCCAAATCAAAGAAAAAGCCCTTCGCGTCCTGGCACCACTTCCCTCCACATAATCAGGCGCGGCGCGACGGCTGGTCTTTCGGGCAAATCAGCGTGATGTTCCACGCGATGGTTCGGGGTAATCGTTGGATTCGAGAAAAAGCAGCCACATCGCTCAATCCCTCACAGGTCGAAACCACCCTCGTCCAGCTTAACGAACGGTGGCCGGCGTCCGCGCCGCCATTTGTTGATCTCGTCGAGCAATTTCCAGGAGGCGAAGCTTCGCTGCTTCATCTTCTGGCAGTCTCCAGCATTTGCGCGACGCGATTGGTGCGAAATCCCGAAACTCTTCTTTGGCTTCGTCAGCCTGAAGTATGCCTCGCGTCTCGCGGTTATGCAGAAATGCTCAACGAGCTTCGCACTGTGTCTGGTGATTCAGTTGCAGCGGAGAACTTCGCAGTCCTTCGTTTTTGGAAAGGCCGTGAGATGACGCGCATCGCGCTGCGCGAACTTGCGACCCTCGCGCCACTTGAGGAGACGACTGCGGAGCTATCCCAAATCGCGGAAATTTGCATTCGCCGCGTCTGCGAAGATTGGGATGCCGAATTCCGGAAGCGCTACGGTTTCCCGGATGCCGAATTCGCCATACTGGCGCTGGGTAAACTCGGAGGCGCCGAGCTGAATCACAGCTCCGATGTCGATCTTCTTTTTCTCTACAGCGAGGAAGGCGAGCTCACGCCACAACTTTCCTACCACGAGTTCTTCAACCGGTTGGGGAAGAAAATCCTCGAGACATTTTCCACACGTCATCCCGAAGGCTCGCTGTTTCGCGTTGATCTGCGCCTTCGTCCGGAAGGTTCTGCCGGACCACTCGCCCGGTCGCTCGAGAGTATGGAAAATTACTACGCCGGTTTCGGCGAAAGCTGGGAGCGCCTGGCTTTGATTAAGGCGCGCGGAGTCGGCGGCAGTCGCGAGCTCGCTTACGAATTCTTGCGGCAACATCAGCCTTTCATTTATCCCAAAAGCCCGACGCCCGATTTGCTCGATGAGATCGCCAGCATCAAGCGACGCATCGAGCGCGACGTGGTCGGGCCCGACAGGCTCGAGCGCGACGTCAAGCTCGGACGTGGCGGCATTCGCGAAATCGAATTCATCGTTCAGGCACTTCAACTGGTCCACGGCGCGCGTCATCCATTCCTGCAGGAAGCCAACATGCTGAAAGCGCTGCGAGCCCTTCGTGAATTGGACCTGCTGCCGCGCGGTGAAGTTCTAACACTCGACCAAACATATCGGTTTCTCCGCCGTGTGGAGCATCGGTTGCAGATCGAAGCCGAACAGCAGACACACACGGTTCCGCAGGAACCGGAACCGCTGGAGCGGCTGGCACTTAGCCTGCGCTTTTCGTCCGCAGCAGATTTCACTGCGGCGCTGCGAGAAAGGATGCACGCTGTTCGCCCGATTTTTCAACGGATTATCTCCGAAACATCCCCGAACGCTT
>JBKOWV010000136.1:0-20485 GCA_046724585.1 Verrucomicrobiota bacterium
GCCAATGGCATTCCCTACAGAGAAACAGGGCGCTAACACCGCCCTAATGCCTAGAACGGTTTCACCGGTTCCGGCTTTGGCACCTTGGTTCCACACTTCTTGCAGGTACGCCTGGCGTCGTCCTTCCAGAAATCGAGCATCGCCTGGCTGAAATGCTCAACGATGTCTGCGCAGTCGAAATCAATGTCTTCGACCAAGGCGCCGCAATTGTCACAATAGAAAATCACGTGTTCGTGCTCGCCCGGCGGGCGGCGACGCTCGACCACAACGCCGATCGTGTCCGGTGGCCGCACCGGCGCATGCGGAACATTCGGCGGGATAAAGAAGGTTTCGCCTTCGCGGACGAGGTGATCGACGATTCGGTCGCCTTCGCGCACGCGCACTTTGATGTCGCCCTTGAGCTGGTAGAAATACTCCTCGGAATCGACCAGATGAAAATCGTTCCGCGCGTTTGGCCCCTTGATCACCATGACGAAAAAGTCGCGCCCGTCATAAAGATAGCGATTGCTCACCGGCGGTTTGAACTTTTCCCGGTTCTCTTCGATCCACTTCTCCAGATTAATCGGTGGTTGGACAGTGCCCATAGCGCAGAGCGTATTTGGTGACCCGCGCACCGTCAAACCGCGTAAAAGGCTTCACCCCCACGCGGGCGGGAGCGCTATCTGAAAGGCGGTGGCAGCCGACGGCTGTTGCGGGCTGCAACGCAAACACTATTTCAGGAATTGCCCAGGTCGTTTCAAGGCCCGGGGCTGAATCGTCAATTGCGTGAGCAAAGCTCTTACGGTTTTGAGTTGAAGTAGCCTAACCAAGTGCGCATAAATATCCGCTCTCATGAACCCTGGCCGTTTAGTGCAGATTGCGGGCGCGGGCGCGATTGCGCTCACCGTTTGCGGTTGCGAGACGTTTCCGTCCGGGCCCTTTCCTCGCGCCATGGCAGCAGGCTGGTGGGATGATGAGGGCGTGGCCGGGCCGCCCAAGATCGTGGTGCATATTGGCGAACAGAAAGCTTACTTTTACAAAGACAGAATTTTGGTCGGCGAATCAACTATCTCCACTGGCAAACCCGGTTTTTCCACACCGCCTGGGCGCTACAAGGTTCTCTCAAAGAGCATAGATCACGTCTCAACCCTATTCGGCGATTATGTCGATGACTATGGCAACGTCGTGAGATCAAATATCGATTCACGCAAAGATCGCCGCCCGCCCGGCACGCATTTCGATGGCGCCGAGATGCCGTATGCCATGTTCTTCCGGGGCGGCTACGCAATGCACCAGGGTTATGTTCCACCTTTTGCCGCGTCGCACGGTTGCATCCGCCTGCCTCGAGGAATGGCAAGACCATTCTTCGAAAACGCTCCTGTAGGCACGCCGGTGACCGTGAAAGAGTAACTAATGGCTGATTCAATTCACGTTAGCCAACTTACGCGCAGCAACTCAATCCGGCCAAGATATAAGATCATCGCTTATATCGTTGCGTGGCTGGTCGCGCTTTTCGCGACCAATCCTAATGGCGGCCTTTGGGCGCTTGTCTGGATGTTTCCTCTCGGCCTTGCCGCTTTCATTAACCCACGCTGGGCTAACAGTGGTGGCTGGGGAGTCTTTGGGGCTTGCATCGGAATTTATCTTATTCATGCCTACTTTTACTTCCGCTCTCGAAACCTGCGCTCGACGCTCTTTCTGCTCGGCGTCATAATCGTCCTCCTCATCTGCAATGTCTCGGGGTGCCGGGCGATGATCCATACTCACTGAAAAGCTGAATTGGCTGGGCGGTTGGGCCACGAGTTGGAATTCGTGCTAGAATAAGGTTTAAGCATGGACAAAAGCGTTATCGCGCATGAAAGAATTTCGGACCTCCGCCTAAGTAACTCGGAGACTATCCGTTACTCGCGCCATCTGATGATGCCCGAAGTCACCGCCGAGGGACAGAGGCGGCTGAAGGCGGCGCGCATCTTGTGCATCGGCGCCGGTGGGCTCGGATCGCCGGCTGCGCTCTACCTGGCCGCGGCCGGTGTCGGCACGATTGGAATTGTCGATTTCGACGAGGTCGATCTTTCGAATCTGCAACGGCAAATTCTGCATGGAACAAAGGACATCGGCCGCAGCAAATTGGAATCCGCTCGGGACCGATTGCGCGATATCAATCCAGAGATCGAAATCGATGTGCACGAATGCCGTTTCTCGAGCGAGAACGCATCCCAACTTGTCATGCAGTACGATCTGGTCGTGGACGGCTCGGATAATTTCCCGACCCGGTATCTGTCCAACGACGTCTGCGTTTTTGCGCGCAAACCGAATGTGTACGGCTCGGTCTTTCGTTTTGAGGGACAAACAACCGTGTTCGCGCCTCACCTGGGCGGACCTTGCTACCGCTGCCTTTTTCCCGAGCCGCCTCCCCCGGACTCAGTCCCGAACTGCGCCCAAGCAGGAGTGCTCGGTGTTTTACCGGGGATCATTGGAATGTTGCAAGCGATTGAGACGATCAAACTGATTGTGGGAATCGGTGAACCCCTCGTCGGACGGCTCCTTCACTTCGACGCGCTCAAGGTGAAGTTTCGAGAGCTTAACCTGCGACGCGATCCTGAATGTCCAGTTTGTGGGGAAAATCCAACAATCTTTTCGCCCATCGATTACGAACAATTTTGCGGAGCGCGGGACGAGGCCGCAATACCGACAATGTCCGCACACGAACTGAAGCGGAAGATGGATGCGCACGAACTATTCGAATTGATCGATGTGCGGGAAGCCTTCGAATACGAGATCGCGCGGATCGATGGGGCCAAGTTAATCCCGCTGGGAGAAATTGCCGAGCGGGTGGACGAGCTACCGCGTGAGCGGCCGATTGTAGTCCATTGCCACAGCGGCCAGCGCAGCGCCCAGGCAGTCCGGTTGCTACAGCAGCGCGGTTTTGACAAGGTTTACAATCTCGAAGGCGGAATCGATGCCTGGTCGGACCAGATCGATTCCAGTGTGCCGAAATATTGACGTGTTCTTCAAGTTAGACCGGTAGCTTCGACCGTGATTGCATGGCAATCACAGATCGGCAGTTGCTTTTATCCACCGCGCCGAAGCCGCCAGGTTAATCGGATTGTTTTAGCGCATCAGCTAACTGTTCTGCGCTTGGGACGGCGCTCCATTGCTGGAGTAATTCCCCACTCTCGCTGAAAACGAACACGTGAAAATTCGCTGCTTCGCTCTGTCCGCCGAGCTGAGACGAGGCTGTCCCATCAAAATCCGTCACTGTGAAGATGTCGCTTCGCGCATCCCGCACGATTTTCCTGGCATCGTATCGCGCCTGAAGCCGCTTCGCCTCTTCCTTTACGTGATTGCGCAGAAATACGGTCGCGATCCCGCGCCCAATCACAGTGTGCTTCCGCTTGAAGTTCACAATCGTAATCATTTTGTACCTTGGGTTGCCAAGGCAATAATCGGGAACGTTGTCTCCGACAACGCGCACCTTCTCCGCGTCTCCGGTCGTGGCCAGCACTACTACGGTCACGTGACCATCAGCGGTGGAAAGTTTGTGGCCATCAATATCGACGAAATTGAGCGCGTAGCGTTGCCCGTTCGAGAGCATCCCTTGCAGGGAAGCAGCGAGAAAAAAAGACACTCCCGTTGCACAGAAAAACAACCGAAGTGCGCGCACGCTCACAAGTAATTCTAATTACGACAGAGTTCGCGAGATGGGTTGTGGCGCTCTGCTTTTACGATAATACGTCGCGATTCGGACTCGATCAGATGCCGGAAGAAACAGTGAGCTTCATGTTCGAATTCCGAGCAACTCCCGCTGCCACGGAACCAGCAAAGCTGCCGCGCGCGTTTGGTCTGTGGCGATCGCCTCGAGCGTGCTGCGCGGCGCGATAAAGGCGGGCTCGAGATTGAGTTCCCTCGCGGCATGATCCCTTCGCCGTCGCAGCTCTTCCGTCGCGCGCACGATTTCCGGATCCGGTCGCCTGCCGACGCGACGCCGTGAAACCGGCCATTCAGACTCAGGCAGTTGCATTGCGCATTGCGCTGCCTCGCGAAATGCCTGACGGCGCCGCGAGGAAAAATGCCTGTAATCGGGGACGTTTCCGGAGGTGAAGGCCACGGCTGCGTCTAGTAATTCGTGATTTTGTAAAATATGGAAAGGCGGTCGATCTGCTACCTCCGCTTCTTTCTCGCGCCATTGCCAAAGCGCCCGCAGGACAGCCGCCGCCCGGCCGCGCAGCGACCGGGAGCCGCGAATGCGCCAAAGTTCATCTTCATCGCGGACGCGTTGTACTGCCGCCTGCTCGATGGCGCGCTGGCACGATTGTCGCAACCAATCGATTCGACACTGTCGATCTAATTCTGCCTCCAATTCTTCGGCAAGTGGCAATAGGTAATGGACATCGTTGATCGCATATTCCGCCATGCGCACCGGCAGGGGTCGGTGCGCCCAATTTGCTTTCTGTGAACCTTTCGGAAGCTCGAGGCCGAAGTAGCGTTTGACGAGCGCAGCCAGACTGAACTCGCGGATGCTGAGCAGCCGGGCTGCAATCACTGTGTCGAAAATTCTGCGCGCAACGAAATTCAAACCGCGGCGCAGCATTCGCAGGTCGTAATCGGCTCCGTGCAAGACAATTTCTGAGCGCTCAAGCGCCAGTCGCAATGGAGCGAAATCGACATCCGTCAGTGGATCAACGATGTGATCGGACGTTGGCACACTGATCTGAAGCAAACAGAGCTTCTCCCGATATGAGTGCAGGCTGTCGGCTTCTGTGTCGACTGCCACGCGCTCGGCCAATTTGATTTTCTCGAGCAGCTCGGTCAACTGGGCGCCAGTTGCAATGAGAGGGGACGCGAATGACCCGCCTTCGCTGACCTCCGGCGCGGCAGGCGAATGCGGAATGTCTAATGCCGAAGGCTTCGTCATCGCCGTCATTTCAGTCCGCTCAAGAGCAGCTCTGCGTTCGTTTTCGTCGCTTCGAGATTCTCGATCAATTTTTCCATTGCTTCGATAGGCGGAAGCGCCGCCATGGTCTTGCGCAGATTCTGCACCCGCTCCCATTCATCTGGGTGGTACAATAAATCCTCACGGCGGGTGGCCGATAGCAATGGATGGATCGCTGGATAAAGCCGCTTCTCCTGCAGCGCTCGGTCGAGATGCAATTCCATATTGCCCGTGCCCTTGAATTCTTCGAAAATTAATTCGTCCATCCGGCTGCCTGTCTCAGTTAGGGCGGTCGCGAGTACCGTGAGGCTGCCCCCTCCTTCAACATTGCGCGCCGAGCCGAAAAATTTCTTTGGCTTGATAAGCGCCTTCGCCTCGACACCGCCAGACATGATCCGGCCTTTGCCCGATTGCAGATTGTTATACCCACGGGAGAGCCGCGTAATACTGTCGAGCAAAACCACGACATCTTGTTTCATTTCCACGAGGCGCTTGCTCCGCTCGAGCACCATCTCCGCCACCTGCACATGTCGATGGACGCTTTCATCGAAGTTGGAATGATAAATCTGGCAATCGATCTCCCGCTCCAGATCGGTCACTTCTTCCGGCCGTTCGTCCACTAACAGCAGAATGAGAATGATGTCTGGATGATTTATCAGGATTGCTTTGGCAATTTCCTTGAGCAGGATCGTCTTGCCCACTCGCGGCGGCGCGACAATAAGGCCGCGTTGTCCCCGACCCAGCGGAGCGAGCAAATCAACCGCGCGGGCGCTGATAGAATTTGTCTTTGGATTTTCCAGCATGATGCGGCCCTGCGGAAATTGCGGTGTCAGTTTATCGAAGTTCGCGGGCTGGGCCCACTGCTCCGCCGGTTGTCCCTCGATGGCGATGATCTGTTCAAGCGTGAGAAATTTCTCTCGATGCTCCGGTAACCGTATATTTCCGGCCAGGTTTTGCCCGGGCTTCAGATGATACTGCTCAATCACCGCGAGTGGAACGCAAACATCTTCAGGAACAGGTAAAAAGTTTAGTTTCGGCCAGCGCAGCATCGCGAACGAATCGCTTACTCGATCGAGAAAACCCTCCGCCCTAACTTTTGTCCCCATCGATAATCCAGCGCGAATGACGTCGAGGATGTGCTGATGACGCGACCGCGCCGGATGCAAATGCAGATCCAAGTCCCGGGCCAATGCTTCCAGCTTTTCACTGGGAAGCTCCTGCAGCACGTTCAAATCCAATGTTGCCACCGGCGCGCCCCGCCGTTTTGCAGCAGCGGCGGTGTCAGCCGCGATCCCCGCGCTGTCAGTAGCCGCTTCCGGTGAAGTTGAGGCTTCTAACTTTTCGTCCATTGCTTTGTCCAGAGCGCGATGAGGAGACGCGCTTGCGCGACGAGTGCCGCACGAGCGCCATTATTCCAGACCACGTGGTCCGCACGCCTGACTTTTTCGGCGAGTGGCATTTGTGAGTTGATCATTTGTTCAGCTGCATCGGGTTTGAGCGGCGTGCGTTCCATCAGCCAGCGTAGTTGAGTTGGGTAAGAACAGGCGACCACCACGACCCGATCACACAATGTTTCGCCGCCAGTTTCATAAAGAAGTGGGATGTCAGCGAAGAAAAAATCGGGGGAGTTGCGATGCGTTTTCGCTTCCGCGCTCCATTGGCGGCGAATCCGCGGATGGAGAATCTGTTCGAGCGCGCCTCTTTTACTCGCGCTGCCAAAGACTATGGCGCGAAGTTTCTCTCGATTCAAGTCCCCGGCATCCGAAAAAATCTCCGCCCCAAATTCGCTGCGAATTTCCTTTTTAACTTCCGAGTCAAGATTGACGAGCCGGTGTGCTTCCTCATCGGCGTCGAAGAATTTGGCGGCTGGAACGATTTCGCGCAAACGTCGGCAAAAGCTGGACTTGCCTGTGGAAATTCCGCCGGTGATCCCGATGACAGGCATGATCAGGAACATAAACATTCTGTATGTCCAGCAAACAGGCATGTTGCCCGTTCGAAGAGATGACGGATGTCGAAGCACAGAGGAAAGCCCAGGCACGGATGAACAAGCCACGCTTGGCTTTTGTCATTCGTCATTCGGATTTCGTCATTTTAATGATACTTTCTCCGATCTATGACCCAGCAGGTTTTGGCAGGAAAAATCGGCGTCGTTTTTGGAGTGGCGAACAAACGCAGCATCGCCTGGGCGATCGCGAAAGCTTGGTCCGCGGCCGGCGCGCGCTTGATTTTTAATTATCAAGGCGAGCGACTCAAGGAAAACGTCGAGGAATTGGCCGGCGAATTTGGGGAGAAGACACCCTTGTTTCCGTGTGACGTTTCGAGCGATGCACAGATCGGAGCATTTTTTGAGAGCGTGCGCGGCCAGACTGACCGACTTGATTTGATGCTTCACTCGCTCGCGTTCGCGCCGAAAGAAGCGTTGGAAGGCGATTTTCTAAGCACAACACGCGATGCGTTCCAAACCGCGCATGACATCAGCGCCTACTCGCTGGTGGCGCTCACGCGCGAGGCCGTGCCTCTGATGACTAACGGCGGGAGCATTGTGGCGATGACCTATTACGGCTCGGAAAAAGTCGTGCCGCATTACAATGTCATGGGGGTAGCGAAGGCGAGCCTTGAGGCGAGCGTGCGTTATCTCGCTTACGACCTCGGCCCAAAGAAAATTCGCGTGAACTGCATCTCCGCAGGACCGGTGCAAACGCTGGCCGCGCGCGGAATCAGCGGGTTTACTCAGATGTTGAAGCATTATCAGGAGCGTGCGCCATTAAAACGCAGTTGCGATCCGGCCGAGTTGGGTGCGACCGGAGTTTTCCTCGCCAGCGACGGTGCGGCAGCGATCACCGGCCAGGTTATCTACGTCGATGGCGGTTATCAGATTATGGGCATGTAAGAGGATTTGCGATTTCAGATGTTCGATTTCCGATTTGAAGCGAACCTAATCAGTGGATCTGAAAGAAAAGCTCGTTGAGCTGCTTGGAGTTCAGGTGGTAACTGCAGCACCCGAGACGCTCGCTGAGCACAGTGGCGATAAATGGTTCGCGACCCACGCGCCGGAGATCGTCGTTTTTGCCAGATCGACAAACGACGTTAGCAAATTGCTCCAGTTTGCTTCGCGAGAAAAAATTCCGGTAACGGCGCGCGGCGGCGGATTCGGCTATGTGGGGGGATGCGTGCCGGCGCGAGGCGGGATCGTGCTGTCGATGATCCAGATGAATCGCATCATCGAAATCAGCTTTGCCGATGCAGTTGCGATTGTTCAACCGGGCGTGTTTACGGCTGACCTGAAAGCGGCAGCGCGGGCGCAGAAACTGTTTTATCCGCCCGATCCGGCGAGCATGAGAGATTGCACGATCGGTGGAAACGTCGCAACAAATGCGGGTGGCCCGCGCTGTTTGAAATACGGGGTGACGCGCAATTACGTCATCGGCCTCGAAGTAGTGCTCACAAATGGCGAGCTGCTGCAAACCGGCGGGCGCGTCCATAAGAACAAGACGGGCTTCGATTTGATTGGGCTCTTTGTTGGTTCGGAAGGAATGCTCGGCGTGGTCACAGAAATCACGTTGCGTTTGCTCCCACTACCTCCGGCGCGCTCCACCCTGTCCGCGGCCTTCGCCAGCGCCGCGCAGGCCGCTGAAGCCGTCCAGGCGATTTTTGCCGCCGGATTCCTGCCGTCTTCATTGGAAATCGCCGATCATTTCACGCTCGAAGCAGCGCGGCGTGATCTCGGCGAAATGGTTGTCCCCGCTGGGAACGCCCACGTGCTTGTCGATCTCGACGGTCAGGAAGAAAGCGTTCACAGCGAAGCCGCAGCCATTCGCGAATTACTCGAAACAAGAAAAGCAAATGCAATCGAGATTGCGACCGGTGAAACAGACTGCGAAAAGCTTTGGGCCCTGCGCCGCGAATTCAGCAATTCGCTTCGTGCAACCGGCCTGACCAAATTAAACGAGGATGTAGTGGTGCCGCGCAGCCACCTGGTGGATCTGATGGAATTCGCAGAGAAACTGCAAACCAAACATGGATTTCCAATCGCCTGCTTCGGCCACGCCGGTGACGGCAATATTCATGTCAATATCATGGCCGACCGTTACAATCGCGACGCCGCCGTGAGGGAAAAAGTCGATCGCGCGCTCGATGACCTTTTCAAGCAAGTGCTGGCGTGGGGCGGGGTGATTACGGGCGAGCACGGAATCGGCCTCGCGAAAAAACGCTGGTGGCCTGACGCGACCAGCGAGGTCGGGCGTCAGCTACATCGCAAACTTAAACAAATTCTCGATCCAAACGACATTCTAAATCCTGGAAAATTTGTTGACTAATCCGAATTTGCATTGAGATTCGGCAAGCTTTTTACGGCGCATCTGAATTGGCCGCGACTGGCGCGCATCTGCGTCGTCGTAACCGAATCAATTAAGGAAGACATGATGTCTTGCTTTCGCTGTTGCGCCGACCCGATACAAAATGAAACCAGGAACCATTACTCACACCATCGCGGTCATACTTTCGTCTATTTCGTCTCTCTTCGCGCACGGGACGCCTTCAACGGCCGAATCTCCCAAGGTGAAGGCGAGCAAAAAATCGAATAAACCAGCGGATGACCGTTTGCTTAATGTCAGTTCAATTGCATTCTCTCCGGGGGAGCTATCGGCCACTTCGCCCAAACCGGGAGAGCGGTATCCGTGGAAAAGGAGTATCGTGACCACGGTCTTTTGGATCGGTGAGAAACCAAGCGACAATAATCCGGTGCCCAATCGGACGAGTTCCTGGGACAAACAATGGACAAAAAATTACGGGGGCGTCGATGATCCGAACCCGGGGAACAGAAGCAATTATATTCCGGCGAAATTCACGCCCCGACAAAATCCATTCTATTGCGCACTACCCTACAACGACAAGGCGACCACAGGCCATCGCCCCGAAGCGCCGCGCGTTGTCCCCTGGTTTAAAGAAGCGTATCAGGGACCGGCTGTTTCGACTTGCAAAGATCGATGGGTCGCCATTCGCAAAGGCCACCGAACCGTTTACGCGCAATGGGAAGACGCCGGACCTTTCCGCACCGATCACTGGCAATACGTGTTTAGCAATGACCGCCCAAAACCCAATCTGAATAAGGGCGCTGGTCTCGATGTCTCACCGGCCGTGCGTGACTATCTCGGAATGAACGATACGGATGTCACGGACTGGAGATTTGTGGAGTTTAGTGAAGTGCCACGCGGGCCTTGGTCAATTTTCGGAGAAAACAACACGTTCGTGATCAATGATCGCAAAAAAGGGGTCAAGCTGGCCGAGGAACTCAAGCCCGGTCGCCAGCCAGTTGTGCGTTGATCGTCCTGACGGGCGACATCTGACTGTTCGCTAAACGTTTCCTGTAGGAAAAGGTGGCTGCCGCGCCGCAGATCGCCAGCGCCGACCGAAGGCGGGTCAGCTT
This sequence comes from Verrucomicrobiota bacterium, assembly GCA_046724585.1. Classification (GTDB taxonomy): domain Bacteria; phylum Verrucomicrobiota; class Verrucomicrobiia; order Chthoniobacterales; family UBA10450; genus Udaeobacter. The sequence continues at coordinate 10,341 of JBKOWV010000136.1, forward strand.
CCCTACAGGGGTGTGATCGCACGCGTGTGATACGGCTCGCGCCAAATCCACGCGATTTGCGAGCGCGAAGCGATTACAAGGAACAATGGGAAATCATCGCGTAGTTCGTCTTCTTTATTGCGCAATCTTTCTCGTATCCACTCTCAGCGTTGCCGCTCAGACCGAAGAAATCACGGGGCGTGAGAAGCTTCTCAGCGGCAGGGCCGCGATGGGCGATTGGACAAGGGATGCGCCTGGAGTGCGTCGTAGAATCACGGTCAACGATTTGCCCCCGCCCAGTTCAAATGTCTTGTCAATTAACCGGGCGCGCGTCGTCGAGCGTCCACCAGAAGCCCAGCTTCGGGTCCCGCCCAGTTTTAAGATCGAGATGTACGCGGAAGGCTTTCGCGATCCTCGATATCTGCGTACCGCACCGAATGGCGATATCTTCGTCGCGGAGAGTCGCGCCGATCAAATCAAGGTGTTGCGCGACACGAAAGGCAGCGGCAAGCCCGACGTCACGGAAATATTTACCGAGCGCGATCTGAATAAGCCGTTCGGGCTGGCGTTTTATCCGCCCGGCGACGATCCCCAGTTCCTATACGTCGCCAACACGGATGGCGTAATTCGATTTCCGTACCGGAATGGCGACCTCAAAGCCCGCGGACCAGCCGAAAAGTTGGGTGCGCATCTTCCCGGCGGCGCAGCACACCTGCGCGGCGGCGGACATTGGACACGCGACATCGTTTTTTCGCCCGATGGCAATAAAATGTACGTTTCGATCGGCTCGCGCTCGAACGTGTCCGACAATGCTGCGGAGACCGATCGCGCTCGTATTTTCGAGTTCGACCCCGATGGCGGCGGGCGAAAAGTCTATGCCTGGGGAATTCGGAACGCCGTCGGCATCGCGTTTCGACCCGGCAGCGATGAACTCTGGATGAGCACCAACGAGCGCGACGATATCGGTGAGGATTTGCCGCCTGATTACATCAGCAGTGTGCGCCCCGGCGGGTTTTATGGCTGGCCCTGGTTTTACATTGGCAACCACGTCGATCCGCGCCACAAAGGGAAACATCCTGAGCTCGCCGATAAAGTCATTGTCCCCGACGTGCTTGTCGAGGCGCACGCAGCCACGCTCAGTCTGTGCTTTTACACCGGCGATCAGTTCCCCGCCGAATACAAAGGCGACATTTTCGCCGCGTTCCACGGTTCGTGGAACCGAAAGAAACGCACTGGCTACAAAATTGTTCGCGTCCCCTTCGACCACTCAACCGGGAAAGCACTTGGGGAATACGAAGATTTTGTGACCGGGTTTGTCACGCCTGACGGGAAAGTGTGGGGTCGCCCTGTTGGAATCACCGTCGCCAAGGACGGCAGCCTCCTTTTCAGCGAAGACGGCAACGGCACCATCTGGCGGGTGAGCTACGGCAGGTAGTCAAGCTTTACGGTCTTCAGCCCGTGCGGTCCGTGTAGATACGCCGAGGCAAGTACTCAATTTTTGCCCAGTATTGCTGCGAGTTGTTTTGGATCGGTCATGGGCGCTTTGCAGGTGAAGTTTTCGCATACGTAAGCCGCCGGTTTTCCATCAACCATCGACATCGCGCCAATCGCTTCGTTTTGCTCGCCGAGATATTTTTGCCCTTCAGCGCTGTCGGCCAGGAGCAAGATCGTCTTCGGGAGAAAATGGCGGTGCACTTCCGTTAGGAGCGCCTTTGTTTCCGATGCAGTCTTCTTTCCAGCGATCACGATTTGTCGCGGTTTGCTTAAGCTAAAGTCGAGCGCGACCAGCATTTGTGGCATGGCGCTGGGGAAATGCGAGAGAATGGCCGCAAAAGCATCGATCGTTTTTCTGGCGCGTTCTGCGATCTGTTTGTCGTCGCGAAATTGTGACAGCCGCAAAAGATTGAGCGCTGCGACCGAACTCGCAGCCGGTTCGGCGCCGTCGTTATCGTCTTTCATCCGGAGAAAGACGCTTTGGTCTTTTCCGCTGGTGCTGAAATAGCCGCCGTTTTTATCATCGAAAAACAAGCGGTCCTGCGTCTCCTGAAATTGCGTCGCAAACTTCGGCCACTCGACATCGAAAGAGGCTTCGTAAAGATCGAGAAGTCCCTGAACGACGAAGGCGTAATCGTCGGCAAAACCTTCCACGGCGCTCCGGCCCTCTCGATAACTCCGAAAGAGTGTTTTGTGCGAATCATCCCAAAGATGTGCGCGGACAAAATTCGCGGCTCGAGTCGCGACTTCCAGGTAACGCGGCTCATCGAGGACTTGCGCCGCGCGGGCATAAGCCGAAATCATCAGGCCGTTCCAGGCGGCGATGATTTTGTCGTCGAGATGAGGGCGCGGCCGTTTCGCGCGGACGGCGAATAATTTTTCGCGACTGCGCGCGAGTGATTGCCGAATTTCGTCTTCGTTCTTTTTGAATTGTTTCGCTGTCTCTGCAAGCGTATGCCGCTCGATCAGAATATTTTTGCCGCGGAATTCGTCCTGCGGATCGCTTCCTTCCGGCGCGTTTCCATGCGATTGCACCCCGTAGAGAAAATCAAAGATCTCGGCGGCATCGCCCAGCGCGGCGTCGATCTCTTTTTTCGCCCAAACATAGAACGCGCCTTCTCCATGTTCAGGTTTGCCATGCTCAAAAAGGCTGTCGGCGTCTTCGGCGGAAAAAAATCCGCCATCCTTGGATGTCATGTCGCGAGCGACGTAATCGAGAATATCGCGCGCAATCGCTTCGAATTGTCGATCTCGCGTGATTTGAAACGCGTCGAGATAGGCGACGGCCAGTTGCGCCTGATCGTAAAGCATTTTTTCGAAATGGGGCACGTGCCAGTAGCGATCGACCGAGTAACGATGAAAACCGCCGCCCAGATGATCGTGCATTCCGCCGGCAGCCATTTTGCGCAACGTGAATAGAGCTATTTCGAGTGCTTGTTTGCCGGATTCGCTCTTAGGATCGCGCGCGTAAAATCTGCAAAGAAAATTCAACGTCACTGGGCGCGGGAATTTCGGCGCAGAGCCGAAGCCGCCCTCCTTCGGATCGTAACTGCGCTCCATCTGGCGGTAGGCGGCATCTAAAATTTCTGCATCGATCTTGCCTTCAGTCTCCGGTGTCGATTGAGATTCACGCAGCGCCGCGACGATCTTGCCGCCTTGGTCGACAATCTTGTCGTGGTTATCTTTCCAAGCTGCCGCGATCCGTTCGAGCACCTTTTTGAAACCAGGCTGACCGTGACGGTCCTCAGGTGGAAAATAGGTTCCGCCAACGAACGGTTTCAAGTCCGGCGTCAACCAAACGCTCATCGGCCAACCGCCGCCACCAGTCGTCGCTTGGACAAAGGTCATATAGACGCGATCAACGTCGGGACGTTCTTCGCGATCGACTTTGATGTTCACAAACTCCCGGTTCATGACCGCGGCTACGTCGTCGCTTTCGAACGATTCGTGGGCCATGACGTGGCACCAGTGGCAGGTGGAATAACCGACTGAGAGAAAAATTGGCTTATTTTCTCGACGTGCTTTGGCGAATGCCTCCTCGCCCCATGGATACCAATCGACCGGATTATTTGCGTGCTGGAGAAGGTAAGGCGATTTCTCCCGCGCAAGCCGATTCGTGTGCTGTGGACGCGCAGGCGTCGGCTCGGTAACGCTATGAGTTGATGTCACTAACCACGTTAGCGCGAGAATCCCAAACCGAAAGCGAGTCCTCATGGGATGACCGTCGCCTGAGTACAGTTCGAAGGACCATTCTTGTCATTCCGAGCTAAGTCGAGGAATCTCTTGCTTTTTTATAATCGACAAACTGAGATGTCTCGGTCCGAGCCGCACTGGGCATTTCCGCTCGATATGACAAAGCATGCACACGACGAATCTCGTTCTTCTTTTTCTCGCAATCGGCGTTATCGCTTTCCTCTATTCGTCCGTAGGCCACGCCGGTGCCTCAGGCTACATCGCGGTGATGACGCTCTGGGGCATTGCCCCTAGCGTTATTAGACCAACCGCGCTGGTTCTCAACATTCTGGTAGCGTCCATCGGCGCGTTCCAATTTTGGCGCGCAGGCCATTTCACGTGGAAACTATTCTGGCCATTTGCGCTGCTTTCAATTCCCGCCGCCTATTTTGGCGGCTATTTGCAGCCGTCCGCTTCCGTCTTGAAGATTTTGATCGGGCTGGTGCTTCTTTTTTCTGCGTTGCGCTTGATCTTTCGCCGCGCTGACCCAACGGAAATAGTCACTCCTTCACGACCGACGACCATCAGCATCGGAGCCGGTCTTGGATTTCTTTCCGGGCTGACAGGGACCGGCGGCGGAATATTTCTGACACCACTCCTGTTATTCTGTCGATGGGCACACATTCGACAGGCGGCCGCCGTTTCGGCGCTGTTCATCCTGGTGAACTCGATCGCTGGACTAGTTGGCTACTTCACAAAAGTTCATTCAATTCCTTCGCTTGGTTTTATCCTTGCAGGAGCTGCGATCATTGGTGGCACGGCGGGGTCCCATTTCGGCAGCAGACGCTTTGCCGTCCGGGTGATTTCCCTTTTTTTAGCGACGGTTCTCCTTATTGCCGGCACGAAGTTGATTTTTACGCGCTGACCTCCATCGGGCTTGTAGCCACGTCGCTGTGTCGAGCCGAATTGCCGATCACGGCGACAGAGCGCCGTGGCTACATCAATTTAAGTTTCGGCGCGGTTTCCGGCGACCATGGATTGGTTTTGTAGTCAGACGCGATGATTCGATCGGCGTAGGCGCGCAAAAGTTGGCAGAGCGCCGCGACATCCAACCCATGATGTCGCGGACCAAAACTCGATAGATTCTTTTCCCCCAGCCGAAACAAACGCACAGCTGGCGGCAGACGCCGGCTGTGTTTCGCGTGGGCGGGATGTTCGAATCTCTTTTGCAAATGAACGAAGGCGCCGGCCGCTTGGATCAAGCCCTTGAAAAAATCCGCGTCGCCAGAGTCCGTTTTCAGCCAAAGCTGCTCGAGAACGTCGTGCGCTTCATAGTAGCGTCGCTCGTTCCAGCACCGAAAAAAAGCCCGATAAAATGGATGCTTGTGGATATCGACCTGGGTTAGATCGACATCGTCCGTGCCCAGCTCCGCCACGAATCGCGAAATCCTCTCGCCTTTGTCCATGAAGGGCTTAATTTGCTCGCGGCTCAGATAATGAGCAAACCAGCACGCATCAGCTTTTTCGAGGAACAAGACTGCCCGCCTCCGGCGGGTGAATTCTCGCAGCCAGCATGGCTGCGCCACCATAGAAGATGACACCCGCTGCCCTGGCCATTCTCCTGGTCGTCATCTCAGTTTTGATCTTCTGTTCCGCACTCTTTTCCGGAGTAGAAACGGCGCTCTTCTCACTCAAGCCACATCAATTGCGCCGTCTGGAAGCGAATCACGCCAGGCTCACGAAATTCATCCAACTTTTCCGGGAAAATCCGCGTCGCGTCCTGAATGTCCTGCTCCTGGGCGACGGACTGATAAATGTTCTTTTGGTCGTGTTGTGTCTCTTCTTCCTGTGGGAAGGCCCACTAGCGGGACGGATTCCGCAGTGGGTCGCGGGGATTGTGATCTTCGCAATTGTCGTGCTCCTTTGCGATTTAGTTCCAAAGCTCCTGGCGCTTACAGCTCCCTATCGACTCTCAACCGTCGGCGCCTTCGCCTTGCAGATATCGATGCCGCTTCTCGACCGCATCGGTCACGGACTCGAGACCGTCAGCGCTTATGTTGTCGATCTTCTCACCCCGTCGCATCTACGCACTCGTCCGCGGTTGAGTGACGAGGAGTTGGGAACGCTGATTGAGATCGGTGAAGAAGAAGGCGCTTTGTATGAAGGCGAAGCCGAAATGATCCAGGAAATCATCAAACTGGGCGATAAAACGGCAAAGGATTGCATGACGCCGCGCGTTGATAGTTTCATGCTGCCGGATGATTTGACGAATGAGGAAGTGATCGCGCGTTTAAAGGAGAAACATCATCGGCGCGTCCCGGTCTACGCCGATACGCCCGATCAAATTCTCGGGATCATTGAAGTAAAAATGTTCCTAATGGATCCATCGGACCATTACACGGAAAGATTGATTGCTCCATCCTTCGTGTCGGAGACGATGGGTGCGCTGGAATTGTTGAAGCTATTTCTGACCCATCCCCAGGGGCTGGCGATCGTGGTTGACGAATTTGGCGGGACCGAAGGAGTCATTAGCATGGGGGACATCGTGGAGGAAATCCTCAGCGACGCGGTTCCCCGTGGAGATGTTGAGCCTTACATCGAGCCGCTAAAGGATGGGAAGTTCCTGGTCAGCGGAAATGCGCGCCTCGACGATTTAAGGGAACATCTAGGCTTCCAAATTGAGGCAGAAGGAATCGACACGATCGGTGGACTCGTTTTTACCCGGCTCGGTTACCTCCCTCCTCCCGGGACAAAGTTCGAAATTCCATGGCTCGCGGTTACCGTGCGTCGCACCGGAGGGAAGCGAATCGAGGAGCTCCTGTTGGAAAAAACAACCGTTGCCGCGGCTGATGAAGCATCGGGCGACGGCAGCGCTGCAATCCGATGATCGCATTTGCAATTTTTTGTTGCTGGATTGTTTCGTTTTTCTTCAACGGGATTGAAAGCGGGCTGCTTTCGATCGATCCAGTGCGGTTACGGCAAAATGTGAAGCGCCGCGTACCAGCGGCTTTGCGGTTGAATCGCTTGCTGAAACACCCAGAGCGGTTGCTCGTGACCGTTTTGCTCTTCACGAATGCGGCCGACATACTCGGCCTTCTTCTCATGACGCGCCAACTGGTTCGATCATGGGGCTACGCCGGCTTTGTTTTCTCCCTGGCGATCGCACTGCCGGTCTATCTATTTCTGCTCTCAGTCCTCCCTAAATCGCTCTTCCGGCGATTTCCCTTTCGAGCGTTGGCTCAGCTCGCCAGCATTCTCGAATTCGCATCCATCCTGTTTTCCCCGCTGCTCGAGCTCGGCGCGCGGCTGGGCCGGTTGCTGTTGCCAGATCGCGCGGCGAAACGAGCTCGGCTTTTTGCCGCGCGCGAAGAGCTCAAGCAGATCGCGACCCAAGTTGAGCGCGAGGGCTCTCTCACCGCTACCGAGCGCGCGATGATCCATAACGTCGTTGACTTTCGCGGCGTCAAAGTTCGCGACGTGATGGTACCTTTACAGAAAGTCGTTGCTGTCCGGCTGAGCACGTCAACCCAGGAAGCGCTCGCGCTTGGCGCTTCTTCGGGTCTCGATCGTCTACCTGTGATTACGTCGGAAGGTCAGCCGGCTGGATTGATTAACGTCCTCGATATTCTGGTCGAACAAAATGGGGCTAGACCGCTAAGCGATCATATGAGGCGCATCGTAACGACGAGCGAGGAGGAGCCGGCTTATCGGATTGTCCAACGGCTGCGCGCCGCACGCGTTGGTTTGGCGGCTGTGCTGGATGAAAAAAGAAATTTGCGCGGGATCGTCACAATTGAGGATTTAGTCCGCCGCCTCGTTTCATCGAGTGAAGCGCGAGTTTAATCAGTCCGGGCGAAACATTTCATCACCTAAGATTGCTGCCGCGCCAACAAGCGCGACGTGCGAAAAGGCCTGTGGGAAATTTCCGAGCTGACGTTTTTCGCGAGGATCGTATTCTTCGGAAAGAAGTCCGAGGTCGTTTCGCAGGGCGAGCAAACGCTCGAATAATTCACGCGCTTCTTTCTTGCGCCCGAGAAGGTGCAAACAGTCAGCGAACCAAAAGGAGCACGGAAGAAAAACTCCTTCGCGGCCAGGCAATCCATCGACCTTCTCTTCCTGCGGGCGATAACGAAGCACAAAGCCATCCTGCATGAGTTCGTTTTGTATTGCCTCGATTGTGCCGCGCACGCGATCATCGGTCACTGGCAGAAAACCGACCAACGGCATCAAGAGCAGACTCGCGTCGAGCGCGTCCGACCCATAAAACTGGGTGAACGCTTTCTTGCTAGCGTTGTAACCGCGCTCGCAAACTTCGGTGTGGATTTGACCGCGAATTTTTTGCCAGCGCTGTAAGTGTTCGTATGCCGCGCAGCTACATTCCTCAACAAGTTTGATCGCGCAATCGAACGCCACCCAAGCCATCATTTTCGAATGCGTAAAATGTTTCCGGCCGCCACGCACCTCCCACATTCCTTCGTCCGGTTTCTGCCAATTTGATTCCAGAAATTTCATCAACTGGACCATAAGAGCCCAATCTGGCTCTTCCAGTTTGAGTCCAGCCCGATCAGCTCGCCAAATAGCGGCCAGGATCTCCCCATAAACGTCGAGCTGAAACTGATTAGAAGCGGCATTGCCGATGCGGACCGGTTTGGAATTTTCGTAGCCTGACAACCAGGCAATTTCGAACTCTTCGAGGCGGCGCTCGCCCCGTACGCCATAGATTGCCTGCATTTGCGCCGGGCTGCCCGCGATGGCGCGTAGAAGCCATTGGCGCCAGGATTTGGCCTCTTCGCGATAACCCGATCTCAGCAACGCTAGCAAAATTAGAGCCGCATCCCGCAACCAGCAGAAGCGATAATCCCAGTTGCGGACGCCTCCTATTTCCTCCGGCAATGAAGTCGTGAGTGCGGCAACCAAACCGCCGGTTGGGGCATAGGTTAACCCTTTAAGCGTAATGAGCGAATGTATAACCGCATCGCGCCACTCGCCTTTGCTCTGAAATTGGCTCGACCATTCTCGCCAATATTTTTCGGTGTCGCGCAGCGCGTGGTCGGGATTGATTTTCCTCGGCGGGTTTGTGTGCGACGCGAACCAGGTGAGCACAAACGGGACGCGATCCCCTTTCGCCACGGTAAATTCGGCGACGGTGGTCAAATCTTTTCCGCATGTTTCGATTGGTGTCCGCAAAATCAACCCATCCGGCCCGGCGATTGCCTCAAGCCCATCATGACGCTTACGTCTGCGCACCCAGGGAACGATCTGCCCGTAATCGAAGCGGATGATTAGTTCCATCTGCATCAGCACTTTGCCGCGCAGACCTTCGATGATGCGGACGAGGTCCGGATTCTCGCCTCGCGGCGGCATGAAATCGATCAGGCGCACGGCACCGCTTCTCGTTTCAATTTCTGTTTCCAAAATGAGCGTCTCGCCTCGATACCGACGCCGCGTTCTCTCGACCTTCTCATCGGGATGGAAAAACCAACGGCCATTTTCGCCGGTGCCGATGAGCGACGCAAAGCACGCCGGCGAATCGAACCGCGGGAAGCAAAGCCAATCAACGCAGCCGTCGCGACTCACGAGCGCGCCGGTTTGCGTGTCACTGAGGAACGCGTAGTCCTCGATCTTCGTCCCGCCTGTCGTCATGGTTCCTTGGTAATGGGTTCGGACTTTGCGAGCTCGGCGATCCCATCACGCGTCAACCGGAACACAGTCCACGCGTCCATCGGTTTGGCGCCAAGAGCCCGATAGAATTTGATGGCGGGCTCGTTCCAATCGAGCACCGCCCATTCCATCCGGCCGCAGCCGCGGTCGCGCGCAATCTTCGCAAGATCGACCAGCAATGCGCGGCCATAACCTTTGCCGCGTTTCTCCGGCTTGACGAACAGATCTTCGAGATAAAGTCCGGGTCGCCCAAGCCAGGTGGAGAAATTGTAAAAGAAAACGGCAAAGCCGACCGGCGATTTTCCTTCAAACGCAAGAAGAACTTCCGCGGCCGGCCGTTTCCCGAATAAAACATCGACAAGTTGTTCCTCCGTAGCGGTGACCTCGTCTGGCGCGCGCTCGTAAGTCGCCAAATCGCGAATTAACTGCAGAATGAGCGGCACGTCTTCCACGCGCGCCGGACGAATCTCAAAATCACTTCGAACGTTCATTGCCCTACTGATTGTCGATCACACATAACCGTAAGCAACTAGCCGCACAATTACGGCTTAGTTGTCCTCCACGCCTAAAAGTGCGCGGCTGATGCGGCTCAAGCCTTCGGCGAACATTTCCGTGTTTACGCCGATGCCGATGCGGAAATGATCCGGCATTTCGAAGAAACGGCCTGGGACTGCCGAGGTGTCGAAATCGGATCGCAACCGATCCAGGAAAGTATCGACGTTGCCCTCTTGCAATTTTAAAAATGACGTTGTGCCCCAGTCCGTTGGCACGGCAGAAACGGAGGACTCTTGCGCCAGAAAATCGCGCAACAATTTGCGATCTGCTTCCACAATCCGGCG
>JBKOWV010000067.1:0-3838 GCA_046724585.1 Verrucomicrobiota bacterium
TGAAACCAGAGGGCACGGAGCCGCGCGCCCAGGTGCAATGGCATTTTCGCGAAGTCTCCCGTGAGCGCAGGAAAAAAATGAGCGGCTCGAAGAAGAAATTGCACGCCGACAAATTGGTTCCGATCACGGTCGCTGATGCGAAATCTGCTGCGGCTGCCGAGGGTCAGCCGGGAGCGCCGATCCCGGCTACAAGGCCGAAGCAATCTTCATGAAGAAAAAGATTCTCGTAATCGACATCGGCGGCTCCAATGTCAAGCTGATGATGTCGCGCCATGAAAAACGAAAATTCAAATCTGGACCGAACTTGACGCCGCGAGGGATCGTGGCGGAGATGAAACCATTGGTCGGCGACTGGAAATTCAATGCCATCTCGATTGGATTCCCAGCGCCGGTGCGCGATGGGCGCATCCTAAGTGAGCCGAAACATCTGGGCAGGGGTTGGGTCAGATTTGATTTTGAGAAGGCGTTTGGCAAACCAGTCCGGATCATCAACGACGCGGCTATGCAGGCGCTGGGCAGTTATCATGGTCGCCGGATGCTTTTTCTCGGGCTCGGCACAGGACTTGGCTCAGCCCTTGTCTGGTCCAATTACGTTCTCCCCCTGGAATTGGGCGACCTGCCTTATCGCAACGGCAGCATCATTGAAGATTATCTTGGCAAACCGGGCCTGGCCCGGCTTGGTGAGAGAACCTGGCGGCGCGACGTCGAGCACGCGCTCGTGCAATTGAAGAAATCACTAATAGCCGACTACGTCGTGCTGGGCGGTGGCAATGCCAAAAAATTGGATGAATTGCCCGAAGGCGTCGAACGAGGGCATAATCGCAATGCGTTCCTGGGCGGAACGCGCTTGTGGCAAATCGACTCGCACACCCGGCGGCCAAAATGGCGGATCCTTTAGCAAAGCGGACAAAACTATTATGGAACTTTATTTCCTCAGACATGGCGAGGCCGATTGGCCAGACTGGAAAAAATCGGATGACGAACGTCCTCTGACTAAACGGGGTAAGAAAGAAATGCATGAAATCGCCGCATTTCTTGTCCGGCTTAAAGTACAGCCTGAGCTAATTCTGACTAGCCCGCTGCCGCGCGCGGCGCAGACGGCGGAAATCGCGGCGGAACATCTTGATGTGAAGTGTCGCGAAGAACAGCGTCTCGCGCCGGGATTTGGGGCCGCGGAACTGGAGCAACTAACTAACAAGCACCCGGTAGAGAGTTTGATGATTGTCGGTCACGAACCTGATTTTACCAGAACGATAGCTGCCTTGACCGGTGCATCGCTGAAACTATCGAAGGCTGGCGTCGCCCTGGTCGATGTCGACATTCCCTCGCGTAGAGGCAGGCTGGTCTGGCTCTTCCCGCCCAAAATCGCCAAGAAATAGCGGGAACGAGCGACCAGTGAGACGTGATTGGTGAGTGTAAGGGCAGCCGTGGTCTCGCGACACCTCTCACCTTTCACTTCTCACCTCTGACTTATCGCTGCCCGAGCAGGTAAATCGCGGCGAGCGTCAGCAGAAAATATGGAACGAGCACTGCCGCTCCGGCATAATCCTTCGCCATTCGTTGGCCGAAGAAGAGTGCGAGGATAGCGATAGCGGAAATGACCGCGCCGTAGAATGCGAAGGTCGAATCGCGTAGAACGATTATCACGAGACACCCAATCGCGCTCAACGCTCCCGCGGCGACTTCGAGAATCGTGATCGTGGTTACCAGAGCAGGCACAACTCCGGCCAGCGGACTTTTGGCAAAATGTCCTTTCAACCATTCCAGGTTCCCGCGACGATCGACAATTTTATCAATTCCCGACTGAAGAAAAAGCACAGCAAGAAACGCGGAGCTGAGGATCTGCAAAAGATAAATTGCTCCAGCGAACGTATGCAGCCCTACCATACGACCACTTTAATATTGAACGCCTCACCTATTGTCGATCTTGTTCGCGCCGAAAATGCGCAAGAAAATCGTACAAAAAACAGGGACGCGGTTTTTTCCGCGTCCCTGTCTCGCAGAACTATCTTGCGATTACTTAATGAAGGTGAATACTCCCGCGTGCGCCGAGCCGCCGCCACCTGTGACGGTGAGGGTCGCGTCGTGGAAGCCAAGCGATGACCCTCGGGCCGTTGTCATTGTTACGGTGAACGTGCCGGAGCCGCCTGCGCCGAGTGAGAGCGAGCTCGGGCTGACCGAATAGCTGACACCAGTGCCAGTGCTGGCTCCTACCGACAACCCGAACGTGGCAGCACTACCGAGATTACTCAGCGTCACGTTAAAGGTCTTGGAGATGCCCGAAATCGACGGAATCGATCCGAAGCTGACGCTCACCGGATCGAGAGCGACCTTGGCGTTCACCGCCGAGAGGAGGTTTTCCCGGCCCGTGCCGACTGCGTTTAACGTGGTAAGCAACGCGCCCGGGGGACTTGGGTTCTTGACCGTGGGCGAGTCGGCCGTGTTCACAACAGCTGATCGCACCTGCCACGATGCCCAACTCGGATGCTGGCCAAGGACAACGGCGGCCGACCCTGCAAGGTGAGGTGTAGCCATTGATGTGCCTTGCATGAACGCCCAGCACGGTGGCGACGCGCACGACTCTGGCCCGGAGTTCGGAATCGAGCTTAGCACGTTTACGCCAGGTGCTGTGACGTCTGGTTTTACGCGGAAATCGACGTCAGTAGGTCCCCGGCTCGAGAAGCCAGCCAGAAAGTCGTTATCGGCCGGCACGTTCTGGATATAGGTCTTCGTCGAGTGGATCGTAAACGTATCACCCGTACGCGCGTTTAGCGACGTCAGGTTGGCTATTCCGACCATCACGCCAGGAATCGTGGGCTGGTTTGGCGTTCCATCCGACCCCATCGCAATCGGCGGGCCGAAAACGTTGTTCACGATGATCGCGCCGACCGCTCCGTTTGTCTGCGCATTCCGGATCTTCTCGGAGAACGTACATGTGCCGCGATTGATCAGAGCAATCTGGTTCGTCAGAGTCGTAGTTTGTGTGCCACAGAAAGTGCCGAGGTTCGCGCTCAAAGGCCCGGTTGTGTCGACCCCGTATGGGCCAAAGTCGCCGACTGCGGCGTTGAAACTCGCAGCATTCGTATCGTCGGTGACATTGACGCCGATCCAGTGGCCGACGGTGACAGCTCCGGCTGTCAGCGCACGAGCCGCCGACCCCGGCGATTCAATTGTGAAGAAGCCGGGGCCGCTGTTCCCAGCCGCGACAGCCGAGATCATGTTCGCCTGGTCGAGGTCGTCGACCGCTTTGGTAACAAGATCCTGAACTCCAGGGAAACCGCCGCCGATGCTCATGTTTACGATGTCCATCCCGTCTGCGTACGCCGCCTCGAGTGCGTTCAGGAGGTCCTCCGAGCGAACGTTGTCGATCGGCCCCGGGAAGACGTTATAGTTACCGAGCTGCGCCGCAGGCGCGACGCCCAGCACGCCATAACCGACGATCACGCCATCAACGGTTGTCGAAGGGTTGGTCAGTCCGTAATCGCAGCCGACCGTGCCAGCAACGTGAGTGCCATGCGCCTGCACCGCCTCGGGTGTGAGCCCTAGATTGGCAGCCTTGTTGTTAAAAACTTTGGCGACGATCACCTTGTTGTTGGTCAGCGAGGCCGGGCCCTGCTGTGGAGTCACGGGAAACCCAGCGTCATTAAAGCATGGGTGGGTTACGTCAATACCCGTGTCGATGACTCCAACTTTGACGCGGTCATTGGCGGTGCCGGCTTTCTTACCAGCATTCGCGCCGCCGCCGCCGCCCCAGGCTGCGAAGGCGTTAATCAGGGTAAGATCTGGGTCCGTGACGTTAGGGTAATAAATGCCCTGATATTCGACGTACTGCGCTTGC
>JBKOWV010000090.1:0-5346 GCA_046724585.1 Verrucomicrobiota bacterium
CGAACGACGCTCGGCATTGCTTCGGTGATCTATGGCATCGCCGCGGCTTCGGTTTTAAGCCTCGCCGGACGCCATGTTTGCGATCGCCCGATTTCGCCGGCACCGGAACCCGAAATTGAGCCGGTCTGCTGATCGTTTGCCAGGCAAATGACTCACGGAAGCTTTCGGAGATGATCGCCTTTTCCACCTGTTGGAACTCCCGGCGCCACAAGGCCGGCGACGCAATGCTGCGCGAAATCAAAGACAAGCTTGGATTCGATTTGATCGAACTAGGCCATGGCATCCGCATCTCGCTGATGCCAGGAATTCAAAAAATGTTCGACGCCGGCCACGTCCGCTTCAGCAGTTTACATAATTTTTGTCCCTTGCCCGTCGAAGTGATGGCGGCTTCTCCAGACTGCTACAAATTTTCCGCGGCGCACTCGGCCGAGCGTGAGCGCGCAATCAAGCAAACATTTCAGACAATTGATTTCGCTGAGCGGTTAGGCGCGCCGTTCGTCGTGTTGCATCTGGGCGAAGTGAAAATGCGGCCCATCACCGATCCGCTGATCCGGCTGGCGAAAGCCGGCAAATATCTCTCGCGCAGATACGTGAGAGTGAAGCTAAGGGCGGTGCAGAAACGCGAGAGCCTTGCGCCGATTTACCTGCAGCGCGTGAAAGATTGTCTGCGCCGAATCGTCGATCAGGCTGCTTCGAAAAATATCAAAGTGGGACTCGAATGCCGGCGCGGTTATGAAGAAATTCCAACTGAGCGTGAATTGCCGGGGCTGCTAGATGAGATGGGATCGCCGCAGCTCGGCTACTGGCACGACTTCGGCCACGCTCAAATTAAGGAAAACCTGGCGTTTCTCGATCATGCCGAGTGGTTGCGCGCGATTGGCCCGCGCACGCTCGGCTGTCATGTGCAAGACTGCATCTGGCCTGCCCGAGACCATCAACCGCCTTTTACCGGGGACGTCGATCTTGAGAAACTTGTTCCGCTCCTTCCCGCAAACTGCTTATTTGTCTGGGAAATGCATCCACGTAAGACAGCCGCGCAAATTCGGCGGTCGGTCCAGGTTTGGAAAGAACGCTTCGGCGAATGAAAAAAATCCTGGTCACGCTTTTCCAGCTCAGCGTTACAATTGCGGTGCTGTATTGGGTTTATCACGATCCCGACCGGCGTGCCCAGATGGCGGAGGCAATCCGGGGCGCACAATATCGCTGGGTTGTCATGGGCATCTTGGCATACGTTGTGGTGGAAGCTGCTGCCGCCTTTCGTTGGCATGTTCTGCTGAAGGTCCAAAAGATTCATCTGACTCTTCCGCGGCTCTCCGGCTTGTTTTTAATCGGGATGTTTTACAACCAGTTTCTCCCCGGAGGTACCGGCGGCGACATCATCAAAAGCTATTACCTGCTCAAGGAAACGCCGGATCAGAAAGCCGGCGCATTGCTCGCGGTAGTGTTCGACCGATTTATCGGACTGGTTGCGCTGGTTGCCATCACCGCCACGCTCATCGGGTTGCGCTATGATTTCCTCGCGCAAACCAACGAGACGCGAAATTTGCTTTGGCTTTTGCTCTTCCTTCTCGGCACATCGATCCTGAGCTTGCTCTGCACTTTTGTAATCAGCGGATTTAATCTGTTCCATGCATTGCCGGAGAAGTTTCCCGGTCGCGACAAGCTGATCGAGATTTCCGCCGCTTACCATCTCTACGCGCATCATTGGCGTGCAACGCTCGTGGCGTTCGGCGCATCGATCGTCGCGCATCTGGCCACGTTTGCCACTTTTCTCTGTGCTGCTTACGCGCTGGGCGCCGCTGTGCCCCTGGTCGATTTCTTTGCCATAATGCCGGTCGAACGCACGATCTCGGCCCTGCCAATCAGTTTCGCGGGAATTGGAGTTCGAGAAAAAATCCTGCAAATTATGCTAAACGACCTTTGCGGAGTGCCGGAAGCAACCGCCATCCTCGTTGGCTCGCTGAGTTTCCTTATCATCCTCGTGTGCTGCATTCCTGGCGCTCTGGTTTATCTCTTTTACAAACCGAGCGGCGCAGTTGCACATGTGAAATTGCGCGAGATGCAGAAAGAAGTCGCGACCCTGGAGCACGAGATCAGCGAAACGGAATGAAGCTCGTCGCGCCTGCGACGCCTTATTTCCAATGAAACGAAAACGCCAACGGCCCTTTGTCGCGGCCACCTTCGCGATGACGGTGGACGGCAAAATTACGACCAGAAATTTCACGCCGGTCGATTTCACCTCGCGCGAAGACAAGCTGCACTTGTTTCGCCAGCGCGCTTTGGCGGATGCGGTCCTGATCGGGCACACGAGTTTGAGGCGAGACAATGTACGGCTCAGCCTCCCTGCTGAGCTGCAACAAGCGAGAATCAGGCGGAAGCAGACTCCAGCGCCACTGCGTGTGATCGTGTCAAACAAAGGCAGGATCGACAGCCGATTGAAAATTTTTCAATCTACCAGCTCGCCCATTCTTGTTTTTTCGACAACGCGAATGCCCAAAAAAACTCAGGTCGCACTTCGGACGAAAGCGACATTACATCTTACTAAATCGCGGGATGTCGATCTTGCTGGGATGCTGCACACGTTGCGCGATAACTACAAGATTCGCACGGTCGCATGTGAAGGCGGTCCGACTTTGTTTCGATCGTTGCTCGAACGCGGCCTCATCGATCAACTCAATCTGACGATTGCTCCCTACATGTTCGGGGGAGCCAAAGCGCCGACCTTGACCGGCCTAAGCAAAGAATTTCTGCCTGCCAGCGTGCGTTGCTCTTTGATCGACATGCGCGTTGTCGGCGAAGAATGTTTTTTGACTTATCGAATCAAACGCAAGCGCTGAGTTTCCTGAATCGACGAAGGCCTGCAAGGAGATTACAGGCAAATGCGCCCTTTCACCTAGAACCGGGTAAAGGAGTGACGCGAACCGCACCGCGAGAGAAGGGTCTTCCCCTAAATTTTCGTCAACTACGGTTGTTTTCCTAGCCAAAGCAAAATAACACGCTACAATCGCGGCCCGCTAATAAGTATTGTTTAAACATCAACCTCCTTTTAACCCACACATCAACATGAAACCATTCCCTCTTTCTCTTAATTCATTTGGCATTCTGGCGGCCGCTTGCGCGGCCTCGCTCTTCAGCATCGCGGGCACGCATGCAGCCAATCCTCCTGAAGGCACAGTCGATCCGAGCACGACCACGCCTCTCGAATGGGATGGCACCGCCATCGGCACGGGAGGCACCGATGAAACAACTGCGATTGAAGGCGTCAATCGCGATACCTTTATCCTCCACGTGGCAGCCGGCGATTACACCGGCAAGACCATTGCGGTCAAAATTGAGTGGACCTCCGGCAGTAACGATTACGATCTCTACATCCATAAGCGGAATGTGGATGGCTCGGATGGCGATCTGGTGAGCAGTTCGGGAGGCGGTGTCCCGGGCACAAGTGAAAGCACCGTGATCGACCCAAACAGCGACGGGACGGGAGATTTCAATGTCATCGCGGTCTACTTCGCAAATACTCCGGGGGTCGATCAGCCCCACGGCACGATCACGGTGGAAACTGCGCAGGTTCAGAGGACGGCGAATTACCTCAGCGGCGGGATGACTTTCGCGCCGAACTCGACGGTAAAAGCGCAGACTGCGAACCGCGATGGCGAGCCGAGCAGCCGGGTCGATTCGTTAGGCAATTACTACGTCTGCGGTATCCGCGGCGTGCCGGCTGGGGTTGACCTGTGGTATTTTGATCTGCGCCCGACTATCGCGGGCGTTCCCAATACGACCTTCGATCCGAAAATGCGGGTGCCGAGCTATCGCGGCCAACCCGATTCGCCCAGCTCAGCCGCGGGGCAGGACGAATTGTCGGCCGGCGCGCTCGGTGGCGGTGATATTGACCTTGCCGTAGGCTTTGGTGCGTTCACCGGGATTGGCGCGACGGGAGAAGCAGTGTTGGCTTATGCTAGTCTCACGGCGGCGAACGTGACGGTCGGGCGGTCGCTGGATCACGGAGCGACGTTTGAGTTTAACCCTGTCGGCAACTTCGCCGGAGGGGTGCCGATTAACGACCGCCAATGGATGGGGACCTACGGCCCGAACACGGTCTTTCTTGAATATCGCAACTTTGGCGCCGGCATTGTTTTTGTTCAGCAGTCAACCGATGGCGGTCTTACCTACGGGCCCGCGATTTTGGTTGGCACCATGTCGCAAACGGGCGCGCTCGATGTCGATCAGGCGGATGGCACAGTCTATATCAGTGGTAATGATGGACAGTTAGCGGTCGGTATACCGCCGGCGCCCGGACTTCCACCGCTCACTTATGCCCTGTATCAACCGATCCCACCGACGGTTGATCCGGCGAATATTTTTGTCGCCATGCGAGTGGCTAACACCGGCGCCACGCCCAACCCCGTCTATCTCTGTTACTCCGACGGCAATGATATCTTCCTCATCAGTTCAGCCGACAAGGGTGTCACGTGGACGGCCCCGGTAAAAGTTAATAATCCGGCAGACTTGACCACCAGAGTCAACCTCATGCCATGGATCGCGACCGGACCGATTCCTGGCACAGTTGGGATAGCCTGGTACGGCACCGACAACCAGGGCAATAACGACAACGCCCGGTGGCGCGTCTATTTCGCCCAGAGCTTCAATGCCGATGCCCTTGCTCCGACCTTCCGCATCGTCCAGGCAAGCGACCATTCGATTCATGCCTCTAACATTTCACTCAAGGGTCTGCCGCTCACTGGTGAATCGCCGAACCGGAATCTGATCGATTACTTCCAGGTGAACTTCGATCCGCAAGGCGCGGCAGTCATTGGCTATACCGATGACCATAATGACTTCGATGGGCATACCTATCTCGCGCGGCAGATCACCGGCCCTTCGATTAAGGGTGGTAACGTGCCACGCGCCAGGGAAGGCTCGGCTCTTCCCGCGCAGCCGTTTGCCCTGCCCGGGGCGACTCCTCCGCCTGAAGGTGGGGTTACGCCGCAGGCGATGCAGCCGGGACCGGCCGGTGAACAAGTGACCGATTTCGCCTTTGACCAGGATAGCGGCCTGCTCGCGGTTGCGCCGGAACCTAGCGCGGTGGACATTATCACCATCAAGTATGTCACGACGAAGGTAGGCGCTGTTTTCCATTTTACGGGGACAATGCAGGTCTCGGATCTGGCTGTTATCCCCCCGCTAGCCACCTGGCGGATGTATTTCGCGGCCAACGCGCCGGAGACGGGGATCGTCAGGATCAATGGCAACTGGTACTCGAAAGGTCTTTCCGACGATGGTGACCAGTTCTTCATCCAGGCCAGCACCGATTCGAACGGTGTGCCTAGTTATAGCTACGGTACTACC
>JBKOWV010000137.1:0-7387 GCA_046724585.1 Verrucomicrobiota bacterium
GACGCCACCCGGTTTTAGCAAGCTGATCGCGGAGCGCGTAATTTCAAATTGCTCTCCTGGCATTCGGATCAAATCTCCGGGCCGAAGTCGCCATCGCACATCTATTCGGCGGCGCATCACTCCGGTGTTATTACACGGCGCGTCAACCAGAATTCGATCGAACGGCGCGACCGACGCGATTTCCTGCGAGATGCGATCGCGTGTCCAATCATGACGCCAGCTGTGGATAATGCTGGCACCCAGCCGAGCCATATTGTCCTTCAAGATCGCAAGCCGCGTTGGATCGCGATCGCATGCCACAATCGTTCCCTTATTTTTCATGAGCCGCGCGATAAAGCCGGTTTTTCCACCGGGGGCAGCGCACGCATCGAGGATTTTTTCTGTGGGTTTGGGATCAAGAAGCTGGCAGGCGATCACCGTGCTCGGATCTTGAATGTAGCAATGGCCCCGGTTGAGAGCATTCGCCGGCAATTCGTCAAATTCTACAAACTCAGGGTTGCCCGCCACCGGCCTTGGCTTCGGATAAAGCTGAAGAAACTTTTCGCGACTGATTTTTAGCCGGTTGATTCGGCCATAAATCGGCGGCGGGAGATTATTCCATCCGCATAACTCTTCCGCGTTTTTGGCGCCGAAATGCTGTTGCCACCGTGCGACCAGCCATTGCGGATGCGAAGTTCGAACGGATAAGGGCTGCGCACCGGCGCGGCTGAGCAGTTCGTTCCGCCGTCGTGCCGCAGCGCGCAGCATGGCATTGGTTACTGCTCGCTGTCGCCTGGACGCGAGTTCCACGGTTTCGTAGACCGCCGCATGTTGAGCTGTTTCGAGGAAGAAGAGTTGATACAAGCCAAGTCGCAAGACATCACGAAGACCCGCCTCGACCGGGCAAGACCGCAGGCAGAGGATCCAAAAATCCAGCAATGTTAAATTGCGCAGGACGCCGTAAAAAAGCTGGAGAGCAAACGCGCGGTCTGAATAAGTAAGTTCTGCCTTCGCAAGAAATCCCGAGATGATGGAATCGGCAAAGCGTTTTTCTTCTTGCCATCTACGCAGCGCCGCCAGCGCGATTCGGCGAGCAGAGGACCGCGCCATAAATCGACGTTTATCCCGGCTTCACGTTGGCCCGCCCAATCGAATGGTAATGAAAGCCCAGGTGTCTCATCGTTTCGGGATCCAACAGGTTTCGCCCGTCAAAGACAATTGGCGTCCTCATTTTTTCCTTCAGCACCGCCAGATCGACATTGGCAAATTCATTCCATTCGGTGGCGAGGATGAGCGCCTCGGCATTGTTCACTGCGTCGAGAGCGGACGGAGACAATTCGGCGGCGGCGATCGTTTTCTCGGCTCGGGCCTTTTCCATTCCTTTCGGATCATAAGCAACCACATGCGCTCCATCGCGCAGCAAGTCCGCGACCAACGCTATCGCCACGGACGAACGAACGTCGTCTGTGTCGGGCTTGAATGTGAGTCCCCAGACTGCAATTCGTTTTTCTCGCAAAACCCACAGCGTCTCTCGAATCGTCTTCAGAAAACGTTCTTTTTGCGCCGCATTAATTCGTTGCACTTCCTTGAGCAAATCGAAAGGGACACCAAGCCGCTCGCTGATGGTGATGAACGCGGCAATATCCTTGGGAAAACATGAACCGCCGTACCCAATCCCGGCATTTAGAAAATCGCGGCCAATCCGGTGATCCATTCCGATCCCATCCGCAACTTTTTCCACATCGGCGCCGCTCGCTTCGCAAATCGCAGAGACCGCGTTGATGTATGAAATTTTGAGCGCGAGAAATGAATTCGCACAATGTTTGATGAGCTCGGCGCTGTTAATATCGGTAACGAGGATCGGCGCCATGAATGGTTCGTACAGCTTCTTCATCAGGTCGATAGCATGCTCGTTTTGCGCTCCAATCACGATGCGATCCGGATGCATTAGATCGGCAACCGCGCAGCCTTCGCGCAAAAATTCGGGATTGCTGACGACGTCGAAGTTTGCGCCGTGGCGATTGTACCTCTTGATCGATTCAATCACCTTCTCGCCTGTTTTCACCGGCACCGTGCTTTTGTCCACAATCACCCGATAATTCGTCAACACGCCCGCGATTTCGCGCGCGACTTTCTCGAGAAAACTCAGATCGACATCGCCGTTTGCCTGCTGTGGAGTGGGAACAGCGATAAAAATGACCTGTGCATTGTCTACTCCGTCCTGAATGCTGCCGCTGAAACGCAATCGTTGGGCTGAGACATTGCGATGAATGACTTCTTCAAGTCCGGGCTCGTATATTGGCACTTTGCCGGCTTGCAACAGTTTGATCTTTTCAAGGTCGTTATCGACGCAAATCACATTGTGACCGACATCAGCGAAACATGCGCCGGTAACCAGACCAACGTAACCCGAACCGATGATTGCGAGATCCATAGACGAAGAAAGGCGCAGGGAAATCAGCAGCGCAACCGACTGGACGCGCTCAGGGAGATTAGTATTGCACGCCCTCTTTCGTTCATTCTCCTTCAGAACCCGGATCGACGTTTAAATCAAATCCAAATTTCGGGAACGCCTTAAGTGTTACAGTAAATATGACGCCGTACTCTCGGACGCCCTCATTGTCGCGTATCACTCCCCCAAGCGAGGCTACCCAGCTCGTCAAATCGCGATAAATGGCATACCGCTGCTGCTCAAGAATCCCAGTGGATGCCTCGTATTGCTCTTGGACACCGATTCCCCAGTTATCATCGAAACGATAATATCCACCGAAAACAAACAAGCTGCTATCGAGGAAGAAAGGATTGTCGTTCAAATAGCGATGCCCGACGTTCACTTGCAGATTGGCTATCGGTTGAACCGTTGCGATCGTATTGACTTCCGTAAAACCCTTGGCAAAAGCCGGCACCTGAGAGTCGACCCGAAACGACATCCACGGAAGCGGGGTGAAGCGGATATTATTAAAAAGATTTGAGTAGTCCGTGCGGTTGTATGGATTATCGAAGTTCACGTCGAAGAAGGTATCGAGCTCAAACCAGGTCATCGTTTTGTCGTCGCGTCGCGTTTCCAGCTTGTTGCGAACACCGAGTCGCCAGACTGTCCAACTGGCGATAGAATCGATGGGGGTAAATTGTGGGAAGTCGATGGCTCGCAGTTGCGTGGACGGTTGGAATCGGTCGAACTGCAAGATCGAGGTGGGGTCCGGGCCGTTTTCCGAGGCATACGAAAAGTTCGTGAACGGCTGGATAACGTGGAGAAGCCCGTCCAGGCCAACTGCGCGGCTTTGTACATCCTCCCACGTGCGCGAGATCTTAAAAGAGGCCTCGACGCCGGCATTAAAAACCGTGCGGAACGTGTCGCCACCAAAGTCAATTGGATTTGCAAGCGTCGGGTCAGGTAGAAGAAAATCAGGCACCAGCGGATTGGGGTTGGGCGTGAAGATTGTCGTCCCAAGATCGCGTGTCTCTCCGTAGTACGTGCCGCGAAACCCGACTCGCGGGACGACGGAAAGCCAGCCGAAATATGTGTTCGGATAAAGGAGCTGATGGAACGTATCTAATCGGGTGCTGCCATAATTCTGAAAACCCGCGCCCTGAGGGAATTGTCGCCGCAACTCAGCAAATCCGGTTTCGCCTTCGTAGAAAATCGGTCCCCCAAAAAGGGCATGCCGCTTAATGTCCAATACGACTTCCGGCAAACGTTCCGTTGTCTCGAAAAACTCGTTCGCCTGAAAACGCGCAATCCCGGTAAGAGTGTAAATTGGATCCGTCTTCGTCAGCGCAACCACATTGTCAGGAACGGGATTGATGCGAAATTCCCCCTGGTAGAAATCCTGCATCACGAATTGATCACTAAGTTTGGTCAGGTTAGCGATGCCCAAGATGCTTTCGGTAAAGTTCGTCCGGTCTTCCAGGCTTAGCCGGTATCGGCCGGTAGGAACACCCGTTCGTGGCACTGCCGTTTGATTGATCTCGGGATTTTGATCCTGCAGGTAATAGGTTTTGAGCTTGGCCCAGCTCTCGTTGTCCTTCCCGTATTCCATGCTGGAGTCGAACCCGACGGCCAGGCCGCGACGCCCCCGGTAATCGAGCCGAACCCGCCCCTGGATATTTTCTGTGATCGGGAAGCTCACCTGAGTAAGAAGCGATGGGCCCCAAGTGCTATAGAACGCTGGTGCGATCGTAAAACTGAATGCTTCATCGAGCGACTGGTAGATGTAAGGGAACCAAAAGATCGGCACTTTTCCCACGTACGCCGTGACGTTCCGGAAAATCACCCGATCTTTTTCGTAAACACGAATTGTTCTCGCGCGAAGATGAAAATCGGGCTTCGGCGTGTCATGCGTCGTAAAAGTTCCGTTATTTATCAGGTAGCCGTGCTCGGAAATTTCGCTGACATTTTCGCCACTCAAAAAATACGGCAGCGATGTTGTTCGCGTTTCTGTCGCCCGAATTTTCTTTGTCTCGGTATTAAAAACAGCGCTCTCGGCGATGTAGAAGCTCGCATCGCGATAGATTCGGACGTTACCCCTCAATTCCACGTCGTGCGTGTTGGAATTGTACTGAGCGTAATCGGCATAAATATCCGTGTCACCCACATGAATGGCGACATTTTCCCGCGCCGTTGCGAGGCCGTTTTCATATGTCGTTTCCCCGGTGGATGTGATTTCAATAGGAGCATTCTCCGGAGTCTTGATTTCTCCTTTAATCAAACCGGCGCTCGGGAGAAGAGTCGCGAGCAGCAGCAAAACCGGCTTTCGCATGGCGGACGCCGAAGGTACTGCACGAAAAGCCTCCTGAAAAGCCAAAAGCACTCTGTGCAGACAACCGGAGCGCCCATAAGTGCAATGGATTGGCGCGTTAATCATTGGATCGACGCTGAAATAATCGGCGGCCGCGAACTGTTTTGGAGTCGCAAACCTGCCACTTGCTGATTCACTCCAGAGCTCAAAACGATCGCCCGGTGCGCGCCTGCCAGAGGCATGCGTGAGGCTGAAGTGCGCAGCGGAATCGTTGGTCCTGTATGAAGCAAGGGCGGAAGTTCACCACAGCGCAAAGCCTGGGTTCCGACGATGACTTGCCACAGTCCGGCCGCACCAACGCTTTCGCCCAGCGCTGGTTTGGCAGTGTAAACGAATGCATCTGGGATAGTCTGCCTCAGCGCCTCGCATTCTGCTTCATCGATAAACGTGCCGTTTGCGCTCGAAATGACAAAATCGATTTCCATCTGACTGAGATTGGACAGGATTCGCTTCAATGCTTCCTCAGCTTCTGCCCGTTTCCCGTAAGACATGCCAGGATGAATGCCTCCGATTACTACCAAGCCATCTCGTGCCAGCAGGACCGCTCCTGCTCCTTCACTCAAAATCATTCCACGCTTTTTGTCGCTGAATGGTTCTATCGGAGGGGTCAAGCGAAGCAGCCGCCATCGCCGATATGCGTCACACAATATCCAATCGGCTTCTTCCGCTCCGACGACCAGGCAATAGTCAAGCGTTTCATTTGCCATCAGGTCGTCCGCCATTTTTATCGCCAGGAGACCTACGGCGCTGTCACCCACCAGAGTGTAAGTGGCGCCGGTAATGCCGAGAATCGCCGCGAGATGGCTCGCCGGGGCGTTGAAGACCGTTTCCGGAAAGAGAAGCGGACTGGCTGATTGCGCGCCCGCTTCAACGATCTCGCGGTAAAATCGCTTCGTGTAAATAACGCCGCCGTTCGAGATCGCGAAAACGAGAGCGATTCGCTCCGCACTCTGCGAATCCAGCTTCACTCCGGCCGCTTGTAATGCCTCCAAACCCGCGGCGGCGGCGAAGCGCGAAATCGCGCTGGCACGGCGTAGGCGCGGGTGAGGCGCTAGACTGGTCAACACGGATTCAGGTACTCGGTAGGCGTTATAGGCTCGGTCGCCGAACTGTTCCGGGATTTTTGCTGCCGTCGCCTCATATCCCTGAAGCAACTGCTTCCAAACCGGGTCAACGCCGTTTCCGAGAGGTGTCACCCACCCCATGCCGGCGATGGCCAGACTCATGCCTCGAACTTTTGGATCACAATCGACGCATTCGTACCGCCAAATCCGAACGAGTTCGAGAGGACGGTGCGCAAAGCCATCGGGCGCGCGTCATTTGCAACAATGTTTAGATCCACACCCTCGTCTGGAGCGCGAAAATTGATGTTGGCAGGAAGAAACTGATGCTGGAGCGCCAGGAGACAGATGATGGCCTCGATTGCCCCGGCCGCGCCTAATGAATGGCCCATCATGCTCTTCGTCGAGCTGACCGGCACACGATCAAATAATTCGCTGACTGCCTTGCCTTCCGCGGCATCGTTAAACGGCGTGGCTGTTCCGTGCGCATTAATGTAATCGACTTTGTCCGCTGAAAGGCAGGCGCTTTGAAGAGCTCGTTCCATCGCCTGTCGCGGTCCGATACCAGAGGGATTCGGTTGCGTCATGTGAAAGTTATCTGTCGAAAGACCGTAGCCGATTATTTCCGCTAAGACGGGCGCGCCGCGTTCCCGGGCCACATCGAGATTTTCCAGCGCCAGAACCGCTGCGCCCTCTCCGAGGACCATGCCGGTGCGATCTCGATCGAATGGGCGACATTTTTCCGCGGTCGAGGCCTGAAGCGAATCAAAACCGACGAAGACCAGCTCCGAGAGCGCGTCATACCCGCCGGTCAACACGTGCTGGTAACGGCCCGATCGCACACACTCATACGCATGACCGATCGCGTTCGTGCCGGAGGCGCAGGCATTCGCAATTATCTGACAGGGAGCGGAAATTCCGAACGCTTCCTGCGCGTCAATCACTGGCTTTTGGGCGGGGTAATTCGCGACCCAGGTCGGCGAATGCCGCAAATCTCCATTTCGGGATAGTGAACGGTAATAATCTTCGCCGTAAGACATGCCCCCGCTGGTTGTTCCAATGACCGTCAATTCCGGTTTGAATCCGGGTCTTTGGGCCAGCGCTTCTGCTAGAGCGCGGATCATCATGTGCGACGCGCGATGCAAGCGTTTTGCCCGATTCGTTTCCGGTTGCTCTTTGAGCAGGCGCTCGTCCGGCACCTGGCCTGCAGTCTTGCAGCGACATTGGGTCACTGAAAACCGGGTCACGGGCGTGATGCAGTCTCGGGCTCCTCGTAGCGAATCGAGGGTCTCGCTCAATCCAAACCCGAGCGGACTCACGACGCCCGCAGCGGTCACGGCGACGCGGGAAGCGACGTTTTTTCCGTTCCAAGCGCTAGTTTTGGGCATTTTCGGCAAAAAGGTTAGTCCGCGATTTCTATTGCTTTCTTAACGGAAGCATTTTACTAGTGGGCCGAAACGGAAACGGAAGCTTGGAAGTTGGTGGATTGTCAGTTGAGTTTATTCAGTGGCGATTTGAAATCCGATAAGCGGGAACAGTGACCTGGCT
>JBKOWV010000030.1:0-4418 GCA_046724585.1 Verrucomicrobiota bacterium
GCCGATCTTTATATTCGACCGTCCAATTCCCAGATACCTCGTCGCAGGAACAGCGCGTGACCTTACAGCCCATCTCGAGTTTCCCGCCCATCGCCTTCATCTTTTCTGCACACGCCTCCCACATCATGCCCGGGCCTTTACGCGGGTAACGGAATGAATTAATGAGCGTCTTGATTACCTTCGTTCGATCCCCGTTGTAGCGCTGCGGAAAGAGCGCGTTCTTGATCGCGCTCCCGAGCGAAAGCCCTTTAATGCGTTGCGCCGCCCAGTCAGCGGAGATTTCCTTGCAGCTCATTCCCCAAACTTTTTCGGTATAGCTTTTGAAGAATGTATTGAAGAGCCGTTTCCCGAACTGATTGCTCACCCACTCTTCGAAATTGCGCGGATCCCGCACCGGGAATAGCCGCGCCTTCAGCCAGGAAACGACGCAGAGAACCGAGTTGAAAATGCCAAGCTTGTGCAGTGCTTCGAACGGCTTCAGCGGATAAGAGAAAAATTTGCCGCCGTAAAAAATACGCGAGGAACGCGGTCGAACGAGCATGTCATCAGGTAAAATCTCGGTCCATAAGTCTTCGACCGCTTTCGATTTGGAAAAGAAACGATGGCCGCCAACGTCGAAGTGAAAACCTTTGTAAGTAGTCGTGCGTGAAATCCCGCCGACATAAACCGGATCAGCTTCCAGAATGATAACGTCAACCTCCTCCTTCGAGAGAAGGTAACCGGCCGTCAAACCCGCTGGTCCGGCACCGATAATGGCGACTTTTGTTTTCATCTTCTTCTACGCAACCCAATTGCCCCGCGTGAAATTCCAGACGTACCAGCCTTGTACGCTTATCCCGGCGGCGCTGACTAACGCTACTGCCGCGACGCCGAACGCCCGTATGAACATCGGCGGCGTCCGAAATTGACGCAGATAATTTAAAAGCGCCAGCACGATTAGCGCATGCACGCAAAATTCGTAGCGAAGCATGCTTTCCATATCCACACAGGCCACACCGCTGACTGACAGGTAATAGATCGCAGCGGCGCAGAAATAGATGCCGACGCGTATGGGCAATCCGGCCTGCTGTCGAATAGCTGGCAGTAGTTCGCAAAGCGCGATACCGACAAAGAGCAAGGCGCCCAAAGTCATCGACATTTGGCTTGCCTCTGTCGGATTATTCAGTGCCGGAATGAGCCATCGATAGCTGGATGGTTTAAACACCGCCAAATAATCGGGAACGATTGCCCAGCCGGCCGCCTGTGTAAGCATATAAATGTCCCAGCGTCCCCAGCGCAATTGGCAATACAAAAAGAATCCGAGCGCCCCCAGCGTTGCCGCAATCATCAAACCCACTGCAGGGCCGTATTGGCGAAACCACGACCGCGGCTCACGCAAGCCCTTCCATCCCTTGGCGCAGAGTGATTGCACGACTGGAAAAGCGGCACATACAATTCCGACAATTCGCGTCGCGGACATCACGATACCGTGCAACGCTGCCCAGACTTTCGCAGAACGACCCTTAGCACTGCTCCAGTAGATGAACCCGAGCAACGTCATCAGAAAAAGCGATTCTGAGTAGCCGGCAATCAGAAAGAAGGCGGCCGGGTGCGCCACAACCAACAACGCGCCGCAGACTTGGAGCCCAGGCGAAATCCGCCAACGTCTACAAAAGAGAAAAAAATAGCTCCAGAAACCCCAGGCGGCCAGTTGAGCGGTGACCAGCAGCGCGGTGCCGGCGTCGATGTTAAGTCCATGGCGAAGCAAGGCGGCAATCGCAGGATAGGCGGGGAAAAATGCGACATTAGACACTTCCATCATCTTTTGATTTGTGGGCGGGACAATCGTCTGGTAGCCGCGATCGACGATGTTCGTAAACCAATAGCTATCGTGCTGGATAAGGGTGGAATAACGATAGGAAGCGGGCCCTTCCGGAGCCAGCAGCCCCACTGCCATCGCCATTTGGAGCGCGGTCAGGACCAATCCCGCGAGCAAAGGCCTGACCAATGACCAGGAGCGACTCATAAGCTCATGACTAGGAAGCCCCGAGGAAATTGGCAAGCTCTCGAGATTGCAAGAACGTGTCGGACTTTGGACGAAGGCAATCTCGGATGGCATTGTTTCCGGGTCGTGTAAGCTGCTTTTGGGTGGCAGCTTTGACGACATCGCGCTCGGGTTTATTCGCCGAAACCTTTGTATCGCTCGCCTGATCACCTGCGTGCTAACTTGGAATTCGGCGCCGACGTGGAATGGCACGGAGCTGCCGTCGGTTTTCCGAACTGCCGACGATTCCAAAGTTATTCTTTGGGGTGCGCGTTAAATGACAAGTGGGGGTTCTCAGTATTTGCACCGAACCTTAGATTTGGGGAACACAGACCGCTGGCCTGTTGTCTCGGGAGAGGCCGGGCAGTCGACGCTTTTCTGGAAAATTTGCGTGTAAAGATCTTGCCGCCAGCTAGGGCAGCGACCCCGAAGAAATTCGGGGCCGCGCTCCTCCCTGCTACTAGCGTCGCATTGGCGCACGAATCTTGCCGTGAGGACTAAAACCGAGCCGATTTGTCGCATACCGATCGGTGGAACCTCATATTGCGTTGGTATTACATCCTAGTAAAGAACGACTTATGCCGAGTATCTTCAGTTGGCTCAATGCCTGCTTAACAGCTTCTGGGTCGAACTTTCGCCGAGGCGAATCCGCCGTCGGCGGTCTTGATCTCAGAAAGGATTTTATTCTATGGCTAAAGTTTTAGGTATCGATTTGGGAACCACCAACTCTTGCATGGCGGTGATGGAAGGTGGCGACCCGGTAGTTTTGGAAAATAGCGAAGGGGCACGCACGACGCCTTCAGTCGTCGCGTTTACGAAGAGCGGTGAGCGGCTGGTCGGCCAGGCCGCGAAACGTCAGGCAGTAACCAATCCACAAAACACAGTTTTCTCAATCAAGCGCTTCATGGGCCGCAAGTTTGACGAAGTACACGAAGAGCAGCAGCGCGTGCCTTACAAGATTGTGAAAGCCGCAAATGGCGATGCGCATGTGCAAGTGGAGGTCGGCGGGCAGAGCAAGACGTTTTCGCCACCGGAAATTTCGGCGATGATTTTGGCGAAACTGAAGACCGATGCGGAAGCGAAGCTCGGCGAGAAAATCACGCAGGCGGTCATCACCGTGCCGGCGTATTTTAATGACTCGCAGCGCAATGCCACGAAGGACGCGGGCAAAATCGCGGGCCTCGAAGTTTTGCGCATCATCAATGAGCCGACCGCGGCGTCGCTCGCTTACGGCTTGGACAAGAAGAAAGACGAAGAGATCGCGGTTTACGATTTGGGCGGCGGCACCTTCGACATCTCAGTGCTCGAAATTGGTGATGGCGTTTTCGAGGTGAAGGCCACCAATGGCGATACGCACCTCGGCGGCGACGACTGGGATGCGCGCATCATGGATTGGGTCGTCAGCGAATTTAAAAAGGACACCGGCATCGATCTAACCAAGCAGCCGGACGCGATCCAGCGCATTAAGGAGGAAGCGGAAAAGGCGAAGATCGCGCTTTCCTCAACGCAGGAATATGAAATTAATCTGCCTTTCATCACCGCGGATGCGAGCGGACCGAAGCACATTCAGAAAAAATTGACCCGCGCAAAGCTGGAGCAGCTCACGGATGATCTGGTTCAACGGACTGTCCCGCCGGTGAAAGCGTGTTTAAAGGACGCTAAGATTGCCGAGCGCGACGTGAACGAACTGGTGCTCGTTGGCGGCATGACGCGCATGCCGAAAGTGATCGAGACCGCGCGCAGCCTGATCGGCAAGGAACCGCACAAAGGTGTGAACCCGGATGAAGTCGTCGCGATCGGCGCAGGCATTCAGGGCGGGGTCCTCAAAGGCGATGTCAAAGACGTACTCTTGCTCGACGTGACGCCGTTGACGCTGGCGATTGAAACCGCAGGCGGCGTGGCGACACCAATGATTCCGCGCAACACCACCATCCCGACACGCAAGTCGCAGATCTTTTCGACTTACAGCGACAATCAGCCGGGCGTGGAAATCAAGGTATTGCAAGGCGAGCGGCCGCTCTCGCGGGATAACAAGCAGCTGGGCACGTTCCATCTCGATGGAATCCCGCCTGCGCCGCGCGGTGTTCCACAGATTGAGGTCACCTTCGACATCGATGCGAATGGAATTCTGCACGTTTCGGCGAAGGATCTCGGTACCGGCAAGGAGCAGAAGATTTCGATCACCGGCAGCTCCGGACTGTCCAAGGAGGAAGTCGAGAAGATGCAGCGTGAAGCCGAGGCGCACGCCGAGGAAGACAAGAAGGCGAAGGAAGCGATCGAGATCAAGAACAACGCCGACATGCTTGCATATCAAAGCGAGAAGCAGTTGAAAGAACTCGGCGACAAAATTCCGGGCGACAAAAGGAAGCAGGTGGAGGACGCCATCGCCGCCGTG
>JBKOWV010000196.1:0-10478 GCA_046724585.1 Verrucomicrobiota bacterium
AAAATTTTCTCGGGCGTGTCTTTCCACATCCTGAAGGCGCCCATCGCGGCTTGGTATAAAAACCCGATGCCGAATCCTGTGAAGATCACCTTACCGCCGCCGCTGGCAGCCTCTTCGTTAACGATTTGAGCGTTCGCGGTCGTATGAGTTTTGTCCGCCACGGCGAGCGATTCCTTGGAAGCAGCTGCCTTGAGAACTTCGGCGCAGGCTGTGCCTTCCGGATATTTCAGAATTCCGTGTTCAGCAACGATGAGCGCGCGGCGCAGCGGAATCATCATCAATATCCCGAGCAATCCGCCCAAAATCGCGACTAGCATCACGCGGGCAATCTCGATGTCGAAACCGAGGATCAGAATCGCCGGCATCGTTACGCCAAGACCGAAAGCGATGGACTCGCCCGCTGAACCGGCGGTCTGGACGATGTTATTTTGCAAAATGTTGGCATCACGGAAACCGAACTTCGAAGCCAAACGAAAGATCGTGATGGAAATGACGGCGACCGGAATAGACGCGCTCACGGTCAAGCCCACTTTGAGGACGAGATAGAGCGACGACGCGCCAAAAACCATTCCTAACAAGGTGCCGGTGATTAAGTGCGGCCACGTCAGCTCTGGCAATCGCACCGACGCCGGAATGAACGGCTTGAAGTTAGCCGCCAGCGGATTAGTCGGGCGAGCGCCGACGATATCCGGATACTCCTGCGGCGGATTCGCGGTGTCGACTGTCGCCATTTGCAAGAGCTTTGGGAAAACGCGCCAAAAGCGCAAGCACGGTTTACGCGACACAGTCGCTTTGGCGCGTCGAAGTGCATTATGGTTCCGTCGATTACGCTGGATTGAATCAGACCGTCTTGACCCGTTTGCCCATTCCACACTATTCTCCGTTCGCTTGGTCGGATCAGGGCCTTTGGACCAGGTAATTTCTAATCGGAAACCGGATCGTGAACGCCAACCCACAAATCCGCGAGAGAACGCCCGCCGAACTTACCATCCGTGGCCTGATCATAGGCGTTGTCATCACGCTCGTATTCACCGCGGCCAACGTGTACTTCGGCCTCAAGGCCGGTCTCACTTTTTCTACATCGATTCCAGCGGCGGTGATTTCGATGGCGATCCTGCGGAGTTTCCGCGATGCGACCGTTCAGGAAAACAACATCGTGCAGACGGTTGCATCCGCGGCGGGCACACTGTCGTCGATTATTTTCGTGTTGCCCGGATTGATCATGATCGGCTGGTGGACGGGTTTTCCATTCTGGATCTCTTTCGCGATTTGCGCGTTGGGCGGGATTCTGGGCGTGATGTACTCAATTCCGCTGCGGCGCGCGTTGGTCACTACTTCGGACCTGCCGTATCCCGAAGGCGTGGCCTGCGCCGAGGTGTTGAAGGTCGGCAGTAGCAGCGATTCAAAGCACGCTTCCGACATCGAACATGGACGCGCAGGTCTGCTTGCGGTTTTGTGGGGGTCGATCGTGTCAGCTGTATTTGCGGTGATTGTTGCCACGCAACTTTTTGCCTCGGATGTGGCCCAGACTTTTCGAATCGGCAGGCGCGGTGGAGTGAGCGGTTATGATTTTGCCCTCTCGTTCGCGCTGCTGGCCATCGGGCACCTGGTTGGTCTGTCAGTTGGTATTGCGGTGCTGATAGGCGCGTTGATTGGCTGGGGGTGGGGCGTGCCGCACTATTCGGCACTCGCACAGGACGTCAGCAGTACCGTTGCGGCACTCGCGCAAAGCACCTGGAGCCGAAAGGTTCGTTTCGTCGGCGCCGGTGCGATCGGTGTCTCGGCCATCTGGACGCTTCTGAAGCTCGTCAAGCCAGTCGCCCGGGGCCTCGCTGGCGCAATGGCCGCATCGCGCGCGCGCAAAGCGGGCAAAGCCGATACGTTGCCAATCACCGAGCGCGACATCCCGATCGGCATTGTAGGACTCGTCACATTGATCTGCATGCTGCCAATTGCCTGGCTGCTCGGATATTTTGCCAACACCAGCGGTCTGGGCGCACATCTCGTAACGCTCACCATTGGCGGGTTGGCGTACGTGGTGGTGATGAGTTTCTTCGTTTCCGCCGTGTGCGGTTACATGGCTGGGTTAATCGGTTCGTCCAACAGCCCGTTGTCTGGCATTGGCATTTTGGTGGTCATCGGCGCTGCCTTATTGCTTGTGATTGGCGTGAAACCGTACGTGTCACCACATG
Organism: Verrucomicrobiota bacterium; assembly: GCA_046724585.1. GTDB lineage: Bacteria > Verrucomicrobiota > Verrucomicrobiia > Chthoniobacterales > UBA10450 > Udaeobacter. The sequence goes on from JBKOWV010000196.1 coordinate 2,193, forward strand.
CCGGCAAGGCGTTGATGGCATTCGCGCTTTTCACCACCGCGGTGATCTTCAACGTCGCGGCGATCGCGAACAATAACCTGCAAGATCTCAAAACCGGCCAGCTAGTTGACGCGACGCCCTGGAAGCAGCAGGTAGCGCTGGTGTTCGGCGTCATTGCCGGCGCGCTTGTGATTCCGCCTGTGCTCGATCTGGTGAATCAGGCCTACGGTTTCGTCGGCGCGCCCGGCGCTGAGCTGCGTCCAAATCCGCTCCCGGCGCCGCAGGCGGGCCTGATCTCGTCTCTCGCACAAGGCGTGATCGCCGCTGATATCGACTGGAGTTTGGTTCGAACCGGCGCATTCATCGGAGTTGGTATCATCCTGCTGGATGAAATCCTCGCACGCACAACGCGACACATGCGCATTCCTCCGTTGGCGGTGGGTCTGGGGATCTATCTTCCAACGCAAAGCACTCTCATGATCGTCGTCGGAGCCATTGCCGGATGGTTCTTTGACAAACGAGCCGACCGGAGGGCAAAGCCGGAAGCGACGAAACAGCTCGGCGTGTTACTCGCGTCCGGCCTGATCGTCGGCGAAAGCATCATCGGCGTGGTGATCTCTGCGATTGTTGTGTTCTCTGGCGTATCTGCGCCGCTGGCGCTAGTTGGGCCGGGCTACGAAACCGCTGGGAAGATCATCGGCGGAGTGGCCTTTGCAGTCATCGCGATCGTCCTTTATCGGTGGATCCTGCGCTTGGGAAGGGCAAGATCGACATGAAACGAAAATGGAATTGGCCGATCTGGGTCGGTTTTGTTGTGGTCCTAAGCGGATTGTTTTCCTATGGGTTTTTCGCCAGCGTTCCAATCACGCGCGATTTTCCCTGGGCAAATCTTTTGCTCTTTGGAATTGGCGGCGTTTTGTTGATCGTCGGCCTGTTTCGCGCGTTTGGCCGGCCGCAACTCTATCGTGGCAAGGTCTTCGGCTCAATCCTAACGGCGATCGCTCTGTTTGTTTTCGGGTTTTTCAGTTACGAAATTTTTTACGTCCTGGGCCAGGTTCGGCTCTCCGCTCAGGCGCCGCGGGTTGGCGAAAACGCGCCGGAATTCACGCTGCCGGATCAAGACGAAAAGCCGGTTGCTCTGGCTGATTTGCTTTCCAGTTCAAAAGGTGTCGCGCTGATTTTCTATCGCGGAGTTTGGTGACTGTTATGCAACTCCGAGTTGCGGAGTTTTCAGGACAAGCTTTCGGAGTTCGAATCGCGCGGAATTCGCGTGGTCGCGCTGAGTGTTGACGCGCCGGAAATCAATCGGCGCCAGCGACAGAAGCGGGGCTTTACGTACACATTCCTGTCCGACCCGAAGGCGGAAGTGATCCGGCGTTACGATCTGCTCCATCGTGGTGCGGGACCTAAAGAAACGGACGTCGCTCGACCGGCTGAATTTTTGATCGATTCTGGCGGGACCGTTCGTTGGGTAAATTTGACAGAAAGTATCGCTGTCCGCGCGCGTCCGGAACAGGTCCTGAGAGCGTTTGACCAGTTACAATAGCCCGCTACGCCTCAGGAATCTTCACTCGTGCGCGTTATTGACGGCGCTACGCCGAATCAATAACTTCAGCGCGGGTGCATCCTGAATTGGAACAACTGCTCGTTCTTCAAGATCGACAACAAAGGATCAAGCAGATCCAGACCGAAATAGAGACCGTACCACTGCAACGGAAAAGCCTTGAAGCGCAATTGGCATCGAGCGCGGCAGGAGTTGAAGCACTCAAACAACGAGGCCGACACGTCGAAATGGACCGGAAGAAACTTGAGCTCGATGTAGGCACGCGCGCCGAGACCATCGCCCGGCTTAAAACCCAGCAATATCAAACACGCAAGAATGACGAGTTCCAGGCAATCGGCCACGAGATCGAGCGCTACGAAAACGAGATTCGCAAAATCGAGGACGAAGAGCTCGAACTGATGGTGGAGGCCGATAAGGTTAAGGCGGAACTGGGAGCGGAGGAAAAGAAAGCCGCTGCCGTTAAGGAATCGGTCGCCCGGCAGACGAAGGATCTCGAAGCAAAATCAACGACTTTGCAGTCGCGGCTGGAAGAGCTGACAAAAGAGCGTGCCGAGATCGCTGGCAAGATTGAAGAGGATTTGTTGAGCCGTTTCGAACGGCTTTTCAAGAGCAAAGGCGACGCTGTTATTGTCGCCCTTGAACACGAAGTTTGCACCGGCTGCCACATGAAAGTAACCACGCAGACTGCGCACCGTGTGAAAGCGGGGAAGGAAATCGTGAGCTGCGAAAACTGCGGCCGCATCTTGTACGACGCAGCGTAGATAGGGTCGGCGCGCTGCGCCGACCGGATGCCGCAGCGCGGCGTCCCTACCGGTCACACATTAAAGCGGAAGAATATCACGTCACCGTCGCGAACTTCGTATTCTCTTCCTTCCAGCCGCAGTTTGCCGGCCTCGCGCGCCTTCACGAAAGAACCGGCTGCGGCTAGATCATTGAACTGAATTGTTTCCGCGGCAATAAAACCACGCTCGAAATCGGAATGGATAACGCCCGCGGCCGCTGCCGCTTTGTCGCCGGCGTGAATTGTCCATGCGCGCGTCTCCTTTTCGCCAGTGGTGAAAAACGTGCGCAGGCCAAGCAGATGATAGACGGCGCGAATGAGTGCGTGCACGCCGCTATCTTCCACACCAAGACCGCGCAAATATTCCATCGCTTCGTTTTCGCCAAGATCGACGAGCTCACTCTCGATCTGCGCGCTGATGACCACAGCCTCAGTTGCGAAATGGTGCGGCGCGTAATCCTGGACAAGCTCGACGTGTTGCGCGGCGCTGACACCGGCTTTCGCGGTTCGGATTCGCGTCTCCTGGCCGGGGTCACCGACCCCGGCTACAGCAGCGAGCGCAGCCAAATCTGATTCCGCCACGTTGCACGCGAAAATTGTGGGTTTTGACGTAAGCAAAAAGAATCCGCGTGCGATTGCTTTTTCCTCTGGAGTTAAATCGGCAGTGATCGCCGGCTTTCCTGCATCCAGATGTATCAATAATTTTTCGATGATCGCATTTTCGATCTTTGCTGTCTTTTCACCGGCGTGCAGTTGCTTCTGTAATCGGTCGCGCCGTCTCTGGAGCGACGCCAGGTCGGCGAGCACAAGCTCCGTATTAACGATTTCGATGTCGCGAATCGGCTCAATCGTCGCGCTGACATGATGAACGTCTGGATTTTCGAAGCAACGTACCACCTGCACGATCGCGTCGACTTCGCGAATGTGGTGAAGAAACTGATTGCCCAGGCCTTCGCCTGCGCTCGCGCCTTTCACCAGACCAGCAATATCGACGAACTCAATCGCCGTCGGCGTGATTTTTTTTGAGTGGGAAATCTGCGCAATTTTTTCCAGACGCGAGTCAGGCACGCTGACGACGCCTAGGTTGGGATCAATGGTGCAGAATGGATAATTTTCTGCCGGCGCCTTGTGCGTGCGCGTGACGGCATTGAAAAGCGTCGATTTCCCGACGTTGGGTAGTCCAACAATTCCCGCGCTGAGCATGATTTCCTCTTAGCGGCGGTCTATGACCGTCGCAAATTGTTGGAACAAAGGCGATCTTCCCAGAACGGCGCTACAGAAACAATCGGGCCGGCGGGATTTGAACCCGCGACCTGTCGCCGCGGCGACCGCACTACAAATATAACCTATCGAGGTCGTCGCGACCTCGTCCTGATTTGTAATACCGCTCCTTTTTCGCCGCTTCGGCGCGGTTCGAAAAGCTTTTCACTGTGCACCAAGATCCATGGAATGCTATGGCGCGTCGCTTTGGAGTGGCCGGCATCGTGCCGACGTAGACGGTCATCGACGTTCTCACATGACCCAACGTAGCGGCGACCTGTCTTACTGCTCCGGAGGACATAGACATAGAACATGAAAGATAGCCCTCCAAGTCGCCCGTTTCTACGAAATCGGGCCGGCGGGATTTGAACCCGCGACCTCTTGAACCCCATTCAAGCGCACTACCAAGCTGTGCTACGGCCCGCTCTGCCGCGAACTATTCACCAACTACAGCCAAATCGCCAGACACCAAACATGGAACGGTCTCAGGTTGTAAGAAGAAGCTGAGTGCAAGAAACGGACCAGGGCAGATGCAGGTTGTGACGTAGCGGTCGCGATCTGTCGCCGCGGCGACCGCACTACCCAGCTGTGCTACGGCCCGTTTTGCGAAGTTTGACTATCTATTCGCTCGACCAGTTCGTCAAAAACGCGTCGATCAACTCGGGCAATTCGTTGCTGTAGCCGCCTTCCAAAATTGCCGCTGCGGGAATTCCAATCTTGCGCAGCCATTCTCCGAATTTCGCAAAATCCTCCATTTCCAGTGTCATTTGGACGAGAGGATCGCCAGCGTAAGCGTCGAAGCCTGCCGAAACCAGCAGGAGATCGGGATTGAACTTTAAAAGGTTTTCCAGAGCGCGTTCCGCAACATCGACATGCTGGGCTCGCGGGGTGTGCGGCACTACCGGATAATTGCCGATGTTCGCAAACGATTTTGCGCCTGTTCCGGGATAAGCTGGGAACTGATGGATGGACGCGAACACAATCCGCGGATTGTGCGCGACGATCGCTTCGGTGCCGTTGCCATGGTGCGCATCGAAATCCCAAATCGCGACGCGCCCAGCGCCATTCTCTAATGCGTCAAGCGCCGCGATTGCGACGTTGCTCAAGTAACAAAATCCCATGGCGCGGTCACCGGTCGCGTGATGTCCCGGCGGCCGCATCAAACTGAAAGCCCGCCTACCGCGGAAAGCCGTTTGCGCTGCATCGATCGCCGCGCCGGCCGAACGTAAGGCGTGTTCGTAAATGTTTGGATACGCAGGCGTATCCGCATCGAAATCATGACTGGCATTTTTGATTCGGGTGAGGTGTTCAGGCAAATGCGCCCGCAGCAACTTGATTTCATCGGGTGCGATTGGCTCGCGCCACTTCCAATCCGGATGTCGATCTCTCAATAAAGGCGCGGTGCTCGCAATGCGTTCCGCTCGTTCCGGATGTCCCAGACTGGAATACTCCAGGCAACGTGCGTCATGAAAAATGATCATTTGAAACTGTAGCGGCGGTCTTTGACCGTCGCTCGAATCTACAGAGTGGTGCAACCGCCATTGCCGGCGATCGTCCTTGATCTGGTTCTAAGCTAATCCCGTTTGAAGCAATAATGCGACGGTCAGAGACCGCCGCTACCGCTTGGCGCGCTAGGGGATTAGTTCGTCCTATCGTTTGATGTCCGGCACGTGGAACGCTGGCCGCGTCGCCCGCAAGGCCGGAGCAGCGGCTCGATTATCTTCGCACAACGTAGTGGCCACGGATCCAGACTCTTTGACCGCCGCGCGATGCCCAGTGTCCCGGTCTCCAGACGTAATACGTGCGGCCCACATAATAGCCAGGACCGCGAGTATAGTACGGCCGATCGCCAACCGCGACCGTGACGGAGCCTGGGTAAGCTGCATACCCTGGCCCGTAACCGGGTCCGTACGGGCCACCGCCGGAATACGACCGTCCATAATACCTCCGAGCACCGGCGTAGTACGGGCCTTCGCCGTAGTACGGGCCACCCCCGTAGTAGGGGCCACCGCCATAATAGCCCCCGCCGTAATACGGATCGGCGCATCCGCCTGCGCCAATCATGACAACAACGAACAGGAGCCCGAGAACCGCCGACTTTCGTCTCATTGTGGTTTCGCCGTTACCGGGAGCTGGCTTCGCGTTGCCGTGATCAACAATGTTGGTTTTCATACATTCATTATTCGCATTCGACCAAACTTTTGCGCGCTTCCACTGTGTTAACAGTGTCGCGAGCAAATTGCTTAGGATGTCGCTGGCGGAGGTTAAACTGGGCGGCAACGCTCTTTTTTTTCAAAAAAGAAGACTCCAAAAAATGGATAGTTATACGACCCCCTGATCGAGCATCGCATCCGCGACTTTGACGAATCCGGCAATGTTCGCACCAACTACAAGGTTGCCCGAATGCCCGTACTCCTCAGCAGTAGCCCACGCGTTCTTGTGGATGGTGGCCATGATATGGCGAAGACGGGAATCGACTTCCTCGTGCGGCCATGGCAGCCGCATCGAGTTCTGGCTCATCTCTAGACCGGACACCGCCACACCACCGGCATTTGCTGCCTTACCGGGGCCAAAAAGGATTTTTCTCTCAAGAAACAGATCGACGCCCGTGGGAACAGTCGGCATGTTGGCCGCTTCTGAAACCAGGTAGCAGCCGTTCTCCACTAGCTTCCGTGCATCTTCGCCAGTGATTTCGTTCTGAGTGGCACACGGGAATGCACAATCGCACTTAATGCCCCAAGGGCGCTGCCCCTCTACATATTTCGCACCCTTGAACTTCTCGGCGTATTCTTTGATGCGCCCACGCCGCACGTTCTTGACGCTTTGGATCCAAGCCAGCTTCTCTTCCGTGATGCCGTTCTTGTCATAAATAAAGCCGCTGGAATCGGACATGGTGAGAACCTTCGCGCCGCACTCGATTAATTTTTCCACGGTGAATTGCGCCGCATTCCCGGATCCGGAGACGGTGCAAATTTTCCCTTCAATCGTTTCGTTCCGGGTCTTAAGCATTTCCTGCGCGAAATAAACCGCGCCATAACCGGTCGCTTCCGGACGCATGAGCGAACCGCCCCAATTACGCGCCTTGCCCGTGAGCACGCCGGTGAACTCGTTGGCAAGCCGTTTATACTGACCAAAGAGATAACCTATTTCGCGACGACCCACTCCGATATCGCCGGCAGGCACATCGGTGTGGGGACCGACGTGCCGGAACAGCTCGGTCATAAACGATTGGCAAAAGCGCATGACTTCGTTGTCGGATTTCCCCTTTGGGTCGAAATCCGCGCCGCCTTTGCCTCCGCCCATCGGCAGGGTAGTGAGCGAGTTCTTAAAGACCTGTTCAAAGGCGAGAAACTTCAGGATGCTGGCGTTGACCGTAGGGTGGAATCGGAGACCCCCTTTGTAAGGCCCGATGGCGCTATTCATCTGGACGCGAAACCCGCGGTTTACCTGGATTCGGCCCTTGTCGTCGACCCAGGGAACGCGGAACTGAATCATTCGCTCCGGCTCAACAAGGCGTTCAAGGATCTTGCCGTCTCGATATTTTTTATGCCGCTGAACGGTAGGTTCGATGGACTCGAGAACCTCGGTGACAGCCTGGAGAAACTCCGGCTCGCCGGGATTACGCTTTTTGACGATCTCGAGAACGTCCTGGACTAAACCCATAAGGATTTCACTTCTGCAGGGTATTTCCCTCGGGGGCAAACAAAAAGATGGTGCGCGATGCAGGGTTCGAACCTGTAAAACCTCTTCTCAGCATGAGGCGCTTACCGTAGCAGACTCACACATAGACGCACAAAAAATCCGATCGGATGCGATGCTGGTCGAATTGATGCGGGCCTAGCGGTGGCTGAGTGGCGATATACAGCGGGCGTTGCTGGGAATGGCTCGCGCTGCTGCGAGAGAAAATCCGGAGAGGGGATCATGACAGGGGGCGAGCTTTCAAGACAGGTGCTGCAAGGCGTTCTCCTGATCGTTGGTGAATATCGTGGTTCGTACGCGGAGATGGCGGGGTATGTCGATAAGAAGTCGGGAAGTGCAATCCAGTATGTGCGAGCGACACACGTGGTCGAATGTTCGTGGCACGGGCATATTGACCGAGTGATCATCACTGAGCGTTTTCCACAGGAAATCACGACTGTTGAACAGGATTGACACGAAAGAGGTTCGCGATGCGCTGGTTCAGCTCTCGAACCAAGTTTTATTGTTTAGCGAGACTGAGCCAATTGATCCGAAGCGATTTTTTACGGGCTAGCAGCGAGAGGCGATTTTTGAAAACGCTCGTGGCCGCTGTGAAGAATGCGGTCTTGAACTTAGTCGTACAAATTTTCATGCTGATCACAAGAGGCCGCATTCAGGCGGGGGAAAAACGGCGATTGAGAACGGTCGTGCACTGTGTACGAACTGCAACAGAGAGAAGGGCGCGGCTCGGAGAGAATTGTTCCCGAGCAGCGTTGAAGCTGTTCCCTCCTAGAAGGGGATTTTAAGGGGACGCGATGAGTCCCCTTATACCGAATCGCAATCAGGTGAGCTGCTGGGCAGCGGCTATAATGTGAGGCGTGAGATGAACTAGGCCGGTTAAGGTTTGTCTGAGAATTTCCAAAGCTTGTTTGGTTGTCTCGGGCGGTAAGGCGAGCGTTATCGACAACGTCATCAACGCTCCAATAGCCTGGTTAACCCAATCTTTGCGTCCCATTCGCTTGCT
>JBKOWV010000063.1:0-4577 GCA_046724585.1 Verrucomicrobiota bacterium
CTACGTAGGTGGATCGGCCGCTCCGCCGGGCGCATCCGTCCGTCTGGGGGACAAGAGACTGCTGATCCACCCTGGCGACCAGCGCCACTGTCACATAAAAGTAACATTAAAATTTTTGACGGTTCGCTGGGCGCTGCGGCAGGCTGAGAGCTATGAAATCTCTCAAATTTGCCCGTAAAATCCTGGTGATCGCGCTCCTAACCGGAGTGAGTGCGAGTGCCTCAGCACAGCTGATGATTAACGGCGCGGGTGCAACGTTCCCCTATCCGATCTACTCAAAGTGGTTCGATGAGTACGCAAAGGTCGATCCATCTGTTCGATTTAATTATCAATCGATTGGGTCGGGCGGCGGCCAAAAACAAATCCTCGCTCAGACGGTCGATTTCGGCGCGTCGGATGGTCCGATGAGTGACGAAAATCTGGCGAAGGCGCCAGGCAAAATTTTGCACATTCCAACGGTCGCGGGCGCGGTCGTGATGACGTACAACGTTCCTGGCAGCCCGGCGCTGAGGCTCGATGGCGAGACCATTGCGGACATCTTTCTTGGTAAAATAAAAAAATGGAACGACTCGAAAATTGCTGCGCTTAATTCCGGAGCGAGTTTGCCGGACAAAGAGATCGTTGTCACGCATCGTTCTGACGGCAGCGGCACGACGTTTATCTTCACCGATTACCTGGGCAAAATAAGCTCGGAATGGAAGAGTAAGGTGGGCACAAATACGTCGGTGAACTGGCCGACCGGCATCGGCGGCAAAGGCAATGAAGGTGTGGCAGGGCAAGTGAAGCAGACGCCCGGTGCACTTGGCTACGTTGAATTAATCTATGCGACTCAAAACAAGATGCCGTATGCCGACGTCAAGAATGCGGCTGGCGAATTCGTGAAACCGACGATCGAATCGGTCACTGCCGCGCTTGCGGCGGCGGATATTCCGGACGACTTCCGTTTCTCGATGACCAACGCGCCAGGCAAAGATGCGTACCCAATCGCCGGCGCGACCTGGTTGCTCGTTTACCAGCAACAGAAGGATGCGAACAAAGGAAAGAAGCTGGTGGAATTTCTGAAATGGGCGCTGACAGATGGCGAAAAAATGGCCAAGGATCTCCAATATGCGCCCCTGCCAGAGAACGTGCAGCAGCGCGTTCTGAAACAGATCGGCGAGATTAAATTGTAACGTGGGCGCATGGAGATCTCCATACCTCCAGCAGTCGCACAGGATGATCCGCGATCAGTAGCGCGCGCGATGGCGCCCCCCTCGCGCTTTGGGGACAAGGCGTTCGAGTGGCTCAGCCTTGCGATGGCGCTGGCGGTGGTTCTGCTTGTCATTCTGACCGGCTGGCAGCTCTGGCATGGATCTGCGCTCGCGATCCAAAAATTCGGGTTCCACTTTCTCACCACATCCACCTGGGATCCGGTCGCGGAGCAATTCGGCGCGCTCCCGTTTATTTACGGAACGTTGGTTTCTTCCCTGATCGCCTTGCTCATCGCAGTGCCGTTGAGCATCGCGACTGCGGTTTATCTGACGGAGCTTGCGCCGCTCTGGATTCGCCAGCCTCTGGTTTCGTTGATCGAAATGCTGGCGGCGATCCCAAGCGTAATCCTGGGCTTGTGGGGCATCTTTGTCATGATCCCGTGGTTGCGTGATTATCCGTTTCCATTGCTGAAACGGCTCTTTGGCTGGACGCCATTCTTTAGCGGACCGATCTACGGCACCTGTATGCTGGCGGGCGGAATCATCATCGCCATTATGATTCTGCCAATCATCACGTCGGTCTCGCGCGAGATTCTGCGCAGCGTTCCAGACCTGCAACGCGAGGCCGCCTACGCGCTCGGTGCGACACGCTGGGAGGTAACCCGGATTGCGGTTCTGAGCTACGCGAAGAAGGGCTTGTTCGGCGCCGTTATTCTCGGTCTCGGGCGCGCGCTTGGCGAAACGATGGCGGTCACGATGGTCATCGGCAACACGCCGCAGATCGCAGCGTCTCTTTTTAAGCCCGGCTACACGCTGGCCAGCGTGATCGCCAATGAGTTCACCGAAGCCACCACCGACATTTATCTTGGGGCGTTGTTCGAAATCGGGCTGGTTCTTTTCGGCGTTACCATTCTGGTGAATCTGATCGCGCAACTTCTTCTCAAAACCATGACAACGACCACATCGGCAACGCGTGCCGTGCAATGACGATGAATTCCGGCCCCGCAGACAGCCATCAATGGCGGAAGGTCAAGAATGCGCTGGCTTCGACAGCCGCCTTTGTTTCCGCGGTCCTGGTAATTGCGCCGCTGGCTTTGGTCTTTTTTCACCTTCTCGTCAACGGCGCGAGCTCAGTGAACTGGGATTTTTTTACGCATCTGCCGAAGCCAGTTGGTGAGGCTGGCGGCGGAATGGTGAACGCAATTGTCGGGTCGCTTGAACTGCTCGCACTCGCGTCGGTCATTGGAATTCCCATTGGCGTATTGGGCGGCGTTTATCTGGCGGAATACGGGACAGCTCGCGTGAATTGGGGGCTACGTTTCGTTGCCGACGTGCTGAACGGCGTTCCATCGATTATGTGGGGCGTTGTCGTTTACGGGCTTGTCGTGTTGCGTTTCAAGGGCTTCTCCGCTTATGCCGGCGGCCTCGCGCTTGGCTTGATCATGATTCCCCTCATTCTGCGGACGACTGAGGAAGTGATTCTGCTGGTGCCAAACGGGTATCGTGAGGCCGCTCTCGCACTCGGTGTCGCTCGTTGGAAGACGATTGTGCACATCGTAATGAAGACAGCCTCGAGGGGGATTATCACTGGCATTCTGCTGGCGTTGGCACGGGTTGGCGGTGAGACCGCGCCGCTCCTTTTTACCGCTTTCGGCAACCGGTTTTGGAACCACAACTTGAGCGAACCGATCGCCGCTCTCCCGCTCCAGATTTTTACTTACGCCATCTCACCCTACGATGACTGGCATCGCCAGGCCTGGGCCGGCGCCCTCGTCCTGGTCACCGGAATTTTTTGCGTTAATATCGTGGTCAGAATCCTGACTCGCGGGCGAACGGCATCGGTCGTCTAGCTTTTTTTGGCGAATGGTTAATTTACTTATGGCAAATCCGGACCCCAGCGTGGTCGAGCGCACGGAAAAGCCAGCCGAGCGTCCCCCAACCGCCGAGACTGCGCCACCGTTAACTTTCGAGGTGAAGAACCTTTCGCTCTGGTACGGTGAGAAGCGCGCCATTAGTGATGTGACGCTCGACATCACGTCAAACGCTGTCACTGCAATCATTGGGCCCAGCGGTTGCGGAAAATCCACCTTTATTCGCTGTCTCAACCGGATGCACGAGCTAGTGCCGAAGACGCGTGTCGAGGGAAGCGTGCTTCTCCACGGCCAGGATCTCTATTCGAGCACGGTCGATCCGGCAATTGTTCGCCGCCGTGTCGGCATGGTTTTCCAGAAGTCGAATCCGTTTCCGACGATGTCGATTGGCGAAAATGTCGTTATTGGCTTGCGATTAAACGGAGTCCGCAACCAAAAGTTCCTTAATGAACGTCTGGAGAAGTCGCTCCGCATGGCCGCGCTTTGGGATGAGGTAAAAGACGATTTACACAAGCCGGGGACAAGCCTTTCCGGTGGCCAGCAGCAGAGGCTCTGTATTGCGCGCGCGCTGGCGGTCCAACCGGAAGTGCTTTTGATGGATGAGCCCTGTTCCGCGCTCGATCCGATCGCCACGGCCAAGATTGAGGAGCTGATCTATGAGCTCAATAGCCAGTACACGATCGTAACCGTGACGCACAATATGCAACAGGCCGGCCGCATCTCCGATTACACCGCTTTCTTTTATCTTGGAAAGCTGATCGAGTTTGGGCCGACCACGAAAATTTTCACAAATCCGAGCGAACGACAGACGGAAGACTATATCACCGGCCGATTTGGTTAATGCATTGTAGGGCAAACGCTCCGCTGGCCGGACACGAATAGAAGAAGAGGAAGATTGAGACCGAAGACCAGGAGAAAGAGGAAGAAGAAAAGTAAGATAGAAGGATCTGATAACCGATGATCGCGCCAAGACATATTCTGGGAACATTCGATGAAGCGCTGGCATCGCTGCGCAATAACGTCCTGATGATGTCCAGCCTGACCGAACGCAGTCTAGAGCGGGCGATAAAAGGCCTATTTCAGCGCGACGACGATCTGTGTGCGCACGCTATTGCCGACGATGAAGAGATCGATCAACTCGAGATGCAAATCGATAAGGATGGTGTGGCAATTTTGTTGCGGTTTCAGCCCGTAGCTTCCGATCTGCGCCGTGTCGTTGCCGCCATGAAACTTTCATCGAATCTGGAACGTATGGCCGATCAGGCGACGACGATCGCGCGACGCGCCCGGAAGTTAAATCAGCATCCGCCGTTGGCCGAGGTTGAATTGATCAAGCCGCTCTACGAGCAAGCCATGTCGATGTTCAAGGACAGCGTCGATGCCTTCGTGCGCGAAGATGTCGATCTTGGGCGCGCGGTTGTTCCGCGCGACGAAAAGCTGGATGAGTTGAATCGCTCGGCCAGTCGCAAATTGATCGAGCGAATGGCGCAGGATCCGGAGCAACTGCGGGGCTACT
>JBKOWV010000203.1:0-26307 GCA_046724585.1 Verrucomicrobiota bacterium
CCAAAATTCTGCAGCGTGAGCGAGCGTGAAACTTGCGCCATCGCTTCGAGTGCGTGATCCGATTTCGGAGTGATCAGACGCTCGAACCGCTCCACGAGCTCCGATTTCCTCAAAGCCAAATTGTCCAGGGTTTCGACGAACGACATCACCATAATTTCGTGCGCATGCGAGCGTTCGCAAATACCAATGACCCCCGTTGAGCGGAGCCCATGCCTGAAGGACCCTTTTCCGTTGCCATCGGCGTCGGATTTCCGCCCGATAAAGCAAACGGCGGCGTCCGGTGTCCCGGACGCCGCCGTCCTAAATGCGATTCTCGATCTTAGAAGGCGAAATTGAGACCGGTGCGCGCCATGCCGAAGTTGTTTTCCGGACCATCGACCACGTTCCAGCTGAAATCGGCGATCCAGCCGATATGCGGAGTGACGCGGAATTCGACGCCACCGCCGAATTGGCCAACCGCCCTCGACTCAGAATCCTCCCTGGCGGTGATTCGATCGCCAATCGGTTCGCCCGCGCTATTAACGAACTGAAGGCTAAACGTCCGCGTGCCACCACCAAAGATGCCGCCGCCGCCAGCGAAAGCGTACGGGGCCCAACGGCTGCACGGAATCGGGTAACGGAACGTCAAAGTACCTAGGATCGCGCCGACCACGTTCTTCTCATGGTGAACGCTGACGTTGTCAAATTCAGTACCGAAAAGCTGCTGTGTGACGTCTAACCCCGTTGCCTGTCTGGCACTCCCCGCCCAGCCTTCGAGACCAACACCAAAGTAACGAGCGAAGAAGTATTTCAGGTGGCCACCGCCGCCCCAGACATGGTCAGCCTCGAGGTAGCGGTCTTCCCTCCACTCGTTGGCTGTAAAAACGTAGGTGCCCCAAATTCCGGCGTTGAACTCTCTGTCTGCATACCACGCTGGGCAGGGTAGTGGAGCCACCTGCCTCATCTCCTTGCCCGAGTAAGTTTCACCGGCAAAAGCACCTGACGCGATCGCGGCGGTGCCTAACATGGCTAACAGTAATTTTTTCATTTTGTTTCTCCTTTGGTTAAGTCTCTCGACAGTCAATAACGCAACTGGTCATGTTTTCGGATGCATCGCCCAAAATTGCAAGAACTTTTTTTGGGGGCTAAAGCGGCTTAGCCTTTGAGTTCGGCGCCGGTATTTGCGTCGGTAATGATGAATTTTTCGTGGTGAAACGTCGGATCGCCACGAAACATGAGCCGTCCGGCATAACGGCGCTCCAACTCGATGAGCAGTTCCTCGTCCTCTTCCTTCAGTCGTTTAAGCACATCCGGATTCACGATGACGCGAAAATCGTGCACGGTGGCCTGATATTTGCGCATAACCGTATTGAGTGTTCGGTGCAATTCCACGCTCGTGGTCATGGAAGTCTTCACGACGCCGCGCCCGCCGCAGTATGGACAATTCTCGTAAATTGTATCGCTGAGACTTTCCTGCGCTCGTTGACGCGTCATTTCCATCAGACCGAGCGGAGAAATCGGAAGCACATGTGTCTTAGCCTTGTCGCGCTTGAGGCGTTCCCTCATCAGATTGTAGACCGCCTGTTGGTCTCTACGGCTCTTCATGTCGATGAAATCGCCGATGATCAAGCCGCCGATATTACGTAGACGAAGCTGACGGGCGACTTCATCTGCCGCCTCGAGATTCGTCTGCAAGATCGTCTTCTCGACATCGCGCCCGCCTTTGTTCCGGCCGGTATTCACATCAATCGCGACCAGCGCTTCGGTCTCGTCGATCACGATGTACCCTCCGCATTTCAACCAGACTTGCCGATGGAAAGCGTCATCGATTTGCTTTTGCACGCCGTAAGTTTCGAAAATCGGAGTCGCTGCGTCATAAAAATGAATTCGATTTCGTGCCCGCCGCGAGATCTGGCCGACAATCTCGATCATCCGGTCGGTCGACGCGCGGTTATCGCAAAGGACTTCGTCGATTTCTTCGGTAAGAAAATCGCGCACTGTTCGCTCAACCAAATCGGGCTCTTCAAATATACGGCACGGCGCCGGCTGCTCGCGAATGATCTGCTCGACCTTGGCCCACTGATCAAGGAGGAACCGCAGGTCGCGCACGAAATACCGCGCCCGCTGTCCTTCGCCAACGGTGCGGATGATAACGCCGATCCCTTCGGGGATGTCCAGTTGGCGCAAGATCTTGCGAAGCCGCTCGCGCTCTTTCGGGTTCTCGATTTTTCGCGAGATGCCGCTGTGATCGCTGAACGGCATCAACACGAGATAACGCCCGGCGAAACTGAGGTTCGTCGTAACCCGCGGCCCTTTCGTCCCGATCGGTCCTTTGGTTACCTGGACAATTACGTCCGAGCCGACCGGGTAAATGTTCGGTATGTCTTTTGCAGTGATCCGTTTTCGCGGCCGCTTGTTCGCAGGCCGATCGATTTCTTCAATTCCACTGTCAAGCGCGGCGGGAATGGCATCCCAAAAATGAAGGAAAGCGTTTTTCTCAAAGCCGATGTCGACAAACATCGCCTTTAACCCCATTTCGATGTTCTTGACTTTGCCTTTGTAAACGCTGCCGACAATATTGCGCGAGTCTTTACGCTCGACGCTGTATTCCTCGAGTCGGCCATTCTCCAGCAGCGCGACGCGCGACTCGAGTTTTTCTACGCTGAGTATGAGTTTGTTCCCGGTCTTGCGGGAAGAAAGCCCTAAAATTTTTTTTACCTTGTCTATCATAAAACTGGAGAGGTTGATCGATCGGAAGCGGAATCGCCGTGACGTTCAGCGGCAAAGTTTCCGATCGAAAGTTCATCGTGTGCCACGCCGGCGGGTTGGCGGCGGCTGTGGTGGGGGCGTCGGTTGACGCCGGGGTCCGAAGAGCCGTTGGAAAAAGTTGCGCGGACGCGGCGTCGCAGCCGGGACGGCGCGAGCGACAGGAACGCCTCCTCGCCGTCTCACTTGGCCCTGCGAATCTGCTTCCGGTTCTAGATCAGGAGCACCGCCTGCGCCCGCCATTTGCACATTGGCACTTTGCGAAGCGTCGGCATTTTCTTCGTCATCGCCCCCGGGACTTAGTCCGGAATCGCGAAAACTTACGTCCTTGATCATTTGAAACGCATTAGCCTTTCGTGCCGGTGACAGCCAGGCAACTTGCATGTCGAACTTTCCCTCGTCGAGGGCGAGCGAGCGCTCCATTATCCTGGCGGCGATCGGGCCGGCAACGCTGCCGCCATGTTCACCACCCTGCACCATTACTGCGACGGTGTATTTCGGCTGATCGAACGGCGCCCAGCAAATAAACCAGGCAATTGTATCTTCTCTGCCGTGATAAGTGGCCTGGGCAGTACCGGTTTTTCCCGCCACCTGCACGTTGCTTAAGCGAGCGCGACCGCCCGTTCCGCCGTCTTCATTCACAACCTTCCAGAATCCCCGTCGCTCCAATTCCATGTCTTCCGGTGAAATTTCACCGCGAAAATCAGCATGGACCTTCGGTTCCTCGGGCACGGCGATTTTTCCGTTCTCGTCCAGCGTCGGTGTGCCATTTTGATTCAAAACTTTTTTGACGAGGCGCGGGTAGTAAGAAATGCCGCCATTGGCAATGGTGGAATAGGCCATGGCCATTTGTAAGGGCGTGCACAAATCGTAACCCTGACCGATGGAGACGTTCGCCGTATAGGCTTGCGACCATCTTTCCTGTGGATAATGAATTCGCATCCAGTCCGGTCCAGGCAGCACCCCCGGCTGTTCGCCCGTGAGGTTGAGACCCGATGGTTGACCGAGGCCGAGCAATTCGCCTACCCGGTCGATCGAATCGATTCCGGCAGCGTTGCCGTACTGGTAAAAGAACGCGTTGCACGACACTTTGATGGCGTCAGCGAGTGTGAGTGTGCCATGCGTATAATGTTTCTCGCTCACCCAGCATTGAAAGTAATGGTCGCCATAAGAAACGCCGCCGTAGCAAGTGAATTTTGTCTTCGCAAGCCCGCGGCGTAATCCGGCGAGCGAAGTAAATAGCTTGAATGTCGATCCGGGCGGGAACGCGCTGACGGCGCGGTTTACCAGCGGGTTGGTTTCATCCTTTTGGAGCACCTCCCAATCTTTCGCCTTAATGCTTGGAATAAATGTGTTGGGATCGTACGACGGCACCGAGGTCATTGCCAAAATGTCGCCGTTGTTTGGATCGACAACCACCGCCGCGCCGCGACCCACCGCGCGCAGCGCTTCCTCGGCAATCGCCTGGATCCGCGCATCGATGGTCAAATAAACATTCGCTCCCTGCTGCGGCGGGTCCTCGCGCAAAACTCCGTCGATTGTGCCCTTCGCGTTGCGTCGCAGGTATCGCACGCCGGGTTTTCCGCCCAGATATTCGTTCATCGACTTCTCGATATTCGATTTCCCTTCGACGTCCCCCTGGTAGAACGTGAATTTCTTTGCCTCTTCTTTATCGATGTCGTCAGGCGCACCGACGTAACCAAGGACATGCGCGGCCAGCGCGCCGTACACGTAGGAACGGACCGGTTTGATGGCGATATCCACGCCTGGCAAGCCGACATCGTGCTCCGAAAATTTCGCCATGGTGGGGAAATCGATGTCTTTGATGTAGGAAAATGGAACTTCAGTGTTGTTGCGATAGTGTCGCTGGAGCTTGCTGGCATTGTAATCGCGCGCAAGATCGAGATCGTTGAGCCGTGGGACGATGCCATCATTAACGATCTTAATGATGTCTGCCTCTTTCTGGTCTTTCGGCATTCCGCTAATAACCGCTCGGTACTCAGTCAAGGGTGGTGAACCGAAGCGTTCGCGATAGCCCTTCACCATTTCCGGCAAATAGAAATCGACTTCATAGCTGGCCCGGTTTTGGACTAGCGTCAGTCCATTGCGGTCTTTGATTTCGCCACGCACCGATGGAATTCGAACCGTTGCCTGAGAACTGCCGCGAAGCTGGGCAGTCCATTCGGCTCCATGCGCAACTTGTATCCACCAAAGTTTCAGGCCAAGGGCGCACATCCCCATCAGCATGAGGAGCGCGAGAAATTGAATCCGCAAACGCGAATTGAGGCGGCCCCGATTCATTCGAAATCGCTCCTTTCAAGAAGTGTTGAATAAGCCGTCATCCGACCCATCCATTGCAAGAACCAAAAGAGGATGGGTGCGATGGCCATGGCAATGAGGCCTGGCGCGGCGGTTCGCCACCAAACTTCAGGCGCAAAAACAAGAGAACCGCGCCGGAATGAGATCATTAAGTATTGCGCCAGAACTATCAACGACGTGCAGATGCCACTCAGGATGCAGTGCACTTCCCAACGGCCGCGGACGAAGAGCGGCCTCAGTCCGTGCATGAATCCCGCCAGCACCCCATAGAGCAGTATCGACGATCCCATTGAGATTTCAACCTTTCCCCCAATCACCTGCACGGTCAGCACATCGAGCAGGAGCCCGGCGTAGAAGGCTAGCGCCAGCATCAAGGGAAACGGCAACGCCATTGCTCCGTAAAAGACGATTACTGGCACAATGTAAATATGCGCATTGTAGAGCCAGGGCAGCGCCGGGATGAAAAACTCCGCAATCTGCGCAATCAGCACCAGGACCAACAGAAGAAAAAAGAATATCATCTCCGGCCAGTTACCACGAAGACATCTTCCAGATGCGAAAGATCGACCGCCGCCGTGAGCTGCGCTTGCCCGTCCAACTCTCGGACCCGAAAGGTTTTGACGATGCCGACGAGCAAGCCAGAGGGAAAAACGCCGCCTACTCCCGATGTATAGACTTTCTGCCCAGGCTTTAGATCAGCCTGCTTCGACAGGAAATTTAGGTTCAAGAGAGGATTCAATCCCGTAGTCACGCGCTCGCCTGAGACGATCCCTTGTTCGCGGGTTCCTTCCACGGAGGCCGCGACTCTACAATTTTCATCGGAAACCAAAAGGACAACCGAGATGCTGTCGCTTACGGTGGTTGTTTTTCCCACCAAGCCTACGTCTGTTACCACTGGCATGTCAGTTTCGAGGCCATCGCTTTTCCCGCGGTTGATTGTCACTGTTCGCCACCAGGTCGAGGAGTCGCGCGTCACAACTTCGGCTGCGATCAATTTAAAAACGGACCGCTCGCGATAATTGAGCGCATGGCGCATGCGATTGACCTCGTGCTCGATGTCGCGCAACGCCTGGTTGGTCGCTCTCAGTGCGCGGTTCTCCACCTGGAGCGCTCCATTTTCGCGCTCTAATTGGTCCAGCGACTTCAAACCGGTACGGACCGACGTAATCTGCTTCCTCAGTCCCGAGCCGCTGGTCAGAAACGGCGCAAGCAGCTGATACACTCCGGCCTTGAATTTTCGCGTCGTGTCCGCCCCGAAGGTGAGAAAATATCCGAGAATAGCGCCAAAAATCAGCAGCGCGATGATGTTGGTGCGGCTCATTGCTGTGGCATGGTCTTCCAACCCATGCTCAAACATCGGCTGGAGCCGATGCCACGACGGCATCCCTACCGCCAGCGGCGATCTGTCGAGGCCACTTGACGCAAAAATTTAAGTTCATTGAGGCATTTGCCGGTCCCCTCCGCTACCGCGCTGAGTGGATCTTCAGCAACATGGACAGGCAAACCTGTTTCCTCGCTCAAGAGCTTGTCAAAGCCGCGCAGCAACGCCCCACCGCCTGCCAGCACGAGCCCACGATCGACGAGGTCCGCCGAAAGCTCCGGTGGGCAGCGCTCCAGCGTGATGCGTACGGAATCGACGATCGTCGAGATCGGCTCAAGCAATGCTTCCCGCACTTCCTGCGAAGTAATCATGAGTGTTTTGGGCAGACCGGCGACAAGATCGCGCCCTTTGACCTCCACGCTGGTCTCCTTTTCACTCGGGTAGGCCGAGCCAATCTTAATTTTGATCTCCTCGGCCGTGCGTTCGCCCACCATTAAATTGTAAGCGCGCTTCATGTACTGTACAATCGCTTCGTCGCACTCGTCCCCGGCCACTCGTACGCTGCGGCTAAACACAATTCCCGAAAGTGAAATCAGCGCGACCTCCGTCGTGCCGCCGCCGATGTCGATGATCATGTTGCCAGCGGGATCCTGCACCGGAAGTCCCACCCCGATTGCGGCCGCCATCGGTTCCTCGATTAGATAAACTTCCCGTGCCCCAGCGTGGGTCGCCGATTCACGCACGGCGCGTTTTTCCACTTCCGTGATCCCGGACGGAACTGCGATCACAACGCGCGGTCTCACACGCACCCGGCGATTGTGCACTTTGGTGATGAAATGCCGCAGCATCGCCTCTGTTACTTCGAAGTCGGCAATGACGCCATCTTTCAGCGGACGCACCGCAACGATGTTTGCCGGCGTGCGGCCCAGCATGCGTTTGGCCTCGTCACCTACTGCCAGCACCTTGTTCGTGCCGGCTTGCACTGCCACCACGGAGGGCTCGCGCAGGACGATGCCCTGGTCCTTTACGTAAACGAGGGTGTTGGCGGTGCCGAGATCGATCCCGATATCGCTGGATAACCAGCCGAAAAGTCCGTTGAACATGAGTTATTAAATTGGAAGCGCTTTCCAGTCCGAGGGAAGCGCGTCACATGTCGACCTTCGCAGGCACTTCCCGCGTTCGCGATTCGACCGGCTGAAACGCCGTAACATGAGACAGAGCCCCGGGTCGTCAAGCGCATATTATTGGAATAATGGAGTAATGGAGGAGTGAAGTGTTGGACTCTTGCCATTACTCCGTTACTCCTTTACTCCATCACTGCATGCCAAAAGTTATCGTTGCTCCCTCCATTCTCGCCGCCGATTTTTCACGGCTTGCCGATGAAGTTCATCGCGTGGAACAGGCTGGGGCGGATTGGATCCATTGCGACATCATGGATGGGCATTTTGTCGATAACATTTCCTTCGGCTCGGATATGGTCGGCGTCATTCGTAAAGAAACAAGGCTGCCCCTCGATGTCCACTTGATGATCCAAACCCCCGACCACTATGCGCGGCGCTTTATTAAAGCAGGCGCTAATTCGATTACGGTTCACGTAGAGCGAGAAGCGAATCACAATGTCGAAAAAACTTTGCGCGCGATTCGAGACGCGGGCTGTCGTCCCGGTCTTTCCTTAAATCCCGCGACGGCATTCGAATTCGTCGAGCCCTTTCTCGACAAGATCGATCTTTTGCTCGTCATGACGGTCCATCCGGGCTTTGGCGGGCAATCGTTCCGGCCAGAAATGATGGAGAAAGTGAAACGCGCCTCGCAATGGAACAAATCCCACGGACGCACGATCGACGTTGAAGTGGACGGCGGCATCAATGCTCACACGGCGCGATTATCAATCCAAAATGGCGCCAACGTGCTCGTAGCCGGCACATCAATTTTCCACGCGAAAGATTACGCAAAGGCGATTCGCGACCTGCGCGGCAATTAGTGCGGGGTCATCCCGAGCCGCGCAGACGGCGAGGGACCTCACAGTGCTTCTGAGGCACACAAGCTCAAAGAGCGTGATCAATCAGCTTGTGCGAGATCCTTCACTTCGTTCAGGATGACGCCGCGTCGCGATGAAGGCCTACTACGTATATATTATGACCAACCGAAGCCGAGTCGTTCTTTATACCGGCGTTACAAATAGCCTGGAGCCGCCGGTTATGGTTTCATCGTAATGCTTCGAGCCGAAGCTTTACGACGCGGTACAACGTCGATCGACTGGTGTATTACGAAAGATTTGACCGTGCTCGCGATGCTATCTCCCGCGAAAAAGAAATCAAAGGTTGGCGTCGGGAAAAGAAGAATGATCTAGTGCGGACGCTTAATCCGAAGTGGGAAGATTTGGGTAATAGATATATTCTTCGTGGTAGGTCAGGTCCCTCCCTCCGGTCGGGATGACGTGTCTTCGCTTGCGGGCCTCGGCATAAGCGCGCGCTCGAAACTTCCGCTCCTATCGTAATTCAGCGCGACTACCCTGCCATTACCGGCTCGGCTTCCTCGGTGGTTTCGGCCATCACTTCGTCAGTTTGCGTAACGCGCACGACTTCTTCGATGGTTGTTTTCCCCTGGGCGACACGCCGCCAGCCGTCCTGCCGCAAAGTTTCCATGCCCTCGGCGATGGCACACTGCTTGCGTTCGCCCCCGTCGCACTTCTGCATGATCAGCTTCCTCAAGGGTTCAGTTACGAGGCAAATCTCATAGATTGCCGCGCGACCCTGATAGCCGGTCTGACGACATTGATCGCAACCTGCGCCGCGCCGAGCTCTTTCACGGGAAAACTGATCTCGGCAAGATATTTGCGTGGATGATCCACCAATTGCACGCAGTCTGGGCAAATTGTGCGCACGAGCCGTTGTGCGATGAACGATTTCACCACCGAAGCGAGCGGGAATGGCTCCACGTCCATATCGAACAGGCGGGTGATGCCACCTACTGCATCATTCGTGTGCAGCGTGCTGAAAACGAGGTGGCCCGTCACGGCCGCTCGTATTCGCGATGTCCGCCGTTTCGATATCGCGAATTGCGCCGCTGCGCGCGCACCGGTTTCGGTCACACGCCCTTCCTACCGGTTCTCTTCACACTGCCAAGAGCAACGCCAAGGTGGGCCGCGATTCGAGGCGCGAGGGCGCCGCTTTTCACCCGCGCTTCTTCAGCCTTCTTGATTTTCAGCGCGCGCTTTTCAGCCGTCTTTTTCCATTTTGCCGCTGCCGCTTTTTCTCTTGCTTTCTTTTCGGCTATCGACTGTTTTTCTACCTTTTTCGGTCTCTCTGCTTTCTTCTGCGGCTCCTTCTTTGCTTCTTCCTTTTTCGGCTTCGTTTCTGCTTCTTCCTTCTCTCTTTCGGCTTCCGGCTTTTCCTCTTTTTCCTCTTCCTTTGGCGCCTCCCCGTCGTCGCCATCGATGAACGCGATCTTGTCGCCGACGTTTACCTTGCCGCCTTCTTCGCCATAAATCTCAGCAGGCGTTCCATCTTCGGGCGACTCCCATTCCATTGTCGCCTTGTCGGTCTCGATCTCCGCCAGTACTTCGCCAGCCGATTCGGCGGCCACCACCGGTTCGGCTTCTTCGGTCGTTTCGGCCATCACTTCATCAGTTTGCGTAACCCGCACCACTTCTTCGATGGTCGTTTTGCCTTGCGCGACGCGACGCCAGCCGTCGTGCCGCAACGTTTCCATGCCTTCGGAAATCGCGCATTGCTTGAGCTCGCCGCCATCGCACTTCCGCATTATCAGCTTTCTCAACGGTTCGGTTACCAGGCAAATCTCATAGATCGCCGCGCGACCCTGATAGCCGGTTTGCCGGCATTGATCGCAACCCGCGCCGCGCCGGAAGCGGGTGCCGAGTTCTTTCACAGGAAAACCAATCTGGGCCAGGTAGTCACGTGGGTAATCGACCAGCTGCACGCAATCTGGACAAATTGTGCGCACTAGCCGTTGTGCGATGAACGCTTTCACTACCGACGCGAGGAGGAATGGTTCCACCTCCATGTCGAGCAAGCGCGTGATGCCACCTACTGCATCGTTCGTGTGCAGCGTGCTGAAAACAAGGTGACCGGTCATCGCTGCGCGGATCGCGATGTCGGCGGTTTCGATGTCGCGAATCTCGCCCACCATCACTACATTGGGATCCTGTCGCAAAATGTGGCGGAGACCTTTGGCAAAGGTCAGGTCGATTTCCGGTTTCACGTCGATTTGCGAAACGCCGGGCAATCGATATTCCACCGGCTCTTCGATGGTAATGATGCGACGCTGGACGGAATTGATGCTGCTGAGAAAGCAATAAAGCGAGGTCGATTTGCCGCAGCCAGTTGGGCCGGTGAGAAGAATGATTCCGTTTGGTTGCGCAAGCAGAGAGCGAATAGTGGTCTCTTGTTTCTTGCTCAAATCGAGACGATCGAATCCAAACTGTTGCTCGCTGCGGCTAAGCAGTCGCAAACTGATCGATTCTCCGTTAACGGTGGGAATGGTCGACACGCGCACGTCAATATTTTGGTTATTCGCCTGCAAATTCATCCGCCCATCCTGGGGCAAACGGCGTTCGGCGATGTCCATGTGCGCCATCACTTTCAACCGTGAGATGATCGCCGATTGCAATACACGCAATTGCGGCGGGACCGCCACTTCGTGCAGAATTCCGTCGATCCGGTAGCGAATGCGGAGATCGTTTTCCAGCGGCTCAACGTGAATATCGGTCGCGCGTTCGAAAATTGCCTCGCGAATGATCTGGTTCACAAATTTCACGACCGAGGCTTCGGGATCGTCGGCATTCAGCTCGATGGCGGTCTCCGCATCCTGAAGCACTTCAAAGGCGCGGTTGGTTTTCAGGATTTCATCGAACGTTTCCGCGCCGATGCCGTAGAGCGTTTTCATTGCCCGCAAAAGCTGCGTGCGCGGCACCAACACCCACTCGACCGGTTTTTTCAAGAGCTGGGATGCGAGCTGGCGGCCAATGGAATTGAAAAGATCGTAGGTCGCCAGCATCACTGAATCTTCCTTCACCTCGATCGGCAGGATGTGATGTTGAAAAACAAAACGGCTCGGCAAGATCGACAACGTCGTGC
This sequence comes from Verrucomicrobiota bacterium, assembly GCA_046724585.1. Classification (GTDB taxonomy): domain Bacteria; phylum Verrucomicrobiota; class Verrucomicrobiia; order Chthoniobacterales; family UBA10450; genus Udaeobacter. The sequence continues at coordinate 11,482 of JBKOWV010000203.1, forward strand.
GATCGATCTTCTTGGAATCAATCGAGACAACAGGCACACGAAAGGAATTCCCGATCGCGCCGAGGAAGCGTTGTTCGTCCACTTTGCCGGAATCCAGGACTTGGCCCACCCAGGAACCGCCGTTTAAGTTCACTGCCAACTGGGCCGCTTCCTCGGTCGATGACACTCCGCTTTCGAGCAGTAAGTTAATCAACGATTGACTGGCAGTTGGGTTCATTCAGGCGGGGCGTGGATGGTATCGACAACGAAGAGGAGGAAGAAACCGAATCAAGCCGATTTAGGCTGTTTCGCAAGCGCTTTCACGCATAGCGCGTAGTCTTTGGCTGCCGGATTGTGGCGTCGAACAGCGGGAGGATTGTCAGGGCAGATGCAGTCCGTACCGAACGGACTCAGTAAAAGTGCCCGTGACGGGCATAGAAGAATTCTTTTGAAACCGCGCAATCGCATCGCTTACCTCTGGGGTAAACACACCGTTGATTGGACCGCAATAATAACCCAGTCGGCGTAATGCCGTTTGCATTGAGCCCACATAAGCGGGTTGCAGGATGAGTTGTTCGGAAGCCTTGAAGTAGTAACACCATCGCCACGTGTACCGTGGCGCGAAGTCGGTGGCGTTTACACGCTTGCCCTGGTGGAGCAGACCCCATTCGTCCCGTTGAGCCAGCGGATCAACTTTACGAAACATATTGTCGATAATGGAATAGTCGTCGGCTTGCGCAATGGTCGCGCTTAGGCCGAGAATTAAAACGAGAGCTGTGCGTTTCATAAAAATAAAGTCAGTTACTTACATGTCTTTCGCCGCGGGAATATCAGGTGGCGGTAAGGTTAATTGTTTTCCGGTCCTTGGCTCCGGGCATTCCGGGCAATCGTCCTGCTCGAGCTCAGGTCCAAAGTGCGTCCTGTCCTCCTGTTTTTGGCGGAGCCGGTAACGATCCAGTTTAGTCAGCGTGACCTCTGGGCGCATTAGAATGATCAGTTCCTGACGGGTACGATTATCTTTGGTGCTGCGGAAGAGAGCACCGAGGTATGGGATGCGAGAAAGATAGGGAATGCCGCTAGAATTCCTCTGCTTGTTGTCATCAATCAACCCGCCAAGCACAACAGTTGATTTGTTTGGGGCAGAAACGTTCGTGCGGATGTACCGGGTGTTGATCTCGGGCACCAGGTTTCCGCTAATTAGTCTATTGTTACCCAAGGAGTCGATCTTTTGAAGAATATCAAGCGATACTTCCTTTTGTGAATTAATTAGCGGGACTACCTCAAGCTGAAGCGCAACCTTTTTGTATTCGATACTCGATTGCACGGAAGCTACGTTCACAGTCGTGGCAGCATTGGTCAGAGTGTTCACCGGCACGGGAATTTCCTGCCCCGAGGCGATGATAGCTTTTTTGTTGTTGCTTGTGAAGACCGTCGGTCGCGAAATGATTTTGAACTTACCCGTGGACTCAAGCAGGTGCACTATGGATGCAAAGGCGTCGCCCGCCGCCACGTAAATGTTGGTCCCGGCACCCACATTTCGAATGATTCGGCTGAAGTTAATCAGATTGTTTGGATCCATAATGCTGCCCCCAGGTGAGCCAGTGGGGACGGGAATGTTCGGATCCTGGTTGTTGCGCGAGGTGCCGATGAATCTGTTGTTGTACTTTGCGAAGTAATCGACGCCGAATTCCTCGTTGTTGCTGAGCGACAATTGCCCGACAACCGTGCTCAGCGCGACTTGCGGCGCTTGGACGTCCATTTCGTCCAGAATTTTTTCCACCTTCACCACCACCTCGCGATTTCCGAGGACGATGATGGAGTTGGCGCGCTGATCGGCGATGAGCTTGGCATTGCCGATCGTGACCGCTTTGGGCACGGTGTCTACAGGCTCCGTGGAGAGTTCTTCGGAAATGTTCAGTGTGCTTCCAGTGGCAGTGCCTGTTTCGCCCCCCGTCAATCCAGTGTATGGACTTGTCCCTGTCGTGCCCGTCCGGCGCGGGGGCGTTGGTTGCGGGGACGGCGTCTGCCCTCCCGGAAGCGCCCCTGCTTCGGCGCCGGCTTCCGCGCCCGGCTCGGTTAATGCCTGCACCAACACGGGCAGAACCTCACCAGCGGAAATGTACTTCAGGTATCGGGTGACCGGTTTCCCGAACTCAACGTTGGCATCGAATTCACGGATTAATCTGCGGATGAACGGCATGTTGATGGGCCGCGTCACAGCATGAATGCGGTTGGTGCGGACATCGGCAGTAAGTTTGATCTTGCCCACGACCACCGCTTCTTCCGATAGGACGCCCAGTGCTCCACCCTCGGCTCCAACCGGCATCGGTTGCGGCACGGAGGGAGGCACTTTCACACTGCGAACCCCAGGCTGACTCGTTTGCTGACGGTCCTTCTCGAAAATGTCGTTAAGCATCTCAGTGACTTTCGTCGCATCGGCGCGGTCAAGTTTGATGAACTCGCTTACAACTTCCGCCGGCGCCACGTCGACTTGCTCAATCACACTGGCGAGCTGTCGAATGACGTCCGCATTCTGTGTTACCAGAAGGCTCGACGATTTCGGAAGGGCCAGAATATTTATCGTGCCTGAGCTTCCCTGCAAATATGCCATCAGCACTTGTTGAAGCTCCTGCGGGTCCGCGTACTGGAGCCTGAATAAGAAACTGATAACCGGGTTGCCCGCTGGAATGTCCGTCAGCTCAGAAACAATCGGGACCGCTGCCTTGCGTGGGTTTTGCCCGGCTCCGACCACTTCGACAATCCCGGGCCCTGCCGGAACCAGAGAGATACCGTTCAGAGCCATGCTCATCTCGATGATTTTGATTGCCTCATCGCGAGACACATCTTTGGCGATGAAAATGTTGACTTTGCCCTGCACAAAATTGTCCATCACCAGTCTTTTGCCGGTAAGCTGCTCGTAAAGGCGCAGCACATCGACGACATCGCTGTTTGGGAATTGGAGCCGGACCGTCTGAGGTGTGATCGGGGGCGCAGGTGCCGCGGCTGCAGGTGCGGGTGTCGCTGCGGCTGGGGCGGGCTTCGCTGCCTGGACAAGAGGAAATGCCTCGTGACGCTCAGGGGGGTCCGTGGCCGAGACGGCGATCGCGCTGGCAAGCACGAGTGTCGGGATGCAAAAAGATCGAGCCACGGTGTTCCCTGTCTGGGCGAAGATGCTAATAAATTTCGTTCGCGCGGTCAAACGATTTCGCGCGATCGAAAATACCCGACGCGTTCCTCGGACTGGACGCGGGGACGCACCGCCTGTAAGAATTGCCGTTGTTGCGAATCACTTGTCATCCCTGTATGGCTGCCTCATGGCTGGCTTTGCCCGCTCGATCGTGCTCCCGGTTTGATTTCAGGTGTCATACTTTTTGCGCCAGCCAACGCCCGGTCAGGTTCAGCCCCGAAAGGTCTCGGGGGAAAACAAGCTGATCACACCAGCGCAGTTTCCAAGATTCGGTCCGTCCTTCGCATGCAGCAGGACGCCTGGAACCACGACGACATTGATCGATTCATGGACGGGTACGCACATTCGAAAGACACGGTCTTTATTTCAGAAGACACGGTAAGACGCGGATGGGAGACGGTGCGCCACCGTTATCGAGAAAAATATTCCGATCGCACGAAGATGGGGCTCCTCACTTTTTCCGATCTCGAGGTCGTCTCGCTGTCGCCAAATGCTGCAGTGGCGCTTGGACGTTGGAAATTACAGCGGGCAAAGGATCGGCCGCACGGGCGATTTACGCTCATTTTCCGGCGTCTGCCGGAAGGGTGGCGGATTGTGCACGATCATACGTCGGCGGCGAAGCAGCTGTAGCGGCGGTCTATGACCGCCGAGTCTTCAGCCCTCAGAGCGATATTCTAGTCGGTAAACTTCGCCGCGGAACGGCCAATCTGCCCATTGGCTCACGAGTCCGGCTCGTACGGGATTCTCGCGGACATAATGCCATTTCTCCGTATAAGACTCTGCGCTTCGCAGGAGATGATCGAAAAACGTCTTTTGCCAATGCGGCGGCGCAATGCTGTCCCGGCGCAGTGTCTTCGAAATCGAGTTCTTTAACGACTTTGCCCAAGTCGAGAGATTTAGTTTCTGGTCATCAATTGCAACGAACGCATGAAGGTGGTCAGGCATGATAACGTAAGCGCACACCCACGCGCCATGTTCAGGACCTTGCTGGGCAAAACGGACAAAGCTTTCATGCACAGACGGGTTCGCGAGAATGTGCCGGCGATTGTGTGTGCAAGCTGTAACGAAGTATCTCGGCGCGCGCAAGAACACGAGTTCAAGACGGTGAAGTCGTGGCCTGCGATTTTCGGCGGTCATAGACCGCCGCTACAGATATTCGCGCAAACGCGCAAGCAGCTTCTCGTGGATGTTATCGAACCCGCCATTGCTGAAAACCACCACCACGTCTTTGGCTCTCAGTATCGGAACGATTCGATCCACAATCGCAGCGGCGTCCTTTTCGTAAAACGCGGGGCGACCCGCTTCGGCGATCGAATCCACAACGGCCTTCGGATTCAATCGCTCCTTTTCGGGGATCTGCTCCAGCTTGGCAACTTGCGCCATCAAAACCCCATCGGCCAATTTTAGCGCGTCAGGAAGCTGCTGTTGAAAAACGGCGCGCCGCGTCGTGTTCGAACGCGGCTCGAAAACGGCCCACACCCGGTGACCGCGATAACGCTGCCGAAGCGCTTGCAGCGTGTGGGCGATTGCCGTTGGATGATGGCCGAAATCGTCAATGACTTTTACACCGCGTACCTCACCACGGACCTCCTGCCGCCGGGCGATGCCGGAAAAGCTTTTGAACGCACTATCGATCTTCGTCTTCGGCACATCGTAAAACCGGGCTGCTAGTGCCGCCATTGCCGCGTTGCGCACATTGAATTCGCCGATCAGCGGAATCTCGAAAACGTCCTCGCCCAGCTTGAATCTTGAGCCTCCAGTCGAGTAGGCGACCTCTCGAATTCGCTGGGCGCAGTTCTTCGAGAAGCCGACTTCAATCATTGGCGCCAGGCAATCTTTGGCCACTTCCACGCAATTGGGATCGTCCCCATTGAGTAGCACCATGCCATTTTGAGGAACGATATTAACCAAATGCCGGAAACTGAGCTTGATTTCACCGAGGTTGTTGAAGATATCGGCGTGATCGAATTCGATGTTATTTACGATCAATAATTCCGGGAGGTAATGAATGAATTTCGAGCGCTTGTCGAAAAAAGCTGAGTCGTACTCGTCGCCTTCGATCACAAAATATTTCGAATCGTTCAGACGCGCTCCTTGCCCGAGATTTTTCGGGAGTCCGCCAATGAAATAACCGGGTTTGCGCCCGGCCTTTTCCATGATCCAGGCGAGCAGCGCGGTCGTAGTTGTTTTGCCATGCGTGCCGGTCACAACGAGGTTGTGCCGGCCGCGCAGAAAATAATTTCTCAATACTTCGGGCAACGAGAGATAAAGGAGTTTTCGACTGAGGACCGCCTCCACTTCGGGATTGCCGCGCCTGATCGCATTACCGATCACGACCACGTCGGTAGCTGGTGGAATATTTTCGGCGCGATAGCCTTCCATCAGCGCAATACCCTTTTTTTCCAGGAAAATCGAGATCGGGGGATAAACGTTTTCATCAGAGCCAGTCACTTTGAAACCGCGCTCTTGCAGCGCTGCGGCGACCGATCCCATGGCCGTCCCGCAAATCCCCAGGAAATGAAATTGTCGCGGCGCTTCCTTCACGCGACTTTTCTACGCCAGCCGGGCGAAAAAGAAACCACGGATTGCACGGATTTCACGGATGGACAGCCCGCAGAGGCAGGATCCAGCAAAATGCCTGTATTCGATCCGTGGCTGGTTATTTTTTCTTGAACACTTCTACCGCGTCCCAGGCCTCGTCCGGCGGCTGTTGCTCGTATTCGAGCGCGCGATCGAGATACATTTTGGCAAGGAAATCATCCGGATAAAATTCGAGGAAACGCGAGAATAAAATCTTCGCATCAGTAAAATCGCGTGCCCGAAACTTTTCTAATCCGTCTTCATAAGACTCGAGCCACTTGAGAAGTTCTGGATCAACCTCTTCATTGCGCGGGCCAATGAAGGTAAAAACATCCACCGGCTTCGTTTTGCCTTTCACCTGCACGCGTGCGACCGACCGCATGTAAAATTCGTCTCGCACTAGCTCCGCTGCCGTCGCGCCAGCCAGGATATCGAGGCCGTAAGTTCGCGTAAGCCCTTCGAGGCGCGAAGCCAGATTAACCGAATCGCCAATGACAGTCGGATCCATGTGCTCGTGCGATCCAATATTGCCGACAATTACTTCGCCGTGATTGATGCCGATGCCCATGCCGAGTCCCATTCGGCCTTCACCCCGCCACTTTTCATTAAGCTGCTGGAGCTCGCGCCGCATTCGCAGCGCTGCGCGTGCGCAACTTTTGGCGTCCTGTGTCACGCCAAGGCTGCGCACATTCCCCCAGACGGCCATGATCGCATCCCCAATGAATTTATCGAGTGTGCCGCCGTTGTTGAACACGACCGAAGTCATTGCGCTGAGGTATTCATTAAGTTGCGCTACCAATGCTTCGGGATCGGCTTTTTCGGACAACGTAGTGAAACCAATCAAATCCGAGAACAGGATCGTCACCGGCACCCGCGCGCCACGGAGAGAGCTGTAGTAACTGTCCGAATTTTCCAGAACTTCCTTCACCAAATTTTTCGAGACATAACGTTCGAGCGTACGCCTGGTGCGTATCCTCTCACGCCATTCGAGTGCGTACTCCAACCCAAGCGAAAATAATCCACTCAACACCAGGGCCGAAAGGACCGGAACCGTGAGAAGCAGCAGTCCTGTTCCGTCGTAACACAATCGCGCCGCGCCGAGATATGCAGCCGTGATCACCACAAGCGCACCAAGACAAAGCAATGGCCGGCGCAAAAAGGCAACCAACAACCACGCCGCCAACCCTGCCGCGCCCACCAGCGCGAGTCCGACTTTAGGCGGCGTGGCTCGCAGAAATTCGTGACTCATTGCCGCAGCCATTGCCTGCAAATGCAGCGCGGGCCCCGGTGTGGTTGGGCTCATCGGCGTGTCGAAAACGTCGTGCATCACCTGCGCTGACCCTCCGACGATTAGGATTTTGTCCTTAAAAAACGCGCCGTCGGCGTAATTGGCATGCCAAAATTTCGGATCGAAAACTTCGTAGAGCGGCCGTGGCTCGAATGCGTCGAGCGCCGTAAACCGAATCATGTGGCCACGAAAATCATTCGGCACATCATTCGCGTGACCAGTCTTAGCCAAGGCGCGGGCCGAAAGAGATTCGTAAATTTCTTCGCTTGGCAGATCGGCGAGCTGCCGATCAGTCACGCGATAGGTCACAGCGCGGATTTTTCCGTCGATTGGATCAGACCAGAAATTCACGAACCCGACACGGTCATCCAGCAGTTGCGGCGGCGGAATCAGCGTGTCGTTGGGCGTTATCTCCTGGAGTTTGTTGGGATTCTGCATGTCGAAGTTGGCGCCGACCACGACTTTGTCGCGGTAGCGATCGAGCGCGACATGAAACGCCGGATCACCATCGTTAGGAGGATTGAAAAGCATATCGAATATGACCAGGCGCGCACCGGCTGCGAACAAACGGTCGAGCAAAAGCGCCCATACTTCGCGTGACCACGGGAAAGGCCGCTCGGTCATTAGTTCAAACGCGCGGTTGTTCGCGATTTCTTCGGGCGTCAGCGGCGGCAATTGCAATGTGCTCTGATCGATCCCCAGAAAAACGAAATCCTTGGGCGCTGCGGTTTTTCGGCCTTCGCGTCGAAGCAAATCCTCGAAGCTCTGTTCGCCGCGCCACGGAATCGAGAGAAATGGTGTTGTTGGAAAAAAATGACCGACAAAAATCAGGCCCGTCCAAAAAACGCAAATCGACGCCAGGATTAACAGGCGATAACGACCAAGCCAATGCACCCGCGGATTATACCAGCACTGCGTGATTATGAAATTCCATTCAGTGTTTTCGGAATTGGACCTCGAGCGGCGACGGCTCTTTGACCTTCCCCGGAATTTCAGTTGTCATTCTCAAGTCACTCCCTATGTTGCCCGCTCGACGCCTCCGCGTCGTGACGATCTGCGCACCTGGTCTCGCGCTGCGGGGCCGCGTCAGCGAGTGAGGTCGCGAAGATCGACAATGGAACAACAGCTCGCTGAACGAGGAGTTCCGAAGCGATTCGGGACGAAACACAATGCCAAGAGCCACCAATGCCCCGGCCAGCCGGGCGCGGCGTAAACGGATCTTAAAAAAAGCGAAGGGTTACCGCGGACGCCGTTCGAAACTTTTCCGCTACGCAAAAGACGCGACGATGAAAGCCCAGTATTGGGCCTATCGCGACCGCAAAACACGCAAACGGACGTTCCGGTATCTCTGGATCCAGCGCTTGAACGCGGCAGCGCGCACACACGGAATCAGCTACAGTCGTTTCGCGGAAGGGCTGAAAGCCGCCGGGATCGGCCTCGACCGCAAAATTCTCGCCGATCTGGCCGTCACGGACGAAGCCGCATTCAAATCGATTGTCGATCAAGCGAAGAGCGCGCTGGAAAGCAAATCCAAATCGAAAAAGGCGGCGTGATCCGTTGAATCGTAATTCGTGATTCGTTAAATCGTAAATCGATTTGCCGATATAACGATGTAACGCTTTAACGATTTAACGAATTCGGACCCATGTCTCACCCACTCGAACAACTCCGAGACGACGCCTTGAGCGAAATCGAAAACGCGCTCGATGAGAAAGCGCTCGATGCCGTTCGTGTGCGCTATCTCGGACGCAGCGGCAGCATTTCCTCGTGGGGCGAGCAAATGAAAACGCTCGCGAAGAAAGAGAAGCCAGTCATTGGCAAACTACTCAATGAGGTTCGCAACGCCGTCGCCGCCGCGATCGAAACGCGCAACGCGCAATTCCGTTTACAAAAAGAATCGGGCGCGCTCGCCAAGATCGACATCTCCCTGCCCGGAACATCACATGAGATCGGTTCTCTGCATCCGCTTCACCAAATGCACGAGCGTGGAATTCAAATTTTTCGACGAATGGGCTTTGCCCTCGCCGAAGGTCCCGATATCGAAACGGAGTGGTACTGCTTCGATGCTCTGAATACGCCACCCGACCATCCTGCCCGCAATGAACAGGACACGTTTTATTTGTCCGACGGGCGACTGTTGCGAACGCATACTTCAACCGTGCAAATCCGCGCGATGGAATCCACGCCGCCTCCCCTCCGCGTGATTGCCTCGGGCGCCGCCTATCGGCGCGATGAAGTCGACGCGACGCATAGCGCACAGTTCCATCAGATCGAAGGACTGTATGTCGATGAAAACGTCAGTGTCGCGGATTTAAAAGGCGAGCTCGAATTCTTCCTGCGAGAACTATTTGGTTCCGAAACCGAAGTGCAATTTCGCCCGCACTATTTTCCGTTTACCGAGCCGAGTTTGGAGGTCTATGTGCGATCAAAAGCTCTGAAGCGCGGCGAGCAGTGGATCGAGGTCGCCGGTTGCGGCATGGTGCATCCGGCCGTTTTCGATGCGGTCAACAAAGCGCGCGGCGACGACGCTTACGATCCCGAGAAATGGACCGGCTATGCGTTCGGTCTCGGCATGGATCGTCTCGCGATGATCCTGTTCGACATTCCCGATATTCGGCTCTTCGCGCAAAACGATTTGCGTTTTCTCCGCCAGTTCGCATGAGCCCTTTTTTGTCATTCCGAGCGGAGTCGAGGTATCTCTGGATGCTATTGTTGAGAGATGTCTCGACTTCGCTCGATATGACATTGAGACGAAATGAAATTCTCCGTTAATTGGCTGCGCGAATTCGTCGATCTCCCAAAAGATCCGGAAGAGATCGCGGAATTGCTGACCCGCGCTGGCATTGAAACCGAAAACATCGAGACGCGCGGGGCGAAGATCGACAAGGTGATCATTTCGCAAATCACCGCGTCGTCGCGCCATCCGAATGCTGATCGGCTCGCAGTTTGTGAAGTGGACGACGGCAGCGGCACGAAACGCCAAATCGTTTGCGGCGCGACCAATTACAAAGTCGGCGACAAGGTTCCGCTGGCGTTGCCGGGAGTAAAGTTGCCGAACGGAACTGAGATTCGAAAAACCAAACTGCGTGGTGTCGAATCGGAAGGAATGCTCTGCAGCCCGATCGAACTCGGCCTCGGCGAAGACGCGTCCGGCCTGTTGATTTTGTCGCCAGATGCAAAAATCGGCGCGCCGATCGCCGATCTTTTTCCCGCGGACACGATTCTCGACGTCGAGATCACGCCTAACCGGGGCGATTTACTGAGCCATTTTGGTCTCGCCCGCGAAATCGCGGTACTGAGCGGAAAGAAGCTGAAGTCAATGCCACGCGAAGCGAAGATCGAGATCAACAAATCAGGGGTGACCATCGCCGCGACCCGCGAATGTCCATTTTTCTCGGTGCGCAAGATCGACAATGTGAAAGTGGGCCCGAGCCCGCAATGGTTGCGCGCGAAGATCGAGAGCGTCGGCATTCGCTCCATTAACAACATCGTCGACATTTCCAATTTCGTAATGCTGGAGCTCGGCCAACCGACGCACGCTTTCGATGCTGATAAATTGACGGGCGGCATCAATGTGCGGCTTGCGCGCGACGGCGAGCAATTTCTCGCCCTCGATGGAAAGACTTACTCGCTCAAACAGGACAACTGTGTCGTCGCCGATCAAGAGCGTGCCGTTGGAATCGGCGGGGTGATGGGTGGCGAAGAAACGGCTGTGACCGATTCGACCAAACATATTTTGCTCGAAGCCGCTTATTTCCTGCCGGCAAGTATTCGCCGGACGGCGCGCAATTTAAATTTATCGAGTGACGCGAGTTATCGATTCGAGCGCGGCGTGGATCCGGACATGATTTTGCGAGCGTCCCATCGCGCGACCGAATTGATGCGCGAGATCGCTGGCGGAACACCGGCAAACGAAATTCACGTTGCCGGTAAACTTCCGGCCAATCCAGCTAACGTTTCATTGAGTTACGAGAAATGTGATCGCGTAGTCGGCGTCGCAATTAACCCAAAAACCGTTGATGAAATTCTCACGCACTTCGGGCTAAAGAAAACGAAGAGCACAAGCAAGGGTGGAACGTGGAACATTCCAAGCTATCGGCGGGATTTGCAGCGCGAGGTCGATCTAATCGAAGAGGTCGTCCGCGCGTATGGAATAGATAAGATTCCGGGGACGACGCGCGGCCGTTTCATGCCGGTGAGCGCGGCTGATCGCTCACACGATCTCGAAACACTGTTTCTGCGAGAGCGACTGGCGGGATCCGGTTTCTCAGAAGTGCGGACGTCAAAATTGATTTCGAGAAGCGCCTCCGCTTTCAGCGAAGGCGCGGTCGAGCTGCGCAACCCGTTGAGCGAAGATCACGTCGCGCTGCGGCCAAGCTTGATCAGCGGTTTGCTCGGAGTGCTTGAACGAAATATTCGCGCCGGGGCCGAAAGTGTTTCCATTTTTGAAATCGGCCGGGCATTCATCCCGCCATCTGGAAAAGAGGAACGACATCTCGGAATTTTGCTCTGGGGAAATGTCGCGAGCACGCCGAATTGGCGATTGCGGACAAAACGCAGCCTCGACTTGTTTGATCTCAAGGGCGCGCTCGAATGCGTTGTTCCAAATCTGTCGTTTCGGCCGGGAAAATTCGCTGACCTTGCGCTCGCAGTCGAAGTTTGGTCCGGCGATCAGCTGATCGGTTTCAGCGGGCAACTCTCAGCGAGCAAATCGAGCGCGCCGGGTTCGGTGCTCATTGCCGAGCTGTATGCCGATGTTCTCTTGGCCAAAGGCGAATCTGCAAAAAAATTCCGAGAGCTCGATCGCTATCCATCGATCACGCGCGATATCGCAATGATTGTGCCTGACGAAATTTCGCACGAGAAAATTTTGCGCACCATTGAAGAACCACGCGAGCCGCTCTTGGAACGCGTGGATCTGTTCGACTTATTCACTGAACAAATCGGAGGGGCAGGAAAGTCGCTCGCATATCGATTGACATATCGAGACCGAAGTCGCACACTGAGAAATGAAGAGGTGAGCGAGGTGCATGCGAGGATTCGCGAGCGACTAAAGCGCGAGTTGGGCGTCACCCTGCGGGAATAGTTCTTTGAGAGCGTGAGAGCCGTTCGTTGAGGGTTGGGCAGGAAACCAGTGCTTTTCTCTCAACTCTCAATCAACGGCTCTCAGGAGTCCCGAGCGTTTTCGGGATGCAACATTTACCCTGCGATGTTCGAGATTACAGGTGGGATTCCCGGACCGATAATTGGCTAACTTACGGAGGCTGAGTCGTTGGAGAACATGACAGGCCTTAATTGGAAGTCAGACGCTGCGGCGACGGTCATCCACCCGTTACTAAAAGGGAACGGGAGATCCGCCTAAACGGCATCAGCGGGGTAAAATTTCGAAAAACCCGGATCGAACTTTCGATCCGGGTTTTTCCTTGATGCGTGACGCAGGCAACAGCCTATCTCGTCATGTTGAGCGAAGCGAAACATCTCTGATTGCCATGTCGGCGCTGTCGGAACCATTCAACCAGAGATTCTTTGCTTCGCTCAGAATGACAATGCTGGTTTCGCTTTAACGGTTCAGCGTTTTAACCGATTTGAAAATGGCGCGCGAAGATCGACAGTCCGCAGTGACATGCGCGCTCTCCTAGCTCTCGAAGACGGTCGGTATTTCGAGGGCAAATCATTTGGCGCAACCGGTACCCGAGTTGGCGAAGCTTGTTTCAACACCGCCATGACCGGTTATCAGGAAGTCCTGACTGATCCATCCTATCGCGGTCAGATCGTGGCGATGACTTATCCCTTGATTGGAAATTATGGGACCAATTCGCTCGACCAGGAAAGTCGCTCGCCGCACGTGCGCGGATTCGTCATCGAAGAGTTGACTGACGTCCCAAGCAATTGGCGCTCCGAAATGTCGCTCGGTGAATATTTGCAAAAATGGAAGATCCCCGGCGCTCAGGGAATCGACACCCGCGCGCTAACCCGACATTTGCGCACCCGCGGCGCGATGAAAGCTTGTTTGACGACCGAAGAAATTTCGCCCGAGGATGCGACGCGAATGGCGATCGAAGGGGAAGGCGTAATCGGAATGGATTACGTGCGCGAAGTGTCGACAGCCGAGATTTACCAATGGGATCCCGACGACAAACTCAGCGCACAATGGACGATTGCGTCTGGCAACGGCGGAAGCAAACGTCCGCTGCCGCCGATTCGGTTCCGGATCGCGGCCTACGATTATGGGATCAAGCAAAACATCTTGCGCCTGCTGCGCCAGAAAGGTTTCGGCGTGACGGTTGTCCCGGCATCGACAACTGCGGACGAAGTGCTGGCCATCGATCCCGACGGAATCTTTCTTTCCAACGGCCCCGGCGATCCAGCCGCGCTGCCCTACGCCCACCAGGCGGTGCACGATTTGATGGGCAAGAAACCGATTTTCGGAATTTGTCTTGGGCATCAAATTCTCGGTTTCGCGTTCGGCGGATCGACCTTCAAATTAAAGTTCGGGCATCGCGGCGCGAATCAGCCAGTGAAAGATTTGCGGAGCGGCAAGGTTGCGATCACCGCGCAGAATCACGGATTTGCTGTCGATCCAGAGTCGTTGCCCTCGAATGCGGAAGTAACGCACATCAATCTAAACGACGGCACCGTCGAGGGGATGCGGCACAAGGAATTGCCGATCTTCAGCGTGCAATATCACCCCGAAGCCGCGCCCGGCCCGCACGACGCCACCTACTTCTTCGACCAGTTCGCCGATCTGATCGAGAAGCGAGGGTAGGGCTATTGACCAACGCATCGAGCCGCCCACACTTATATCATGTTTAATCCAACCAATAAACCGACCGTCTTGAAAGTTGCAGTAGTCGCAACTTTCATCGCATCTCTGGCGTTCTCGCCGTTGGCGATTGCACAAGAGCACGAGCACGGAAAAGAGGATCTGAGCGCGTCCGCTGAAAAAACGGTCACCGGCGAAGTCGTCGATGTGATGTGTTACGTCGATCATAACGCCGTGGGTAAGAAACATGGTCAATCCTGCGGGGCTAAATGTATCAAAAGCGGTGGTCCGGTCGGCATTGTTAGCGAGGGCAAAGCATACCTCGTCGTTGGCGAACATAAGCCGATGAACGATCAGCTTGCCGAATACTGCGGCAAAAGTATCACGCTGAAAGGCAAGCTGGCCGAGCGCGGCGGGATCGCGATGATCGAGAACGCCGAGATCGTTAAGAAATAGTTGTAGCCGCGTCTCTGCCTGCCGCGCCGTAGCTGCGCGAAGGCGGGTGAGACGCGTGGTGCACGTGTGCCAAACAGCTCAGCGTCGCTTCGCATAGCGAAGCGGCCACAGGACCCACGCCCTTTGGTTCACTTGTAGTACGGCCGCAACGAAGCACGAAGTTTTCCGACTTTGAGAGCCGTTTCGATTTGCAAATCGGAAACCGAATCCTCGCTCAGTCCGGCATCGGGCGGACTCGCGGCGAGCTTCCGAACCTCGCCCGCCTCCAGCGCCGCCAGTGGAAATCCATCGCGAAACACAATCCGATTTGGCGTAAGCGAGGCAATTCGTGGCCCGGGCGTCAGAATGCCTTGCAAATTCAGCGGATCGGCCGCGCTCAGCGCAATCAGCTCCCTGTTCGGCGGCGCCTTGCGAATGGAGCGTAATAGGCCGATCGCTTCCGGCAACGCGAATTGTTCGCCGCTAACGCCGCCAACAAAATAGCCGCCGCGAATCTCGCTCCGCGCCTCCCAGCGCCGGTAAATACGGCTCAGTTCGTACCACGTTGCGGCAAGACTTTCGCGCTCCAACAAT
>JBKOWV010000093.1:0-24383 GCA_046724585.1 Verrucomicrobiota bacterium
AAGCCGAGCCTTGGCCACAACAAGAGCGATTGGTGGCTGCTAGGATTACTTCTCTCGTTAGCTGTAACCGGCTTTGCAGTGGAAGCGCTGCGCATGCATTACACCCACGTCCAACCGTGGCTCGCACATTGGTCAACCGTCGGCTGGTTGATCGACACAACACTACTGAGGGGACTAGACATTTCGACCGCCCGAACGTTTCACCTCGTGGCTTGGTGGCTACATGCGATTCTGGTCGCGGCTTTCTTTGCCACTATCCCGGTAACTCGTTTCCTTCACGTCATCACCGGCCCGGCTAATATCGCCGGGCGACCCGAACGGCCAATGGGCGCGCTTGTTCCCCTAACGATAGAAGAAGTGGAGCGGACGGGCCGCACTGGAGTAAACACCATAGTCGATTTCACTCGCCAACAACTGCTCAGCCTCGATGCCTGCATGGAGTGCGGTCGCTGCGAAGATGCATGTCCTGCGACCGCGAGCAACAAACCTCTGTCGCCCAAAGCTGTTGTTATTGATTTGCGTGGTCTGATGTCGCGCGGCGGCGGCGATGTGCATACGACGATCCGTGATGAAACGCTTTGGGCCTGCACAATGTGCCAGGCGTGCGTTGAAGAGTGTCCCGTATTGATCGGACATGTCGATTTGATTAGCGACATGCGACGAGACTTGGTCGGCGAAGGCAAACTCTCCGGCCCGCCTGCTAAGGCGCTGCAACAAATTAGTAACCAATCCAACCCCTACGGCCGGCCTAACTCTGAACGCCTGGCTTGGGCGGAAGGCCTCGACGTTCCGACGGTCGACGTAAATCCTGATTTCGAATATCTGCTCTGGCTCGGCTGCGCCGCATCCTTCGATCCGCGTGCGCAGAAAGTCGCGCGCGCGACGGCACAGTTATTGAAGGAAGCCAAAGTAAATTTCGCGGTGCTTGGCGCGAAGGAAAGCTGTACCGGCGATCCCGCGCGGAGAATCGGCGATGAGTTTCTTTACCAACAGCTCGCGCAGGCCAATGTCGAGACGCTTACCCGCCACAAGGCGAAGAAGATCGTGACACCGTGTCCGCATTGTTACAACACACTGAAGAATGAATATCCGCAGTTCGGCGGCCAGTACGAAGTGCAACATCACTCGCAGCTGCTCGCAGAACTGATCGGGGCGGGACGCTTGAGCAACGGCACCAGTACCGGCGAGCCGGTCACCTTGCATGATCCGTGTTACTTGGCTCGCGTCAACCGGGAAGTCGATGCGACACGCACGGTGATTGGTGCTGCTACGGACGCGCAGTTTCGCGAAATGCCTCGTCACGGAACAAAAACTTTCTGTTGCGGTGCAGGCGGGGGTCGGATGTGGTTCGACGAATCACCCGCGCAGCGCGTCTCCTGTCTGCGTGCGCAGGAGGCGATCGCTACCGGCGCACGCACGCTTGCGACGGCCTGTCCGTTTTGTTTGAACATGATGACCGACGGCATGGCCGGCACGCAGGGAGGGGAAAAAGCAAAGGTGCTCGACATCGCGGAGTTGCTACTCAGCCGCCAAACGCCAAGTAACACAGGAGTATGGTCTTCGCCGTCGAAAGCTAAATCCGAGTCTTAGCTCATTTGGTAGAGCGTTGCTTGCTTCAAACTAGATTGACTTGGTCGCTTGTTGCCCACTTGGCGTAAGTCGTTACCGATTTGGATCAACACAAGGTCGCAATCGTGACGACGTCACACAAGGGATCGACACGAATCACGATTCGTCCGCTGGTCGGCTGCAGATACACTTTTAGTGACGGTGGCCGAATTCTAGGGAAGTTTGACTGTCGAATGCGCGATGATCTTACGCGGGCGGATTTCGTAAACGTGGAGAGGAAAGCCAGACCGATTAATTGTTTTCTCCTCGAAGCTCGATCGGCAGGTTTCCAGAGTCATGAGTCATAAGATACTGTAAGAAGACCGCAGCTTCTTTGTTCATTTGCTGAAACCCCTCCGCATACTCCTCGTCAGTTAGTAACTTGGCAGGCTTTGTTTTTAGCTTTGCCATGAGTTGTGTTCGGAACTTGTGCATCATTAGACCAATCTGCTCTTCTGAAGCTCCCGTACTCTCAAGGGAATAGCGCGCAAGCGCCTCTAGCAAATCGTCTTCGGTTTTCATAGTTCCGAGCCGTAAATTTGCAGGAATACCTCAAGTCGCCAAGCGAATAATTTAGACTTGGACTTTGTGGGGGCTCAATTGTCCAGAGTGCTTTCGCCTGCTTCTAAGTAATGTCGGTTCAACCGACTGACTTGTTCAAGGGCATGCGCAAGATTCGGTCGAATCTGAGGGCCGATCTTGCGTTGAGTAAGTCGTAATAATTGGCCAGGCCGTGAAGAGAGCTAAATTCGCATCGGTGTTCTTGGAATCTGACTTTGAAGTACTTGCGATCCGGTCGGCTGTGGTGCGGCGAACCGGATGCAATCAACAATGCAATCGGTTACGCAAAGTTTCGCAGCCGGTCACATCGCGCTGTAATCCGCGTTTACGATGAAGCTGGTTTACAAGCAATTCATGTCCAACTCGCTCCTCAACAGCAAATCAAACTGCGTGAAGAGCTGCGGGCGTGTGTCAAATGGCGGGACCAGGCGGCAGCGCGGAATTCGGCTATTCTGCGCTTCACCTCGTCAATCGCACGGGTTCTAAACACTACAGAGCATGCAAGTCATTCCGGGCGGCAGTGCGTCTGCAAACGGGGCGCATTCGTTTGCAGAGAGAAAAACCGAATGGGGGCTCCTTTCGCTCGCAGCGAAGCGTACCCTCACTACAATCATATTTACGCAGAACATTGCCGGGCGCGGCAAGCGAAATCCGACGCAGATCGGAACACATCAATCGTGCAGTTGTGAGCGCGCCGTCGGCGAGAGCTTCAATACTTCCGGACTCCCTTTCAGCCGAACGGCCAATTCTTCTGCGATCTCTTTGCTCCAACGGGCGGAGTTAGCAAGAGCGACCGCGTGATGGTCGTAGGCCGCTCGATCCGAAAAGTGTGAAAACCAAACAAAAACATTCGTGTCTTCGCGGACTGGCAGCGCCGGGAAAGTATTTGGGTGATTTTCGGTAACAAAATAGGCCAGGATCGAAGCGCCGGCCTCCAACAGAGGGGGCTTGAGCGCACGCTCAAAGAAATCGACGAAGTCGGCTCCCGCCGATGGATCAAGATAGTAAATGGTCGCGACCACCAGAGCATGCGAAATCTCCTTGGTTCCAGGCGGTGGCCGCTTGGTATTTTCGAGCGAAAACCCGGACGCGAGCCGCGCTGGACGTAGTAACAAGACATTGTCGGAGTCGATCATGGTAGCGTTGGCGGCCTCGCGATGCGCTTTCCAGACCGGCCCGCCATAAAACTCCTGCAGCGCTCGCGCGCGGGTCGGCATGTCGGTGAAGCCGCGAAGCCAGACGAAGCGATCAGGATTATCCATGTCGCGGAAGGTCCCGATGACTGTCATGCCGGTAGCTTCCTGAGTCTCAATGAATTCCTGCTCGAAAAGTCCGATCAGTACGTCGCGCTTGCCCGGCTTCAAGGTGTATTGCCGAAGCTCGACCACGGGGCAGCAAGTGCGTGCGCTCGTGGGAGCCTTGGTGAAATCCATCGTCCAATTGGTTTCCAAAGTTTTCCCTCCGTCCACTGAGAAGGCCTGTTCCCAATGCGGCGTGTCAGACATGGTGTCCGTCCAAAGAAAGCGCACACGAATTGGTTTTCCTATGAACGTATCGTCGGCGTAAAACGTTCCAACGCCATCTTTGAATCCGCCGACCAGAGGTGGATCGAGATGACTTGGGTTGCGGCCGTCGATCCACCAGATCGACCATTGTTTCTTCGCCGCATCATAGATGCGTAATGTCACCGCGCGATAAGCGCTGCCTGGGAAATCGAGGACGTTCTCATCCATGTTACCGACGCCTCCAAGAATCCTTTGCATCACGCACGTCCCATCGAACTCGATCCAGTCGTGATTACGAGCAAGTCGCTCCTTCAAACGCCGGTGATGAACACGCCAGCTACCAATTAGGAAGTCAAAGTCGTTGACTCCGGTCGCCTCGTTTTCCGTCTTTTCCATTTTGCCTGACTTCGTTTCCTTATTTGCGATGTCCGGGGATTTCTGCGACTGCGCGAATAGCAATGTCACGGCGATCAGGCTGCTGAAAAGCGCGAAAATGAGCAGCAGAAAACGTTGTTGGGGCTGAGTTTTCATAAAACGCGCGATCGGCCAGAAAAGGATGACAGTGAGAAACGGAAAAAGCAGCCAAGCAAGTACGGATGGGATGCACCAAAGAAGGAACAGCCCAACGTCGGTGGCACTGGCGGATGGAAGCGGCGCACGCAACCCGAGTTGATCGCGTAACATTCCGACTGTGACAGTATTAAGCTGCGATTCATCGAAGCCACTCTTATATAAGTTTGTCTTTGTGTGGCGTCCGCGCAGGAACGCGCGAAAAAGTCTCCTCGGTGCGACGACAAGCCCGGCACCGAATGCGCCAACGTTAAGAATCCACGCTGCATGATAGCGCGCGCAGCCGCTCGCAACTTCCCACGCGGCAATTTCTGCTTCGCCCGGCCAATCCGTTTCGTAATCAGTGGCGATGTGATGCAGATCGTGCAAGCGCGCCGCAGCCACGCGCGACGGCCAATTTGGAAAATAAAAAGGAATTGGTTTCGTTTCGACGCGCACCCAACGATCGCCATAGCCGCCGTCCGGCCCAAGCTTGGCGTCACGAAAAAACAAGGCGCGCGCCCTGAGTAGGGAAAAACTATCAGCATATCGAACCATGGTATGGACAATTTACTCGGTGGCGCGCTAAATAATATCGGGATGCTGCCGAGTAATTTCGTATGGGGTCGAGAAAGAGCGCCACCTTCACCAAAACCCGTCAGCCCACAGTCAACGTGAACGTCACCCATGACGAGTAAATGACGCGGGGCACCAGAAATCAGCGGGCGATTTTTTCCAAGAGGTGGATTCCGCTTCCTAAGTGCCGAATGATTCGGCACAATTCTCGCCATGCAGCCTTTTGCCGCACATTCCCCTCGTCAGATCAAGAATTAGGCTGCAAATGCAGCCGAAATGTAGTTAAAGCCCATGCCGTTCTGCGCCGAGAACCAACCCTGCACAAACAAATGTCTATAAAGCCAATTCCTGAAGGGTTCCACGCCATTACTCCCTACCTATTTGCCCAAGGCGCATCGCGGTTGATCGAGTTCATTTCCGCAGCGTTCAAGGGCGAGTTGATCTTCCAGCAAAAGCGGCCAGATGGCGCAATCATGCACGCCACGATGCAAATCGGAGACTCGATGCTCATGCTGGCCGACCCCACCCCAGAGTTTGGGCCGATGCCCACCTCAATTTACCTGTATGTGGCGGACTGCGACGCAGTCTATCATCGCGCGCTCTGCTCCGGCGGAGTTTCTATTTTTCCGATGATGACGTTGCCTTCCGGTGAGCGGTATGGCGGCATCAAAGACCCCTGCGGCAACATTTGGTGGGTTGCCACACACGTCGAGGATGTTCCACCTGAGGAGCAGGAACGGCGCTGGAAAGAATTCAAAATGCCATGACTCGCAGTCAATGTTAACAAGGCCTAACCAGGCGATGCAGCGAACCGCTAGCCGCTGTGAAACGCGATGAAACGCACATGGACGATCATCGGCGTAAGTGACGTTCCGGGCAGCTTCAAATGGTACCAGTCGCTCTTCGGCCAGCCAGAGACGCCGCCGGGCCATGACGACTTCGGTCAGATACTGGATACGGATGGAACCGTGTTGCTCTGCCTGCACCAGTGGGGCGCGCACGAGCATCCCTCCTTGATGAGCCCGGATGAGGCGTCTCCTGGCAATGGGCTCCTCTTGTTCTTCCGCGTCGACGACTACGACCAGGCGCTGAACAGGGCACGCGCTCTCGTCGCCCGATTCGAGGAGGAGCCCCACGTGAACCCGAACACTCAAACAAGGGAGTTCTCACTCCGGGATCCGGATGGATACTACGTCACGATCAGCGCTCTCTCATGAGCTGGGAATTATACGAAACGCTTTACAAACTTTCGCCGAATCGTGGTTGGGCGCACCGACTGGTTGTCATTGAAAAACTGTTTACTCTTGGACTCCTTTTTATCGCCACATCGGCTTGGTCCCAGC
The DNA here is from genome assembly GCA_046724585.1 of Verrucomicrobiota bacterium. Lineage (GTDB taxonomy): Bacteria > Verrucomicrobiota > Verrucomicrobiia > Chthoniobacterales > UBA10450 > Udaeobacter. Next base: position 6,143 of record JBKOWV010000093.1, read on the forward strand.
CAGTATCTGGATCGTTAGATGTGCACTGGAACGAAGGCGCTCCAGATTGCACTGCAACTCCGCAAGACCCTCTTCAAGTCCATTCCTACGAGCCCCAAACGTTTATCTTGCGCCAGAGTCCTTGCGCAAGCTTCGAAGCGAATTTTCTCTACCTTCTCGTCGGCTCGGACAAGGCTTTTCTGATCGACACTGGCGCCGTCGCGGACCCGAAAAAGATGCCCCTGGCGAAAACGATCTTGGAGCTATTGCCGGATAAGGATCACCAAAAACTTCCGCTCCTGGTGGCGCACACCCACAGGCATCTCGATCATCGCGCAGGCGATCCTCAGTTCGCGTCTCTTCCATCGGTCCAAGTCGTGCCCATAGATTTGGAGGGAGTTCGAGCGTTCTTCGGTTTCACTAACTGGCCAAATGAGATTGCTCACCTGGATTTGGGCGATCGAACTGTGGACGTAATTCCGACGCCAGGACACCACTCGACGCACGTGGCATTCTACGACAACAGAACGGGGATTCTTTTTTCCGGAGATTTCCTCATGCCGGGTCGACTCCTGATTGAAGATGCCGCGGCTTACCACGAAAGCGCCCGCCGGGTTGTCGAGTTTCTGAAGACGCGGCCGCTTACCCATATCCTGGGCGGCCACATCGAATTGAACACGGCCGGACAGGCCTACCGATTCGGATCTCACCATCATCCCAATGAACACCGGCTCGAGTTGGCGAGAGAAGACTTGATAGCGTTGCCAGCCGCATTTGAACGCTTCAACGGCTTCTACGCGCGGCATCCGAACTACATTCTTTACCATCCCATTCACAACCTTCTGGCGCTGGCGATTATTGCGGTTGCGGTACTAATTCTCATCGTGTGGGGAGTGCGCAGGCTGCTGCGGCGACGCCGCAATCGGCAACGCAAAGTTCTACAGCAACTCACATGAAGCTGGTGATTTGCGTTTACGATGAAGGGGGGCAACGTGATCGAAATGCACGAACATGCGGGCGAGTTCAAAGAGTGATAAAGTTCACCTTGAGTGCATCTAAGCAAATCGACAAGCAAATCGCGGGGCTCGCCGGCTGGCGCGGCCGAACGATGGCCCACGTGCGTAAAGTCATCAGTGACGCGGACCCGGCATTAAAAGAAGAGTTCAAGTGGAATACTGCCGTTTGGAGCGCCTAGGGCAACGTATGCGCGCTCGGGGCATTCAAGGACCATATCAAGATTAGCTTTCTTAAAGGGGCATCACTGCCGGACCCGCACCATCTTTTCAATAGCGGCCTTGAGGCAAAAGCGTCGCGGGCAATCGATCTCAACGAGGGCGGTGCTATAAACGAGTAACGAGTCGTATCTAAAGGCGCTCGTGCGTGCCGCTGTCGCCCACAATAGCGCCGGCCAATAACAAATTAATTCAACACCAACCATCCCTCTTCGCACGCACAACAAAACGCTTTCCGCTGTCACGGGCGTGCGTCAGCGATCCAGATCGGTTTTTTCGGCGCGAGCGGTGGCGACTACTTGTAAATCGTTTCCCGCTCGGATTCGGAAAGGAGCTTTTGAAAATCTGGATTATTCCGGATTGGGTCCCAGATAGGATCGATCTTCAGGCGCGCAACGGAAACGACTTGTCCGGCAGGGGCTGTAATCAGTTGGCGAAGTATCTTTACAGCCTGCTCAGGCTTGCCGGTGTGCGCTTCAATTTCGGCTAGTCCAGCAAGAAAAAAACGGCCGGCAACCGCATCCTTTTCGACTGGCAGTGAATCTGCGGCCTGCCGCGCAACCTGGATTGCGTCGGCGTCACGCCCGAGGCAAACGTAAACCCAGGCTAGCGCTATCAACGACATCCGGTCTCTTGGCCGTTCGACCAAACGGGCTTCGAGTAAAGCACGCGTTTGCTCACACTCCGATTGTGCTCCCGCTCCTTGGCCGGCAAGCACGTGAATCCCGACTCGCGCCGCCAGCTGGCGCAGACGCGCTTCGGGAGTGTTGCTCGACGCAACGTCCCAGGCTCTAAGAGCATCAGCGAAGTTTCTCTCGATTACGTCGAGGTATACACGCTCGTCCACCATCACCGAAACGGTGCCCCAAGCGCTGGCAACGCTTATTTTGCTTTCTGGCGGCACTCCCTCGAAGGCTCGTCTGGCGCGCCAGCTGTCGCCGGTGCTGTTGATGTACGTGACGGCGAGGAACCGCGCGGCCAGTGCATTATGCGGATCTAGAGCTAGCGCGCGGGTGAGTGCGCGCTCAGCATCATTCCACTGGCGAAGATTAGTGTAAGTCGAACCAATCTCGGTGGGAATCTGAAAATTTCGCGGATCGAGTTCCGCCGCGCGCTCGAATTCGGCAAGACATCGTTTCCATTCACCGCGGCGGCGGTAGATCGCAGCCCGGTAATACCGACTAATGGAGCTGCTGGGCTGGAGTTCGCTGACCCGGTCGAGCTCGCTCAACCCTGCATCATAGTCGCGATAGCCCCAGTAATAAAACAGCGCCAGCGCCAGATGTGCATCCGGCGAATCCGGCGCGATCGCCAGTGCGCGGTCGATGTTAGGCTTTATCTCTGCCAGCTCCGCCGGGGTCAGATTACTGACAAACCAATGCCGATATAGCTCGCCGTAGGCGAGCCGGGCATAGGCGAGTGCGAAATTCGCATCACGTCCGAGTGCCTGGCGATAAAGCGCTTGGGCGCGGTCAAAGAGCTCGGCGCTCAGCGCGTTTTCTGCCTGGCGCTCCTCGTATTCACCCTTCAGAAACAGGTCATAGGCTTCCGTATCACGCGTGGGAGCTGCGGCCAGAGCATCAGACTGGCCCTGAGAAAGCTTCGCCCGCAGTGTGTCGGCAATCTCCTGTGCGACCTCGCTTTCGACAGCGAAAACATCCTTTAACTCGCGATCATAACTCTTTGCCCAAAGATGCGCGTCGACGCGCGAGTTGAGTAGCTGCACGTTTACCCGGACCCTGCCTTCAGCCCTTTGCACGCTGCCTTCCAGTACGGTGCCCACGCCGAGTTCGCGCGACACTGTCTTCAGGTCTTCTGGTTTGCTTTTGTATTTGGCTGTGGAAGAACGCGAGATCACTTTCAGGTCGCCGATGCCAGCGAGCTTGGTCAGGATTTCAGCCTGGATGCCGTCTGCAAAATAGGCGTTCGCTTTATCTTCGCTCAGATTCTCGAAGGGGAGTACCGCGATGCTTTTCTGAGAAATCGACTCGCCAGTCTGCGTGTAAAACGGATGTCGCCCAATGATCAGCATCGCGATAACCAGCAGCAGCACCCCGATAATGATGAAGTCGAGGATCCGGCCGGTGGCGCGTTGAACCGATCTCGCCTGTACCGGATCGAGATCTTCCGTCCGCACTATTCCTTCGGGGGTCAATTCGTAGAGCCAGGAGAGTAGCATCGCGATTGGAAATCCGATCGCGAGCGCAATGACCACAAAACGCACTGCGGAATTCGGAATTTCAAAAAACGGGAAGACCTGTGTCGTGAGCTGCGTGAGGAACCATGCAACGACTCCGTAAGCGACCGCCGCGCGGTAGACGTTGCGCCGCTTCAGCTCGGTCAAGAAGTTCGTTGGATTCACTCTGCGCGCCTTGACGAAGCGCTCGTTACGGGCCGTACTCTACGTTGGTCCGGGTGACTTGAAAAGCACGTGCAACGTTCGCCCGTTGGAATCAATCGCTGGGACAACAGCCCAAACTCCATCCCGCTTTACTGAGATTGTCCGCGATGATCTCACACAGGCCCGCCACGTGATGCGTGCGCCTACCCGGAAACCAAACCGGACGTGCCGTGTTAAGGACCGATTCGGTAGGTAAAGTGGGTTTGTTGAAAATCGCTAACTGGGTATTGAGCCCAAGCAGACGCGCGGCGAACAAAGAGGAAAACATGAACAAGGAGACAGACATGGACAAGAACAAAGACAAAAACATGAACAAGGAGAGAGACATGGAGCACCGGAGAGGGCATCTCGCAATGGCGGTGGCGGTTGGTGTTCTGCTCGCGCTCACGGGGGTGTCGGCCGCATCAGCGTCCGAACCCACCGCACAGGGGTGCGCTGAGCAGTTCGACCTGGCGCAGAGGACCGACATGGAGTCGTTCCGCGACTACGACCGCGAGACCTTCCGCGAGGGCCATGACCCCCGCGCGGTGACGGTCTTCGCGAGCGGTGCAGTGCGCTTCGGCATCGACGCCATCATGCGCGCCCTCGAGCCGCACTTCGCCAACCGCGAGGCGATCTGGGCCTGGACTGAACTGTACCGCGTCGTCGACGGCTGCAAGTCGGCGTTCATCCTGTACGACGCAACGTACGACATCCCGAGGATCGGCTTCCACCAGCGCACGCTGACGGGCGTGACCTACACGCACGACGGCAACCGATGGCTGGCGATCGCCGACCAGGGGACATACCTCGAAGCACCGTAGTCGACGTGGAGCAGCCGGGCGTTCGACAGGATGAACCGCCCGGCTGCGCTCGCCAATTCGGCCCTTCCCCAGTGTTATAAAAAGTCTCAAACCTATCCTGTACGCAGGCGCGCTTGTTGGTGTGCTCGACCTCACCGCGGCATGCATTAATGCGGGGATCTTGTCCGGTGCGACGCCAACGCGCGTGTTGAAAAGCGTGGCGGGCGGGCTGCTGGGAAGGAGCGCCTATGAAGGCGGACTTGGGACAGTGGCTCTAGGTCTCGTCCTGCATTTCACAATGGCACTGACCGTAGCGACGGTTTTCTATGTCTTAAGCCGGCGTCATCCGGCCCTGCTTCGGCACGCGGTGCCGGCGGGACTGCTTTATGGATTGGCGGTTTTTGTGGTCAATAATTTCGGTACGGTGCTGCTCCTGTCGTGGTTTCGCAGCCTTTATCTGCATACGCCGATCCTATTCAAGCCCCCGATGGGGTGGTCGCAGCTGGTCATTCACATGTTCTGCGTCGGCCTGCCCATCGCTCTCGTGCTACGGCGATATGCAAATCACTGATCACATTCCAGGGTGGTCTTATAGAAGTTCGCTAACTGGATCTTGTGACTAGATCACACGATCGCGCACAAGAAGCAGTAGCAATCCCAACTGAAGATTAAATTCCCTTTGCCTTGAGTGCGGATGCGAGTTTAACAAGGCTTTCCCGAATCTGTGCTGGCGTCCACGCCGCAAAACCGAAGAGGAACGCCGGCTTTAACTTCGCCTGAATGCAAAAGAATGACAGCGATGACGGCCTTACACCGATCTCGAGGGTGATCCGCCTGATCATCGGGAAGTCTTCCTCGCGCTTCAGCCAGGCGACGATGTTCAATCCGGCTTCCGGAACCTGGAGAATGAAACGGTCACCCAGCAGGGTATTGAATTGTTTGATGAAGAAGTCTCGTCGCTCGGAATAGATTTTCCGCATCCGTTTTATGTGACTGAGGAAGAATCCCTCGGTAATGAATCGCGCCAGCGTTGCCTGATCAATTGCCGGCGAATGTTGATCCATCGCGCTGCGGATCTTGGCCATCGAATCGACCAACGGCTGCGGCGCAACGATGTAGCCCAGACGCAAAGAGGGACAAAGAATTTTGCTCATCGTTCCCGCGTAAATCACCCGGCCGGAGTTATCGATCCCCTGCAACGAGGGAAGTGGTGGCCCGGCAAAGCGGAACTCCGCGTCGTAGTCGTCTTCGAAAACAAGCGCTTGATTAGCACGCGCAAAATCGAGCAAAGCGGTCCTACGCTGAAGACTCATCGTAACGCCGAGAGGAAACTGATGGGAAGGCGTTACGTAAATGATCTTCGGCAGTGGTTCTCTGGGTGACCGCTCAATCACGATTCCTTGGTCGTCGAGCGGCTTTGGAACTATCTTAGCGCTGGCCAAGGTTAGAACCCTTCGGATCTGCTGATAACAAGGATCTTCAGCCCACGCGGGCTCGCCCGGATTGAGCAACGCCATTGCGCTGATGAGCATCGCCTGTTGCATGCCGCCGACGATCACAATCTGGTCTGGATGACAGCGCGCCGCTCTGAAATCGCACAAATAGGCTGCAATTGCCTTGCGCAGATCGGCGTCGCCGCGATTCGACGCATAACGCAACAGGTGGGCGCCTTTTTTTGCGAGAACCTGCGATCTGAGGCGTTCCCACACAGCCATGGGAAATTCATCGACCGCCGGAATGCTTGCCACTAGCGAGACGCCCGCTCCGGCATTTGTTGCCCCGAGATCAAACTGTTTTCCGACGCGCTGATCTGGAATTGCTCTGACGCGGTCGGAAATGCGAGGTGAGCGGTCGATTGCTGGATAAGCTTTTGGTTTGGCTGCGCTCAAATAAGCTTCGGGCAGAGGGTGCGCCACAAATGTCCCTGAGCCCGCTCTCGAGCGCAGATAGCCCTCGGCATGAAGCTTCGAGAATGCAAGTTTGACGGTGAGTCTTGAGATTCCCAGATCGACAGCCAGAGCCCGGGAGGAGGGAAGCCGAGACGAGCCGTCGGTAAAACTGCCCGACGTTAACTCATCGCGAATCTGACGGTAAAGTTGCTGATGGAGAGGTTCCGCTGCCTCCCGGTCGAGCCGAATCATTTCGAATGCGATGATCGAATGCCGGTGCCTTCTTTTCAGGCGCGATTTCTTATTGGACATAGCGCAATTCCCGCCCTGCCTTTCCCGAAAAATTACTCTTCCATTTGAGCGCGTATTATCGTTTCGCTGTGCGTTCTCAATCAGGCTTCAGTGAACCGAATTCGTTCACACCAGGGCCTCAGGGTATTTCGAAAATCTCGATCTGCTTGGCGATGCCGCGGAGTGAGCGCTTCTCCTGAGTCGCGGCGATGCCGTTTGATTGCAATAGCTTCGAGGCTTCACTGTCAGTAACGACCCGTCTGGTCGCGAAAATGGAGCGCGACGTCGCGAGTCCCTGGACGCGAGCTGCGATGTTTACGGTCCGTCCGAAGTAGTCCTGCCGATCATTCAGCGAAACGGCCAGACAAGGCCCCTCGTGGATGCCGATCTTAAGCAGCAAATCGCCTTTCAAGTCCTTCAATGCTTCGCGCATCTTTAACGCAGCCGCCATCGCTCGATCTGGCGTCGGGAACGTCGCCATCACAGCATCACCAATTGTCTTCACCACGGCTCCTCTTTCTTCCGCCACGATCTCGTTCAAGATCCGGAAGTGAGCCCTCACTAAATCGAACGCAACCAGGTCTCCAACTCGTTCGTAAAGTTCCGTTGAGCCTTTGAGGTCGGTAAACAGAAAGGTGAGACTGGTAATCTTGAGCCTCTGATCCACGTCGAGCGCATCGGTGCGATAAATATCGCGGAATGTTTGATTTGTCAGAAGACGTTTCGCGGTCAAGAAGGGGCGACGCTTGCGGACGAGATCGTGAACCGTGTCGCTAACGATCCAAATAGCGGGCAACGTGCGTACATTTGAGCGGTTCTCTAACGTCATCTGCAGAGGGCCGGGGCGCATCTGAATAGTCCCGGCCGGCGCGTGATCCCTCGTCATGACGAAGGAGAGCGATTGGCTTTCACGCGCAGGCTCACCCTTCACCTCGATATCCTGGGACATGTGAACGACCGGATCGAACACGGTCACATCCCCTTCAGGCAACTGGAGCGAGAGCACCGCCTTCTCGCCAGCTGAAAGCTCGAGGGTGTCTAGAGTAGTTTCCTTAAACCATTTTGCCAATGTCTCGTCATCCGGCAAATCGACGCCTGAACTCCAAAAGATCTGTCTGTAGTATTCGATCCAAGGCAGTGTCCCGGGATCGTGCGCCGCGATTCTCCGCACCCGTGGACTGATAGTGAACGTGACCTCGACGATTTCATCGAGCGTCGGTTCGTACCCGGCAGCGCAAAGGACGCATGTGTATTCGGCCTGCTTTACGGTCTTGAGCGTCGCGCCTGAATCGAGGACGCCACCGCAAGCAGGACAAAGGATGTTCCAGGACATATCGAAAATGCCGAGTCGCGCGCCGTGCAGAAAAGCCGCAATTACATCCTCCTCGTTGAGTTTGTGCTTGGCGGCAAACGCGAGGGCGTTGATACGGGAAAGCTCGCGGTCCGGCCCGTCCTGGATGAGGTTTTCAATGGCGCTCACCGGTTTCGGCTTCGCCGATTGTCGCAAAGCATTGAAGAGAGTGTCAGTTTCGCCCGGAAGTTTCATAGCACTATCGGATTAATCACCGTAAGAATTACCCTGCGGCTAGGAAAAACGGAAAGCAAGTGGTGGCTCGCTTCCCGTGCGCACATTCGAGTTCCACAAAGCAGTCAACTTTTCATCCGCGTGCACAACGAAACGCTTTCCGTCGTCGCGATGTGCGTCTGCAATCCAGATCGTTCGCCCGTTGGAATCAATCGCTGAGACACAGCCCCAGCTCCAACCGTCCTTGCTGAGATTGTCAGCGATGATTTCCCAATATTTTTTCACGGCTGCGATTTGGCCCATGCGCCGCGCCGTGCGGCTTTGGCTTGTGTTTCCAGTTCCCGCCGATGTGAGAGATATGTCCGAGAGTCACGACCATCCGGCAGCGGTGTTCGCGTGCCGTAAATTCGCGCCAGTCCCGCGCTCACAAGCAGCTCGTTCAAGTCGTGACCGTCTGCCGTGACAACGATTGCATAATATCGCCAAATCGCGCTGCGGCCGAGTGCACGCCGCCAGCGTGTGTAGATCGTGAACTGCTTTGTGAGCGCCTGTTTTGTGAACTCGCTTGCCTCGCGGCCAATCTGAATGGCCGCATCAGGAGTGATGCCAAAATAAACGGCCTGCTCCGCGATGCGATCTGCGTAAACTCGCTCTTCTTCTGGCGTGTCTACAAAGTAGAGCCGAAAAATCAGCTCTTTTTGGTCTGGCAGGATGACGTGGAACGAATCCCCGTCGTCCCACCGCTGCGGCTTATAGGCGCAGCCGTCGAGCCGCTGGAACGGCTGAGCGGGAGGCGCGTGCTGCGCGAACGCGAGCAGCGGAACGAGCAACGCTGTGAGGGTCGAAACGCGAGCTGTCACGGATTCGTCAAAGAATCAACCGGCTATCGGCGCGCAGCTAGCGTGAAGCTTTCCTGATGCCGAGTGGCTAAAGCTCATCTTCCCGGAACATCGGCAAGGAAACAACATCAATGTGACGGCGAAAGCTACCGCACAGCAAGCAGAGATCGTCTGCACCGAAGAACAGCGCAAACGGCTTATCGAGCTACGTGAGCGGTTATTAGCAGAACGGGCTCACTGAAGCGTGATCCCCTGTCGAGAGGCGTTGGCCGTCCGTCGATCAGAAACGATTCTAGCGCGATCCTAGCGGCGGGAAAACATGTGGAAAATCACGTCCGGTAGTTATCGGCAAGGGTTGGAAAATCGGCAAGAATCTGTTGGAAAGTTGGGCCGCGCGCTTTCAATGCTTCTAATTCTTGCAAGACTCTCTCGTCAGGCAACCCGTCATCTAGACTACCGACTAAGGTTTCAACTTGCAGACGTACTTCGGGATCGTCGCCGCGCGCGTCCATCACTGCCTGAGCTGTCTCAACTAACACGCTGCGCAATTCGCTCTTGTTCACAATTTATGAAACACGCACGCGAAGAGAAAGTCGCGCTTCCGCAGTGGTTTTATCCACTATTTTATCCACGAGTGAAAATTTTTCGGCATTATTTGAGCGTACCTGAGACCACGCATTTTTGACGATTCACCTAGCGTTGAGCATTTCAATCAGACTACCGCGACCGCGCTTCCCGCTTCGAGAAAATCGTTGGGGTGTTATAGGATTTTGTCTGATTAAGCAATCATCCGCCGTCCCGATTGAGGATTTTCATTTCCAAGCCGATTTAAAGAAAAAAGTAAATCAACGGGAGATTACCAATGGCTGACGAGAGTGAAACACAACAAACTGATTCTGGCATGACAGACACTCATGAACTACAAAGTACTAGAACTGACGCGCAACAAGCGGCCGAGGATTTGAAATCGACGGGAGATGCAATCGCTGGAGCGTATCGCGGTAAGGCGGAGCAAACCTGGGAAGATGCCCGAGATCAGGTCCGGAGCTTCCGGGAAGATGCTGACCAATATGTGCGCAAAAATCCGATCAAGGCAGTATTCACAGCGCTCGGAATCGGGTTTTTTTTAGGCCTAACGTTCCGGCGTTGATCGCACTGACTGCCGGATGATTAGCGAGACGACTCGCTCCCGGAATCCCGCAGGACATGCGGGCTTGCTTGAAAACGTGTTGGCGCTGGCGAGTGCGCTGACAGAGTTTTTCGAAGGCCGCTTTGCTCTTTTCGCTCAGGAGTCGAAAACAGCGCTCGTGCAGCTACTCGTGCTGGCGGCTCGTTTGATTCTAGCCCTCGTCCTTTGCGTGTTAGGCTGTGTGTTTCTCGTCGTCAGCGCTGTGGTCGCATTGGCCCATCTTGCGGGAATCTCATGGGCATGGACAGCATTGGGCGCTGCTGGAGCGCATTTTGTGGTCGCGCTCATCCTACTCTTGGTTGCACGCAGCCGAATGACCGAGCCGCTTTTTCCCGCCACATTAAGTGAATTGAAGGAGGATCGCCAATGGCTGAAAAATCTGAACGCAACAAATCAACCGACAAGCTAAGTACAGAGGTGGCCCGTTCACGCGAGCGTGTGGGGCGCGATTTGCGCCGCCTGCATTATGAATTGGATTTCCCCGCGAAACTGCGGACGTCGTTTCACGAACGTACTGCTTTCTGGCTCACCGCCGCGGCGGCTGTCGGTGTGTTGATTGTCCTACTACCAATGCGGAAGAAGAAAATTTATGTTGACGGAGAGAGCGGCCGAAAAACAAAGAGAAAGGTTGCCGAAACCGGCTTTGCTCTAGGTGCGCTCAATATTGGCGCGAGCCTGCTCCGCCCAGCGATAGTGGAGCTGGTTAGAAACAGACTGACGGGTGTTGCCGGCCAAGTGCGTGCAAGAAGCAGGTAGATGTCTTTTAACAGGCAACCTGCACCAGCGTTTACCGTTTGCACTTGATCTCATCTAGCGCGTATTTATTTTTCTGGCATGACCGTGCGGTTGGATGGCCCTGGGACGACAGATGGTGGAAGTTTTCACTGGCCGTCTCGGCAAGAAAATCGGCCAGCCGCCATCGAAACCGTGCGTCACATCGGCATCCCCCATCTTGCGCTGGACGCGCAAAGGTAACAAACTTGTTACCTTTGCGTAGTAGCAGCACGTTCTTCCTTCCTCTACAAAGGGGCGATGAGTACGAAGCCCTGTCCGGCACTCGCAGGATGGGTGGTTCTTTTGGCGAGTTTGGCCTATCCAGCTGCGGCGCAAACTGCGCCACCTGCGCCTGCCCTGGTCGCGCCTGCCAATGGTGCATCCCGCGTTCAACCAATCACGCTCGACTGGAATGCGGTCGTCGATCCCGACGGACCGATCGGTAGTTACACCTGGCAGGTCGGCACGACCTCCGCATTCACCAGCGTCATTGCCTCAGGCTTTACGAACATGGACTCCGGCAACGTGCCGACACCGACCGCGGACAAGCTGAGCGGTCTGCTAAACGGCACTTATTTCTGGAGAGTCAAAGCGACCCAGCTCGTTGGCGGAGCAACGGGGTCCATCGACTCGCCTTGGTCCGCGGTGCGAAGTTTCACGGTAACCGGTCTTGGAGTTGCGCCGGGCAGTCCGGCGTTTAGCACCCCAGCAACTGGCGCCCAGTTTCACGTTCGCGAATTTTTTAACATCAAGTGGTCGGCAGTCCCCGGCGCGCACTATTACTTACTCGAAGTCGATGATGAACCGAGCTTTTCCTATCCACTTACGCTAACGACCAACGCGCTGACCTTCGGGACTAAGGCCCAGGCTGGCTGGGGCAACGCGCTAAACGCCTATTATCGCGTTCGGGCCGTCTCCACAGAGAATGTGCGCGGTCTTCCTTCCGCGACGCTTGCGATTCGCGTCACAAATGCCGCTCCGGTTCCGACCGCCCCCACGCTTCTCTCACCGGCTGCTGGCGGTACGGCCACGCTCCCATTCTTTTTCGATTGGGCGGACACGGCTAACCCGCAGGTGCCAGCATACGATCTCGATGTCGATACCGATCCCACTTTCGCGGGAAGCTTCGGCGTTCTTTTACTGCAAGGTATCACTCGCTCCGATTTCATGATCACGCCCGACCTGCTCCCGCCCGGTAACTACTTCTGGCGTATCCGCGCGCTGCACGGCGACGTTTCTGGCCCGTGGTCGGCTGGACGCGCCATCACGGTCAAGGCCGGACCACCTGCGCCAGCGGATTTGAATCTGTTCGCGATCATAGCGGAACCGGGGAATGGTTATGGTGGCAACCCGACTCAGGCCAGAGTGATGCTGGATAGGCCAGCCCCGGCCGGCGGAGCGGTCGTCACCCTTGCGAGCGATATACCTCAGGCAGAAGTTTCGGCACGCACTATCACCATTCCGGCTGGCAAAACAGATGCGCCTCTCCTTCCGGTTACTACCGGTCCTGTTCCTCCTAATGGAATCATCGGAGTCCTCCGGGCAGCGTATGGGAATGGCTGGCAACAAAGTTCGCTCGGCGTTCTCCCGATACTTTATGGGATGGAACTTAGCAAAGAGAGCGTGGTCGGCGGGACTTCATTTACCGGCACCGTGACCCTGCAATCAGCCGCTCCTCCTGAAGGCGTAACTATCCGCTTGGTCACCAGCGACACTAGCCTCGTCCGCCCGCCCGCTACCGTGTTCATCCCAGCGGGTGCAACGGATGCGGACTTCACCATCGCGACCAGTGCGGTGTCGGTTCCAACGCGCGTGACTATTGATCCCGGCACCGAAAGCGACGGCGGCGTTCACCCTTTTCAAGTCTCGGTTGTTGTAACTCCCGCTGGAAGTGCGACGCCACCGCCTAGCCTTTCCTCGTTAACACTTAGTCAATCGTCAGTTCTCTCGGGAGGCAGAGTAACAGGAACGGTAAGACTCACCTCGCCCGCGCCCTCGGGCGGCGCCGTCGTCACTTTGCAAGGCAGCATGGAAGGCCAGGTCATCACTCCGGCTAGCGTAACCGTGCCCGCGGGCAACATCAGCGCCTCATTCAGTACGAAGCCGGCTCCGGAAGTAAATGCGCCGCATTGGGTTTTCATCGGCGCGCACTACGGCACAACCGGAGGGTCGCAAGCGCGCGTACTTGAGATTGATCCCGCGCCCGGTCCGCCAACGTTACTGGCTATGGGCCCGGCCAGCCAGGATGTCATCGGCGGTAAATCGGGTCGCGCAACCGTAGCGTTGGTAATACCGGCACCAACGGGCGGCGCCGTGGTTAATCTAACGACCGACAACCCGTCTGTGATTCACGTGCCTTCCAGCGTCTCGATTGTAGATGGGAATAGCACAAACAGCTTTACGATCAGCACTAGTCCCGTGTCCGGCCTTTCCACTGGCGGAAACGTGGTGGCCACAGCTGGCGGCGTAACCAAGTCCATCTTCGTCAATGTAGCTCCCGACCCGAACGCACCCCCGTTGTTGCAATCTCTCGCGATTAGTCCAACCAGTGTTGGCGGTGGCACGAGCGCGACCGGGACCGTGTTCCTAAGCTCGCCTGCGCCTTCCGGCGGAATCTCGGTCACGCTTTCCACGAGCAACAGTGCAGCCGCTCGAGCGCCCGGCATCGTAAATGTGCCTGCCGGTCAGACCTCGGCGAATTTTAGCGTGACGACATTTGCGGTCTCGGCAAACACCACCGTTACCATCACGGCGTTTTATGACACGACTCGCTCAGCTAACCTCACCGTCACGCCAGGCACAGCGCCGACACCGACGCCAACTCCTACGCCTCCGTCCGCGGGAACGCTGCCCGCGCCTTCACTACTTAGTCCAGCCGCAGACGCGCGCTTCGCCCCCGGAACAAATATTATCTTCGACTGGAGCAATGTCACCGGCGCGGCTAGTTACACCATTCAGATCGATGATCAAGACACATTCCCGTCCCCCTTCATCGTCAATCAAACCGTAACGGCATCTCAATTCAGCAGTAGCACCCTGCCCACGCGGACAATGTGGTGGCGCGCCCGGGCCAACGACACCTCTGGCAAACCCGGGAATTGGTCTTCCATTCGGCGATTTGAAGTGAAGGACTGAGAGGGACAGCGGATACTATCGGACATCCTTAGACACGGTCGCCAGTCCCTGACGGAGGCTACGGCAGCGCAAACACGGCTGCGAGTCAGAATACCGCCGGGATTCCCATGCATAATTGAACTTCCGGAGGACTTTGCAAGGCTCGAGGGAAGATCGTCTCATCTTTAACGTGCAGCCTTAGCACGTCCAAATTGTCGCCGTAATATAAAATGTTTTTAGCCGCGCTCATTTTTGCCGTTCATTCGAATCGCTGATTCAAGTTCCAGAAACGCAGTCAGTTTTTCGTTGGCGCTGACGATGAACCTTTTTCCGTTGTCGCGGTGCGCGTCTGCAACCCAGATCGTTCGGCCGTTGGAGTCAATCGCTGATGCAGCAGCAACCCAACCGGCTTTGCTGAGATTGTCAGCGATCAACTCCCAATACTTCATAGGTATTAGTCGGAACCAGGGATACTGCATCTCCACCGAGCTGCACCGCACGCTCGGATTAAAACGTTCATCCGCAACTTGCGGACATTTGCGGAGTTTTATCTGCGATGATCAGGGCGATTGGGAAGCGTATCTCGTCGGGTTTCGCCCGACGCAGAGCGACGAGTCGGGTTTCATCCCGTGTCACCGAACCCGCAGAAGGAGAATTCTTATGAAGACCATTACCACCTCGTTGAAGACTGCTGCACTTGTGGCAGCAGCATTGCTCGTTACCGCCGCGTCCGCGTGGGCGACTGGCTTCGATTGGGATAATCTGCAATCGGACATCCACGGCGTTGCCGAACTGACTGATTCGCACGTCGTAAACCCGTGGGGCATGTCGCGCTCAACCTGGAGCACGATATTTGTCGTGGACAATGGAACCGGAGTTGCCACCGAATATTTTCAGAATGGCACGCCCGCACCGAGCTTCGGGAATCCACGCGTGATCACTATTCCGCGGAGCGCGCTCAATACCGAAGGCGCGAATCCAACCGATACCGTCTGGAACAACACCTCTTTCTTTCGCGTCACCAACGGGACAAACAGGCTTCCCGCCAATCTCATCTTTGTCAGTGAAGACGGTATGATTTCTGGCTGGAATCCCAATCTCAATAACACGCATGCATTCAGAGCCGTGGACAGGGGCGCGACCGGCGCGATTTACAAGGGCGTGGCACTGGGCGTGACCAATAATCACAATTTCCTTTATGTGACCAACTTTCACTCGGGCCACGTCGAGACGTATGATGAAAATTTTGTTCCCCAACTCGGATTCCCCTTCGCTGATCCGAATATTCCAGCAGGGTATGCGCCGTTCGGAATTCGTAATTTTAACGGCAACGTGGTTGTCACCTACGCGAAACAAGACGCCGAACGAGAGGATGATGTCCCTTGCCCGAGCTGCGGATTTATTGACGTCTTCAACACGCATGGGCAGCTGCTTCGGCGCTTGGTGTCTGGCGGAAATCTCAATGCCCCCTGGGGGCTCGAGCTTGTGAATGGACTGCTGTGGGTGGGTAATTTCGGCAATGGCCGCATTAATGTTTATGACCCCAGCAACGGCAGCTTTATCGGCAGACCGAAAGACGTTTTCAACATCCCGCTACAGTTCGAAGGTTTGTGGGGCCTGGAGCTGGTCGGTGGCGGACTCTATTTCACTGCCGGTATTGCTGACGAGGAGCATGGCATTTTTGGCGTGATCTCGAGCGCAGACTGAATCTCAATTCGCCGCAAGCGCAAATCGCCGCTTCGAGTTCCACAAAAGCAGTCAATTTTTCATCCGCACGCACAATGAAACGCTTTCCATCGTCGCGATGTGCGTCTGCAATCCAGATCGTTCGCCTGCTGGAATCACGCTGAGACGCAGCCCCAACTCCTACCGGCCTGTGCTGAGATTGTCGGCAATGACTTCCCAGTACTTCATGCGCGATGTTTTTATTTGGAGCTGCGCTGCTTGGGGAAGTCCCCCATCACTTATGACGACAGGGAGTTGATGCGAATCGTGTCGGGTTGTAGCGTAGCCTAGATATAACACTGGAAAGGACCGAGCAAATGCCAAAATATCTGATTCAGGGATCCTATTCGGAGCAAGGTTTGAAGGGGCTGCTCCAAGAGGGGGGATCGAAACGCCGCGAGGCTGCTGAGCAATCAATCAAAGGAGTGGGTGGGCGACTGGACGGCTACTGCTATGCGTTTGGGAGCGACGATTTTGTAATCATTGCGGATCTGCCGAGCAACGTGGACGCGGCAGCCTTGTCGTTGGCCGTCAATGCCAGCGGAGCCGTGCGGTCGCGAATAACCGTACTAATCACGCCAGAGGAAGCTGACCAAGCCACGAAGAAGGTGAAGACGGTCAAGTATCGCCCACCCGGAAAGTAAAGCTGCGCGGCCAGTTCGAGTTCGCGGCTGAAGACCACTTTTTGCAGCCGTTCACATGATGCTGTGATTCGCGTTTACGATGATGCGGCCAATCTGATCGCGACGCACGAGCACACCGGCGATTTCAGAGAGCTGGTGAGCGCAGAGCGGGGTAAAGGGCCGCCAACGCAGCGAAGCGTGACAGCCCCTTTTTGCGACACAACGTTCAGGCGCAACTTAGCATTCCGGCAGGAATTTAATTTGGTATGAAATTTCTCCGGATTTTTGCGGCGACGCTCACCGCTGGCTGCTTGATTTGCGGTTGCGCCACGCGCACCATCATCGTCGGTCAACCGCGGCCACCAATCAGCCCCGAAGCAGTGCGCGTCTACCAAGTGCCGCCGCGGCATTTTGAGCGGATTGCGATCATCAATTCCTCTGCGGGGACGACCTGGATTTTTCCTGATCGGCCTTCCATGGAGCTGGGCATTTCCCGCTTGCGGGAGCAAGCGGCTGCGCTTGGCGCAAACGGCATTTTGCTGGAGCGCGTCTACGACGTGTCGGCTGGCGGCTTAGCCATTGGCGTCGGCGGTTTCGGTTCGAGTGGGCATAGCTTTTATGGCGGTGCCGGCAACGTTGGCGGACCGCTGATTAACCATCGGGTTCAAGCGGCGGCCATCTACGTGCGCTGATCTGAGATGGACGCATGGCTGAGGCGCGCGAGAGAGCGCGGCTAAAAATGCTCCAGCGGATAAAACGAGCGGCTGAGGATGATTGGCGCGCGGCCGCAGAATGGCTCAAGCTTACCTTTCCTAATGACTACCGGCGGGCGCAGCCAGTGCAGAATGGGGACAAGACCACAATTAACGTCACCCAAAACACGCTGGTTCTTAGCCCGGAGCGACAACAAGAACAGCAGCCGGTAAGCGCAGGCATCCAACCGAGCGGCCTTCTGGTGAGAGAGCCGGTGCGTGAAGCCGAGGTCATAGAGGAGGAGCAGCCTGAGCCAGCACCCCAAGAACCTCACCGGGAGCCGGAATGGGTTACCAACTGGAAACGAGCTGCGGGTACCAAAACTTCCCAAGACCATGGGGAGCAAGTGAGCGACGACGGAGTGTCTCCGCTGCAGTAAATACACCAAAATCGGATAAAGCTCCAACAACGCCTTCAGCAGCGCGGCAAGGCCAAAATCCGCTGATAATGTCAACATGGTGTCAACAGTCTCAAGCGCAATGTGTTTTCCCCTGTAAGATACACACGAGGAACAACGGATTCAGAATCCGCTGCACACCGATCGGGGGCGGAGATGATATTACAAAATCAGAGTAAGAACTACGTGGCTACTAAGCTCCCTACTGCGCAAGCTTGGCTTGGCTTGCTTTGGAGCAGCCTTGCCGTTGCCACAACAACTTCAAAACACCTACCTCCCCGGCGCCCCCGCCGGCATACCCCCGCGATCGGAAATACATATCACCATATGCACTTTTAGAACCCGACCATTTTAATAGACCCTCAACTGGCTGCAGATGAGGATGTGAGCGGGATGTCGTCTAGGGAATCGAGCTTCTGGTTGATCTCGTCCATGGTTTACTCCTGTTTCCATGCACCGTTCTTCCCGCAACGGCCGCGCACGAACACAGCATAAATGCCATACGTCTTACTATTGTGCTCGTATGCGACGCGAAACGCTTCTTCTCTGGTGGGATAAAACCTTCCGGTCACGGCCTTGCCGCTTTCCATCACCCACCATTCTGTTCTGTCGGGACGCGCAAACGGCATTATCTGCCAGCACTTTGGCGCGTCTCGATGCCAACGTTTTTCATCGTCGCTCAATCAAATCCTCCCATCGCTTTTGGTGTCATAGAGGCTCCTGCGAGA
>JBKOWV010000205.1:0-6391 GCA_046724585.1 Verrucomicrobiota bacterium
GCGCTCGTGGTCTGAAGGCCACTGGCCTATCTTAAGTCCGTATTCCTGGGTCTGCGGCAATCTCGCCGGCGAATTTCAATACGGCACGTTCTCGGTGTTTGTGAACGCAGCTGTCATTCTCATTTGGAAATTTCCGCTGACTTTTCCCCAGCAAGCAGCCGCTCTTTCCATCACGCACCTTTTTGTTCTGGCAATCGGCGCATTTTTGCTCGGGCGTGACCGCCGCTTTTCCGTGCCGTTGTCGATCTTTGTTGCGCTCGCCGCTTCCCTGAATGGCTGGATTATCTGCTGGGGCGCCACCGATTGGTTCGGTGCGCTTGGCGCCTTTACCTGGCTACCGTGGGCATGGTGGGGCGCGGAGCGGGCGTTGGATCGACAAAGGACGAAATGGCGATTCCTCTGGCCGGCGCCATTCGTTTACCTCCTCGTCACCGGCGGCTTTCCTTACACGGTTTTGATGTTGTTGCTCTTGATTGGCTGGCTCTCGATCAAGTCGCTTGTCCAAACTCGGAGGATCTTCTCGATCTTGCCGATGCTCCTCGGCGTCGCGCTTGGGTTCGGACTTTCCGCGCCCGCTTGGCTGGCGCTTCTCGACTTGGTTCAGGGTTCAGCGCGCGAATCGCAGCCAGCAGCAGCACATTGGCAATGGATCGTGCCCTGGCGGGCTCTGCCCGGATTTATCCTTCCGTGTTGGACGGTTAACTGGACCGGTTTCTCCTCGCGTCTGATGCCGCATACAGCCACCGAACTGGCTTGTGGCTTGGTTGCTCCTGCGGCGCTAGCCGCTGGATTCCTGTGGCGTCCGCGTTTGCTCATTCGGCGCCTCAGATGGGAGCTGATCTTGCTTTTGCTCGTACTCTTGCTCTGCATGCTTCCAACGGCTGGTCTTTTCCGATGGAGCTTTCGCTGGTTGCCGTTCGTCCATTTAATCCTTGCGATTTGCGCGGCCGAGGTGCTGAGCGTAAGACCAAGTTCTCCGACTGCTTCCGCGTCAGTCCTTTTGCTGATCGCTGTAACCATGGCCATGTTGATTCTCGACACGAGCGGCGATTATGGCCTTGCGCTCATGCTAATCTATTTTGAGATCGCCGTTGTCTGGGTGGTCGGCGAATGGTTCTTCTCGGGCGTTGAATTTCACGAATGGGCGCCTGCATTCGCGACTTTTGGGCTATTGCTCGCGACCTATCTTTGCATTCCAACAAACTGCGGCGTTCCGAAATACAATTTTTCTCAAGGCCTGCTTAAACCTTTACCGCTCGATCCACAGCGCCTTTATGTCGGCATTTACCCCTGGATGGAGCTTTCATATAGCGTGGCAAACAAGCCACAGCCGGTCGGTCAAGTTCTGCGCCCCGGAAGCACATCGATGTGGGCCGGGTTGCATTTCGTCAACGGTTACAGCCCGATCCGCGCGGCTGGGGTGGCGCGCGAATTCGCAACTACGACTCACGGCGAGATTAACCCGACAATGGGAGATTACCTCCTTAATTACCAGGCCGGCGCAGGCGGCGAACTAGGGTTATTGGGTGTGGATGGGATCGTTGTTGCGCGAGAATTGGATACGGAGCCTCAGCCGGCGTCCGAGTGGGAGGAGGTTGTTTCGGCAGATGAAGGACGTGTGTTTCATCGGCGCGGTCCTCCATTTGTACGTGTGCGCTCGGTCACTTCAATTGATTCGGAGCCTAACAAGCAATTTGTCCCCGCGACGATTTCACGGGTTATTGATTCGCGAAATCGCGTGGAAGCAGATATTGCTGTTCCAGCTGGCAATCAGCCCGCCCTGGTGAGTTTTTCGCGGCCCTATTTTCGCGGATATCAAGCATGGCTGGGAAACCAGAAGCTCACAGTAACTTCTTATCGCGGACTATTTGCAATCGTAGAAGTCCCAGCCGGATCACATGGACGGCTCGCGCTGATTTACCGGCCAGCCTGGTTAATTTGGGGAGGCAGCGCAGCCGTTGCTTGCGCCCTGGTAGTTGTGCTTGGCTTTTGGGCTGCGATTTACCAGCGCAGATAGAGCATCGCTACAGAACCTAGCTTTCCTGTTTGGAGGCTTTTGGGGTTCTGCTGTCCGCCGCAGTCGCCTGATCGCTACTGGTCGCAATCGATTCCAGGATGATCCCGAGACAACGGTAGATTAAATCGAGATCAGTCATGCTGGAATATCTGGCCTCACCTTCCCGTGGCATGAAATAGGTGCGGTAAATACGGTCCGCGTCGATGCCGCTGCAATAGGTATTCAGCAGCCAAAGACTCTCGTCACGAAAAGATTCTTCGATCCGGGTTTCGTCTGCGGGTGAGAGCATCTGAATGTTGGTTGACTGAAACTTCTCCGGCAGGGCGCGCATCAAATCCTTCATCAACTTGTTGTCATGAACACCGGAAAAAAGATGTGGATTTTTCGAGAGCGCATGGAGAATGGAAAAATCCAGGCTGGGATTTCGAGGCTCCTTGGCGATGTCGTAATTATCCAGAGGAAGTCCAGCCAGGTGAAAAAAATCCTGAGCCGGATTCCCGCCGATCAGCAGCTCCGGAATAAGAAATCGGACATGGACCGTCGCGGCCGGTAGCACACTTTTCCAAGTCTCGATACCGAGTTTGAACGGCGGTCTGCGTATCTGAATGCAATGCGAAACAAAGTCACTCAGCGACAGACCCTTTTTCAGACCCCACTGCTTCCAGGCCGATGGAATCCATTCAAGCTGCGGCCGCAAATAGAAGATTAAGGACACTTCCAACCGACTGTCGAGGCCCGCAAAGAGCGGAGCCATATCCGGCCTCGCCAGGTTCTCGGCGCTCA
The DNA here is from genome assembly GCA_046724585.1 of Verrucomicrobiota bacterium. Lineage (GTDB taxonomy): Bacteria > Verrucomicrobiota > Verrucomicrobiia > Chthoniobacterales > UBA10450 > Udaeobacter. The sequence goes on from JBKOWV010000205.1 coordinate 2,801, forward strand.
AAATCCCGATCCCATCTCCGTTGGGCACCCTGACCGATGCAATCTCGTCACTGAGCTTTTGTGCCAGGGGTTCACCTTTCTCCCTGGCCGCTTCAAGGAACCAGAGCGGCACACCGAGATCGGCAGGCGCGTGAGCAATCCTCAGTTCTTTGCCGAAAAGGGAAACATCATCTTTTTGCAGTTTGGCAAAATTGTGAAAAAGCGCCCCCTGAATGCTGGTGCTCCCGCACTTTGCGAATCCTGCATGAATAATGATCCGTTGCGTCACGCTGAATATTTAACCACGAATCTTTGCCATTTTTGCCTCTTTTCGTGCTTTTGGCGCGGCAATTTCCTTTGCTTTAGCCGGCCTGGATGTCGTGGCTCTGTGCACTGGACTAGGCGCTTGGCACAAGCGCCCTACAGTCTTTTCGGATCTTCGAGCAGCTCGATTACGCGTTTGAGCACTCGACCCGCCCCGCCGCCGTCGATGCTGCGGTGATCGAAACTAAGAGTGATTTGCGCTTCGGTTTTTGGAATAAATTCCCTCTTCTCTTCATCCCACGAGGGAACTTTCTTCCCGGCGCCGAGACCGAGCAGCAATGTCTGATCTGGCAATGGAATCGGCGTGCCCCATTCCATTCCGAACGTTCCAAAATTCGAAACGGTCGCGATGCCGCCGGCTTGCATGTCGGGCGAAATCCGCCGCTGCCGGGCAAGATCGACAAGTTCCTTGTATTTCACCGTGAGATCAAGCAGTGACGTTTTGTCGGCACCGCGAATCACGGGAACCATGATTCCGTCCTGCGCTTCCACGGCGATACCGATGTCGATCGAGCTCGATTCCACAACGCGGCTGCCGATTAATTTCGCGGCTGCCCCCGGACTTTCTGCAAGAGCGACAGCGAGCGCCCGGACTGCGTAAAGCCCAGGCCCCGGCTTTGGATCACGCAATTGTCGATCTCGCAGCACCGGATCGAGATTCACTGACGAACCAATCGTTGAGAGCGGCCGGGTCCAACTCCGACGCATCGCATCCGCGACTCCGGCACGAATCGCAGAAGCTTCATGCGCGGTCTGGTTCTCGATCTTGTGCAGGAAATTTTCCAGATCTTTGATCGTGACACGATTACCTGCGCCGGTCCCCATGATTCCCGCGAGATCGGCCGTTGTTAATTGCAACTCCGCCATCCGCGCACGCACGCGTGGGGACATGAAAGTTGCACCTTTCACTGCGGCCGGAACCGGCAATTCGCCTGCACGCTCGCCATCTCGACCGCGCGCGGCGATTTTTCTCTCGTGCGCGGGCATGACCTCCTGATCTGCGCGCGCGGGAATTTCCTCCGCGACTTCTCGTTGAGCCGGAGGCGGCGCTTGTTTCGCAAATCTCGCGGCATCTGCTTCGCTTGCTTCCACGTAGCCGAGCACTGCGCCCACAGGATACGTTTCCTTTGACTGCACGGTAATCTTATCGATCTTGCCTTTGCATGGCGTGGTCACGCCCATGACAGCTTTGTTTGTCTCGACATCGATAATTTCCTGATCAGTGACGACCTCGTCGCCGGGCTTCACTTTGATATCGACAATGGTGGCTTCGGCGATCGATTCGCCTAGCTGCGGCATGATGATTGGAACTTGCGGCATAAATTTTATTCTCGGAGCAGAGCGTGAGCTTTTCGCGCGATCTCTTTCGCATTTGGACGATGCACCGACCAGAGATTGGGATGATACGGGATGGGGGTATCTTTCGCGTTGAGGCGCTGCGGCGCCGCGTCGAGCAGGTGAAAACCTTCCGCAGTCACGCGCGCAACGATCTCCGCCGTTGCGCCGCCCCACGGAAATGATTCTCCTACGCAAAGCAAGCGGCCAGTGCGCGCGACCGAAGCCAGAACGCTGTCAGTGTCGAGTGGTTTGACCGAGCGGAGGTCGACAACTTCAATCTCGAAACCTTCGCCGGCCAATTGTTCGGCAACCGCAAGTGCTTCATGAAGCATCGCGCTGTACGTGACAATCGTGAGGTCGCGCCCCTCCCGCGCGATACGCGCTTTGCCCGTCGGCAAACCTTCGGACGGCAGTTTATCTGCCTTGAGATGGTAATAGAGATATTTGTGTTCGCAGTAGATGACCGGGTCGTCGATCGCCACGGCCTCGATCAGCATGGTGTAGGCGTCCTCGACAGTCGCCGGCGTCATTACAATGAGTCCCGGGTAATGTGCGTAAATCGACTCCATCGATTGGCTGTGAAACGGCCCGCTGCCCTTTGTTCCGCCGGAGGGCAAACGCACAGTGATCGGGACCGGAACATTCGTCCGCCAATAATGGGTGCCGGCGTTGTTCAAAATTTGATTGAGCGCGATGCTCGAAAAATCGGCAAATTGCATTTCCACAATTGGCCGCATTCCCTGCATGGCGGCGCCGATCGCAGTCCCGACGATCGCGTCTTCGCTGATCGGCGTGTTTAACACGCGTCCGGGAAATTCTTTCGCCAGACCTTTGGTTGCCTTAAAGGCGCCGCCGAATGTTCCGCCAACGTCCTGCCCGTAAATAAAAACGCGCTCGTCGTCACGGAGCAATTTCGCATGCGCTTCGCGTATTGCTTCCAGATAGGTGATGCTCATTCGGGGGAATCAACGAGTTCGCGGGTGGAGATCGCGCACCAATCTTCTTTGTCGCCTTCGGGTGGGGCCTCTTTTTGCGCAGTGGCAATTGCTTCGTCCACCTGCGCGGCTGCACCGCTGCGCCACTCGGCCAGCGTCTCGATGTCTAACAGATTAAGATCGGCGATCGTCTGCTCAGCGACCTTCAAACAATCCCGCGCAAACGGCTCGCGCTTAATCTCCTCGGTCACGTAGCTCGCATCGTCGTGTTCGCCGTGACCGGAGAGTCGCAAGGCGGAGGCGACGACCAACTGCGGCGGCCGCCCTGCTCGCACCCGTTTAACCGCGCCACCGATCACATCCAGGCAGGCGGCGAGATCCGTTCCGTCGAGGCTATAGCCTTCGAAGCCGTAACCGATCGCGCGATCGACCAGATCCTGACACGCGAACTCGCGGTCGTTCGGCGTTGAATAGGCGTAATGATTGTTTGTCGCGACGACTACGAGGGGCACCTGCTCGACAGCGGCAAGGTTCATCCCTTCATGGAACGAACCGGTCTGCATACCGCCTTCCCCAATGCACGCCAGGCCGATGAAGTTTTTCTCTCCCTTAGCTCGTTTTGCCACCAGCGCGCCCACAGTGACCGAAATCATCGCGCCGAGGTGACTGACCATGGCGAGCTGGTTCTCGCGTGGACGGCCCCGATGAATATTGCCGTCGCGTCCGCGCATCGGTCCCAAGCGCGAGCCAAGATATGTGCGCGTGACGTCAAGCAGTGGTTCGCCGAATGCCGATCGCCCCGCCTGGTCGCGAATCAATGGCGCAAAGATGTCGCCTTTTTGCAAAAACAAGCCGCAAGCCACGCTGATCGCTTCCTGGCCCTTGCCAATGTAAACGCCACCGGTGATCAGACCACCGCGATAGAGACTGACGAGCTTTTCTTCAAGCGTGCGCGCCAGCAGCATCCAGCGAAATGCCTCGAGAAAGCGCTCATGCGGCGGCGCGGCCTTTTTTG
>JBKOWV010000024.1:0-7916 GCA_046724585.1 Verrucomicrobiota bacterium
GGGGCATCGCCGCGCGCCACGATTTATCTCGCGCTCGGCGCGCGGGCTCACGCGTTCCTAAACGGCCGCGGTTACGTCACGCCGCAGGACGTGAAAAGCATCGGGCCTGACGTATTGCGGCATCGCATCATCGTCAGCTACGAAGCGGAAGCCGAAGCGGTTACGAGTGAGACGATCATTGAGCGGATTTTTGCGGGGCTGCCGGTACCCTGAGTCCCAAGTGATCGGTGATCCGTGAACAGTGATCAGTATGGTGCCTGCCAAGGCGTTTCGAGAATTGAAAGTGTATCAGGCCGCCCGCGAAGCGGCGCTGTACGTATTCAGAGCGACAAAGACGTTCCCTTGTGAAGAGCGATTCGCGCTGACCGACCAGATCCGGAGAAGCTCTCGTGCCGTCAAGGCGATGATCGCCGAAGCATGGGCACGTCGAAGGTACAAAGCCGCATTCGTAAACAAGATCGATGAAGCCCTTGGAGAAGCGTATGAAACGCAATCATGGTTGGACGATGCGCTGGATGGTGAATATTTTTCCAAGCAGGACTTCGACGCCCTTGACCAGCGCTGCGATGCGATTGGCGGCATGCTCTCGCGGATGATTGATCGAGCGGATGACTTTTGTAAATACGAGCCCGCCACCGACTACCGCTCAGTCGTGCGCGAACAGGAAGAATGTCCGTTCATGGATCACTGATCACCGATCACGATTTAACTCATGGATCCCGCCGAGATTCTAAAAAAAATCCGAACCCTCGAAATCAGAACACGCGGCCTGGTCGAGACCGCCTTCGCCGGTGATTACCACAGCGTGTTCAAAGGGCGCGGGATGAATTTTGAAGACGTGCGCGAATATCAGCCGGGCGACGAAATCCGGGCGATTGACTGGAACGTGACGGCACGCCTGGGCACTGCGTTTGTGAAAAAATTTACAGAGGAACGCGAGCTTACCGTCATGCTCGTTGTTGACGTTAGCGCCTCCGGAAATTTTGGAAGCGCTTCTCAATCCAAGCGTGAGTTGGCCGCGGAGGTCGCCTGTTTGCTCGCCTTCAGTGCGATTCGGAACAACGACAAGGTGGGCCTCGTTCTCTTCACTGACCGCGTCGAACTTTTCATTCCGCCAAAAAAGGGCCGCTCACACACGCTGCGCCTTATCCGCGAGATTCTGTTTTTCGAACCGCAGGGACGCGGAACAGAACCGGCGCTGGCGCTCGATTATCTGAATAAAATCGTCACCCGACGCGCGGTGGTCTTTTTCATCTCGGATTTCCAGGCGCCGGATTTTTCGCGAGCGCTGGCAATAAGCGGTCGGCGACATGATTTCGTGGCCATCCACATTCATGACGAGCGGGAAAAGGCGTTACCGAATATCGGCATCATTACTCTTGAAGATGCCGAGACAGGCGATCAAATCGAGATCAACACGGCCGATCGTGCGACGCGGACGCGTTTCTCGGATCTGGTCAATGAACAGGGATCAGAGCTTTCGCGTACGCTCCGCCGGAATAATATCGACACGATCGCGCTCCAGACCGGGAAAGATTATTTGCCGCCGCTGCGGTCGTTCTTCAAACAACGCGAGCGCCGGCTCGGTGTTCGATGAGAGGGGTTGAAGCGGTAGGCGATGGGAGTAATGGAGTGCTGGAGTAATAAGATGTCGATCCTGGCTGTAGAAGAATTTCACGATATCGCGCCGCCGGTTGATTATTCGCTGATTCCACCGTGGCTGATTTTTCTCGGTGTGCTCCTCTCACTCACGGTTGTTGGGTTGATCGTCTGGTTTATCGCAAGGGCCTTGCGACGACCCGCGCCGATTCAATCGCCGCGCGCCCGCGCCCTGGCAATCCTCGAGCAGATGCGCCCAGAGATTGAAAAGCTGGATCCGTATCGGTTTAGCATTCGCGTATCCGACATCCTTCGGCGTTACGTGACGGAGCAGTTCAACTTGCCGGTTACCCGGCAAACGTCGGTTGAATTTCTAGCGGAACTCAGAAGATCTTCGCCGTTCTCAGAAGATGAAAAATCGCTGCTCGAAGATTTCTTGAACCGATGCGACCTGATCAAATTCGCGCGCTACGAAGCGACTCCCTCGGACAGCCAATTGTTGCTGGAAGAAGCGTTCCGTTTCGTGGAAGGAGGACAACTTGCGACTGTTTGATTGGTTGACGGCCAACAGCGCATTGACGTTTGCGCGTCCATGGCTGCTCTTGTTACTGCTCGCGATTCCGTTGCTCGCATGGTTGCGCGGGAAGCGCGGGCCGGCCGCTGCGTTAACGTTTTCGTCGACGGAAGCCCTTCGCGCGATTGGGAAAAGGAGCGTCGTCCGCGCCGGGAAAATTCTGCAGACGTTGCTGCTGGCATCCATCGCGATCTTCGTTGTCGCGCTCGCTCGCCCGCAACTGGGCAAAAGTCTTACCCAGATAGAGGCGAGCGGGATCGAGATTATGCTCGTGCTCGATGTCTCCGGATCAATGCTTACGAAAGATTTCGCAATCGGCGGCGAAGAGGCGACCCGGGTGGATGCAATCCGCGAAGTCACGCGCAAATTCATCGAAGCCCGTCCCAACGATCGCATTGGCATCATTGCGTTTGCAGGCCGTCCCTACGTCGTAAGTCCGATGACGCTCGATCACGATTGGCTGTTGCAGAACCTTGAGAGAGTCCGAATCGGGCTGGTCGAGGATGGCACCGCAATTGGTTCGGCCATCGCGGCCGCCGGCAACCGGCTGAATGATAAAAGAGCAAAGAGTCGTGTGCTCGTCCTTTTGACCGACGGGGAAAATAACGCGGGAAAAATTCCGCCGAATACTGCCGCGGAAGCGGTGAAAGCGCTAAAAATTCATTTTTATGCCATCGGCGCCGGCATCAATGGAATCGCCCCCGCGCCAATATTCAGCGCCAGAGGCCCGTTAACCGATGCTTTGGGCAATCTGATCTACGAAAATCAGCCCGTTCATTTTAATGAAGCTGGCTTGCGGGAGGTTGCGAAGATTGCTGACGGCAAATTCTTCCGGGCAACCGATACCGAGTCGCTCGCGAAAATTTATGACGAGATCGACAAGCTGGAGAAATCGACCGTGAGCGTGAAAAAATATCAACAGTACCGTGATTTGTTTCCGCTCTGCCTCATGAGCGGCTGCGGGTTGTTGCTCGCGCAGATTCTGCTGTCGCAGACGATCTGGAAGAAGTTGCCATGAATGGAACGTTAAAGGGTTTAAGCGTTAAAGCGTTGAAGCGTTCACCCTGTCATGTTGAGCGAAGCGAAACATCTCTGATCATCATTTTAGCGCGCTGTCGGAAGAATAATCACAGATTCTTCGGTCCGCTCAGAATGACAATGATGTTCACTGCCGCTTTAACGCTTCAACCCTTCGACGCTTCAACGATCCCATGACCTTTGGCGCACCACAGTGGCTATGGGGATTGCTTCTGATCCCGATCCTGATCGCATTGTTTATTCGCGCGGAGCATCGCGGGCTCCGGCGTTTGCAGGAGTTTGTTTCAGCGCGCTTGCTGCCGCAGCTTGCCGGAACAGTAAATCGTCCCCGGCGCATGGTGAGATTTGGAATGCAACTGCTTGGTCTTTCCCTTGCTCTGATCAGCCTCGCGCAGCCGCGATGGGGTTACACGTTTGAGGACGTAAAAAGGAAAGGGCTCGACTTGCTGATCGCGGTCGACACATCGCGGAGCATGCTTTCCAATGACGTCCAGCCCAGTCGGCTCGAGCGCGTCAAGCTCGTGACCCGAGATTTGATCGATGAGTTGCAAGGCGATCGTGTGGGTTTGATTGCTTTTGCCGGACGCGCGTTTTTGCAGGCGCCGCTCACGATTGATTACGAAGCGGTGATGGAATCGGTCAACGATCTGGACACCAAGACGATTCCCGAAGGCGGCACCAACATCTCGAGCGCGATCAGTCTTGCCACCCAGAGCTTTGGGAAAAGCGCGGTCGGAAATCGGGCGCTCATCATTTTCACCGATGGCGAAGAACTTAGCGGTGACGCCGTGAAGGCCGCGAAAGCCGCGGCGGACGAGGGCGTGCGTATTTTCACGGTCGGTGTTGGCACGCCGCAGGGCTCGCTAATTCCGATAACCAGCGAAAGCGGCGAAACGGCTTTCGTCAAAGATTCTGCGGGGCAGGTGGTGAAATCAAAGCTGGACGAAAAACGTTTGCAGGAAGTCGCCCAGGCCACTGGCGGATTTTATGTCCATCTGGAAAACGGACCGCGTACGATGCAGCAGATTTACAATGAAGGACTGGCAAAGATGCAAGCTGCCGAGATCGATGTGCGTTTGTCGCGCCGTCCGATTGAACGTTACGAATGGCCGCTGGGCGCCGCAATTATCGCGCTCGCATTGTCGATCTTGATCGGCGAGCGCAAACGTGTGCGCGAGAGACGGCACGTTCCCTCCCCTGTGAAAGTGACAACTGCGACGGCTGCGCTCGCTATCTTTTGCTGCCAATTCGCATTCGCTACGACGCCAGGGCTGGAGGCATATCGCGACGGGAAGTTCGAAGATGCTTACAGCCATTTTCAAGAAACGTTAAAGGCGCATCCGCAATCACGCGCGGAGGATAAACTTCAGTTCGATTCGGGCGCCGCCGCCTACAAGTTAAAGGACTACAGCAAAGCGATGGAATCGTTTAGTCAGGCGTTGCTCTCGCGCGATGCAGGGTTGCAGAGCAAGAGCCACTACAATCTCGGCAACACGCTTTATCAGCGCGGCGAAGCCCAGAAAGGCGATGAGAAGAAGCTCAGCGATTGGACAAATGCGCTCGGTCATTACGAGGAGACGCTCAAGGTGGAACCGCAAAACAAAGAGGCAAAAGAGAACTACGAGTACGTAAAGAAAAAGATCGAGGAACTAAAAAATAAGAAGCAACCGGAACAGCAACCCTCTCCCTCCCCGTCACCACCGCAGAAGAACGAACAGGACAACCAGAATCAGCAATCCGGCTCAGGCGGACAAAACCAGTCAAAACAAGACCAGCAGCAGCAACAACAACAGCAAGGCCAGGGCCAGCAGCAGCAAAAAGACGAACAACAGCAATCACAAGACCAATCCGGGAGCGGAAAAGACCAACAAGAGCAGAAGAAGGAAGATCACTCCCAGGGAAAAAACCAGCAGCAAAAGTCCGAGCAACCGAAGGCGGGCGAATCTCCTTCGCCGTCACCAAACCAAGAAAAACAAGGAAATCAGGAGCAAAAAGGCGAGGCCAGAGAGTCCTCCCCCAGCCCCGGGCCGGGGTCAACGCCGCCCGCTACAGCGCAGGAGCAAAGCGGCAACGAACCGCCATCGCCGACCCCGGGAGAGGGCGAAAACGGTGAGCCATCCGCTACTCCAGCCGAATCGCCGCAGAAAAAATTTGCCGGCGAAGTGAAAGGCGCTGGCGAGGACAAATCACAAAAACCACCGGACAAAGATGCCCAGATGGCCGAAGCCGAAGTGGAAAAAGAAGGTCAGATGAGCGAACGTCAGGCCGAGGCGCTTCTTGAATCGATGAAAGATGAAGAGGCTCGGGTTCAGCTCAATGAACGCAGGGCAGCGCGTCGTGTCTATAACGACTGGTGACCGGAGGTTTGAGGTTCGATGTGTGATGTTTGATGTTGATTGAAAATGGGACGCGCATTCTTGATTGTTACGATCGGTGGAACCCTAGCGGCAAGTTCTGCGTTTGCGGATTCGCCGAGCGTCACGGCGGTATTGAGCAACTCGGAAGCCGTTGTCGGCGAAATGGTCGAGTTGCAAATCAAAGTAAGCGGTTCCCGAGATGCGAAGCTGCCGGAAAACATCGTAGTCAACGGATTGGAGATTCACCCTACCGGGACGTCGCACCAATTCGAAATGCGCAATTTCACGACCACATCCAGCGTGACCTACAGCTACCGAATCCTGCCGCTTCAAGCGGGCCGGTTCACAATTCCGTCGCAGACAATCCAGGTGGGCGGCAAATCGCTGCGCACCCCGGATTTGACGCTGAACGTCGCCGATTCGCCTGGCAGCTCCTCTGCTTCTCGCCCGAGTCAACGCGCGCAACCAGGCACCGCCAGCAAGTTCGCTTTTGCCGAGTTGATTGTGCCTAAGAAAACTGCCTTTGTCGGCGAGATGGTGCCGGTTCAGATTCGGCTCGGATTTGATCCGCGCGCTTACCCAAGGCTCACCGACGGTCCCGAAATTACCGGACAAGGATTTACGGCCCAAAAGTTGCAGCAATCCGGAGAGAACGAGGAGACGGTGGATGGCAGACTTTACCATGTGGTGACATTTAAGACCGCAATCGCAGCGGCGCGCGCGGGAAAATTTGAGATCGGCCCGGTTAAAGCGAAGGCGCAAGTGGTGGTCTCGCGAAGCCGCCGTTCCCCTCGCGGGCGTTCCCCGTTTGACCTGTTCAATATGGACGATCCGTTCTCGGATCCATTCTTTTCCAATCCATTTAGTCAATTCGGTGAGCGGCGCGAGGTAGAAATTCAGAGCGATCCGGTGGCACTCGAGGTAAAGCCGTTGCCGCCAAACGCGCCGCCGGACTTCTCCGGCGCGATTGGGAATTTTACGATGACAACGGATGCGAAGCCCAAGAGCGTGCAGGTGGGCGATCCAATTACTGTTACATCGACCGTTTCGGGGCGTGGCAATTTCGATCGTGTCGGCGCGCCCGTCCTTGAAGACGAACGTGGCTGGCACAAATATCCGCCGTCTTCCAAGTTTGCGAAGGATGACGAGGTTGGAATAAGCGGCACAAAAACGTTTGAGACCGTGCTTTCGCCGAACGAGAAAAAACAAACCCTGCCGGTAATGGAGTTTGCCTACTTCGATCCGGTGAAGGAGCAATACGTGACGCTGCGCAGCGACCCGGTCGCGATCAGCGTGCAGGGTGGCGCAGTGGCAGCGGCAAGTCCCATTGCGGTCCCGCCGGGGTCAACGCCCCCGGCTACAGCGACAAAGCCGGCTCCAGCAACGAAGCCGCAGGATATTTTGTATCAATTGACGGAGCGGCCCAGAGCGGTGCAATCTTTCACGCCACTTTACGTTCGGCCGATTTTCTGGTCTGCGCAGTTGCTTCTGCTGTTCGCGTTACTTGGGTTGATCGGCTGGAAAATCCGGCAAGCCAGAATCGACGATCGCGAGGCCCGCCGAATCGCTGCGCTTCAACATGAAGCTGCCGAACTGATGCGTAAATTACATCGCGGCGACACATCGCCACGCGAATATTATGCCGAGGCTTCGCGAGTTGTTCGCGTCAAAGCTGCCCTGGCGTCCGGCAGTCGCCAGATCGATCCAAACACGGTGGACGTCGACACGGCGGCGGACACGTTCCGACTCAACCGCGATTCGCGCGAGCGATTACGTCGTTTGTTCGAGCAATGTGACGAATGGCAATACAGCGGGGCGCACAACGGATCGGAAAAGATCTCTCCGGAGATTCGCCGAGACGTGTTGGAGTTCATTGAAACCTTGCGGACATGAGCACGCGGGAAAATAGTTTCGTAACTGCCTCGGTTTCCGAAATCTTCCGGACACGCAAGCGAGGACGCTTGCGCTACGTTCTCGCTTTCTGTTACGCGACATTCGCAGTCTCTGTGGCTGTATCATCCGTATTCGCGCAATCGGACACGGAATTTGCAAAGGCGAACCAGGAATACGCGCAGAACAATTTCAAGGAAGCGATCTCCGGTTATGAAACTCTTGTCCGCGCCGGACAATGGAGCGCAAACGCTTTTTATAATCTCGGCAACGCTTATTTTCGGGCAGGTGATTTTGGACGAGCGATCCTGAATTATGAGCGGGCGCTCGCGCTGGAACGACATCATCCCGAAGCTACAGCCAATTTGCGGATCGCACGTGACGAAGCGCGTGCGCTCGAGATGCAACAGAGCTGGCCGGAACGTTATCTGCGATTTGCAAGCATCAATCAGTACATC
>JBKOWV010000029.1:0-47613 GCA_046724585.1 Verrucomicrobiota bacterium
TGGTGATTGTCGGAACGGATCGCACGACTCACACGGGAGATGTCGCGAACAAGATCGGGACGTATCTGAAGGCGCTGGCGGCGAAGGATAATAATGTTCCTTTCTATGTGGCGCTGCCTTCGTCTTCGATTGACTGGCAGATGCGAGACGGGTTGAAAGATATCCCGATCGAAGAGCGCGGCGCGGAAGAAGTAAAACACGCTGACGGGTGGCTCGAGGGACGACAGGTGGAAGTACGCGTCGCGCCGGAGCGAAGCCCGGCTGCAAACTACGGGTTCGATGTTACGCCGAGACACCTGGTGACCGGACTGATTACCGAGCGAGGCGTTTGCGAAGCGAACGAGAAAAGCATCCGCGCCCTCTTTCCCGAGCACGCGCCGTGAGCGAATCCATAAAATTCACGTCCGAACAAGCGGCTGCGGAGATCACTCCATTCGACGGGTTTGTCGAATTAAACGCATACCGGCGGAAACTTCTCCAGCTTCGACTAATTGGTGTGGATGCAAATGGCATCGGGTTCGGCAACGTGAGCATCAGGGATGGCGCGACCAACAATTTTTATGTCACAGGTTCGGCGACGGCCGGAAAGCCCGAACTGACGCTAGCGGATTGCGCAAGAGTCGTGGCGTGCGATTTCGAAAAAAACTGGCTCCGACACGAGGGGCCCGCGATCCCTTCATCGGAGTCGCTGACGCACGCGGCGGTCTACGAGTCAGATGCAAAGGCCGGGTCGGTGATTCATTGCCATGATTCAAAGTTGTGGGCAGCCCTTCTAAATCAAGCTCCGACGAGCTCGAAGACGATCGAGTACGGGACGCCTGAGATGGCCTACGAAGTGACGCGTCTCTTTGAGGTTACCGACGTGCAAAGCAGAAAGATTCTTGTCATGGCTGGACACGAAGGAGGCATTTTAGCTTTCGGAAAAGATATCGAAGAAGCATTCGCTGTTCTAATGCGCGAGCGGAGGGAAAACAGTTAAATCACGCTGGACTCTCAATGGCGGGAGCGACACCGCAGAAGAGCGCGCCTGCGTCGACAGCACTTTCCGTAAACGTACGCGAAAGTGATGGCGGACACATCCCTCGAACCGGACCAAAGGCTGGCTGTCACGCGTCGAGTATTTCTTGGCGCAACTCTGGCGAGCGGAGCCGCGCTTTTCGCGGGATCCGATGTAATCTTCGGAGCTGACTCGTCGTCGGCACCCACTATGGCCGCGAATCCTACTTTCCAGTTGGGCGGTGATCTCACGGTCAATCGCCTCGGTTTTGGCGCGATGCGCATCACCGGCGAAGGGATCTGGGGTTGGCCGGCTGACCGCGGCAATGCGCTCAAGGTTCTGAGACGCGCAGTCGAACTCGGTGTGAACTTGATCGATACCGCCGATGCCTACGGCCCGGAAACGAGCGAACTGATGATCGCGGAGGCGCTTCATCCTTATCCGAAAGGGCTCGTTATCGCGACGAAAGGCGGTCTAACCCGGCCGGGACCTGGCCAATGGGTGCCAGACGGGCGACCTGAACATCTCAAACAGGCCGTCGATGGGAGTCTAAAGCGGTTACGGCTTGACCGGATCGATTTATATCAATTGCACGCCGTCGATCGGAAAGTGCCTATCGAGCAATCGCTCGGCGCGCTTAAGGAAATGCAGGATGCGGGAAAGATTCGCCACGTTGGGTTATCGAACGTGAGCACGCAGGAAATCGAGCGGGCGCGCAAGGTTCTTCCGATCGTGAGCGTCCAAAACGAGTACAATATTGAGGACCGCAAATCGGAAAAAGTTTTGGTGTATTGCGAGAAGGAGAGCCTTGGGTTTATACCGTGGTTTCCAATCGGCGGCGGCAGAGAGTTGAAATCTGAGAATGCGCTGGAAACAGCGGCCAGAGATCACGGCGTGAGCGTCGTCCAGGTCGCCCTTGCCTGGCTTCTACAGCGATCGCCCGTGATGCTGCCAATTCCGGGCACGTCCTCCATTGCGCACCTGGAGGAGAACGTCGTCGCCGCGAAACTCAAATTAACTCCGGCAGAATGGAAAGCGATTGATGCCATAGCGGTCCAAGGTTAACGCGCCTGGCCGGACCGTAAGAGTCAACCGCCGATATCATCTTCGTGCAGATCGGCGCTGCGCTTGCAAGGATTGAAATCGCATCCGCAGCCCACCAAATACCTGTTTTTCACGAACGGCGTTGGACTCGACATGCGCAAGCGTTACGCTGGTCGGAAATTTGATTGCGCTATCGTCCATCTACGAGTTTCTCTTCCGCGCGTTCGCTTTTATCTTTGGTGCCGCGGTCGGCTCGTTTTTAAACGTCTGCATTTACCGTTTGCCGGTCGATCTTTCGGTTAACAAGCCGCGCCGCTCTTTTTGCCCGGCTTGCAAGGCACCGATCCCCTGGCATCAAAATCTGCCGTTGATCAGCTGGCTTTTACTCCGCGGCCGTTGCGCAAATTGCGGGAGCAAGATCGCCTTTCGCTATTTTGCTGTGGAGTTGCTCACCGCCCTCCTTTTCCTCGCGATCTGGGAAAGTTTTCCATGGCAAGTGGCGATCGGCTACTGGGTCTTCGTTTCATTGCTCATCGTTGGGACATTTATCGATTTCGAGCATTTCATCATTCCAGACCGGGTTACGATCGGCGGGATCATCGCGGGAATCGTTGCCAGCGTGACGGTGCCGGCTTTGATGGACACGAGTTCGCGCTTGGCTGCCGGCGTTCGCTCCATCCTTGGAGCTGCCCTCGGCTATGTGATCCTCTTGATCGTTCTCGAAGCGGGCAAAATTGCTTTTGGAAGAAAAAGGATTCGTTTCGATGCTCCGACGCCGTTTACCTGGACAAAACGTGAAGACGACGCCGATTTCGTAGTGGGGAGCGAACAGAGCCTGTGGAGCGATCATTTCGCGCGTGAGAAAGATCGCCTGTTGCTCGATTGCGACGAGGTGAAGATCGATAACCACAGTTATGCCGGAGTGACCCTGGATTTCCATTACGACCGGGTTGCGGTGGAAGGAAACGTGCTGGCGCTCGATCACGTCACGCAGATTTCAGGTGTCGCACGCGGGTTGCTGATTCCTCGCGAAGCGATGGGACGCGGTGACCTGAAATTTCTCGCCGCGATTGGCGCATTCCTCGGGTGGCGCGCGGTGTTGTTCAGTCTTTTTGCCGGGTCGCTTCTCGGTTCGGTTATCGGTTTGATCACCCTCATCGTGGGGAAGCGCGTCTGGTCGGCAAAGCTGCCGTTCGGACCTTATCTCGCGTTCGGCGCAGTCAGCTGGATGTTTTTTGGCGATCTTTTTCTGCGCTGGTATGGCGGGTTGCTCAATCCGTAGATGCGAGGAAGGTGAGAGCGGCAACGCTTGCGGCGTGCCCAGCGGTCGCGCCCTACCAGGCTTCAGTTGGAGCCGGCGCCGCGTGCTGGCTCGCGGGGGCCGTTGCACGGCGTCGCAGCATCAATCCCAGATTGATCAGCTCACATTTCCACCAACGCCGGAGTCCGAGCCAAATTTGTTTCCGAAGCCGGGTATCTGGAACAAACCCGTCGTAAAGCTCGCGCCAGCCGGCATTTCTTTTGCCGTAGTAGCCAGTCGCCCAACGCCGCTTCGCTAAAGCGACAAGGCGCCGATTATAAAAACTCATCGTGCTCCCGGCCAATCTCCCGCCGATACCGCTGAAAGGCAGATTAAGGAATTCGCATTCCGGATCGCGATAAACCGCCCTGACCAAGCCGATATAATAGCTGCTCACATCCAGTAAGAGCGCGGCCGACATCAGTTCGGCATCTCCCATGTAATAGTATTTGTCCTTGTACAAAGTCTCGAACCAGTAACGGTAGGTGACCGGATATTGTTGGTTATAATTCTGAAGCCGCTCCTCCACATCTTCGCCGCCCAAACTGCGTGCCAGTAAATCGGCGACGTAGTAGGAAGTATAGGAACAAAAATCGAGCCCCGGACTGTAAAGCGGATCGATAAAGCCGGTCGCGTCGCCCACAGCGGCCCAGCCGTTACCGCAGACTTTCTCGCTGTGATATGGCAGCATCGACAAGGCGTGCACATCGCCTTCGATGGCTTTTGCCGCCTCAAAAATTTCGTAGCCGACCGGATGACCGAGAATGTGCGCATGTAATCGTTGGGCGAGATTTGGGCCTTCCGGCAGTTTGAAAATCCGGTTGTCATACACAATGCCGGCGCTGACGTCCCCCCCGCGCAAAGGAATGATCCAAACCCACCAGCCGCGGCCGAACAGGTGATTCGTAGCCCATTCACGGCCGGTGCGACACTGATTGGCGTAGTCCGGAAAGCGTTCTCGCCATTCATAGCTGTCCCACTCTTTAACGCCGCTAAAGCGTGCCCAGACCGCATTGATGGGGTGCTCGGTGTTCGGACGAAAATGTCCCAGTTTGCGAGCGAGCACGGTTGCGCGTCCTGTCGCATCGACAATCCAACGGCAGATTGCGGCGCGTTCGCTACCGTCGACCACCGCGCTAACCCTTTGGCCATTTCCATTGCTCAGTTCGAAGTTTGTTACCTTGGCCGGACGCCAGAGTTCGCAGCCGGCCTCTGCCGCGACATCGAGCAAGTGTGAATCAAGTGTCGCCCGGTCCACCTGAAAGCCTGGCAATCGGCTCTGATAACGCGCGCCGATCTCGACGCAATCTTCAAAGCGCTGATCAGGCCGATTCGAAAACCACAGGCGCAACCCCTGTTTTGCGAGCTGATGATGACCGAGATAATGAGTCAGACCCAAAATCCGCGTCATGTAGCAACTGCTTACTTCAGTGGTCGACTCCCCAACCTTGCGGTCGAACTCAGTCGTTTTTTCAATGATTAGGACGCGTGTTTCCGGCCGTTTGCGTTTGACCATGAGCGCCGTCGCAGCGCCGGAAAAGGCGCCGCCGATGATTACGACGTCGTATTCGAAATTCATCGCAACCGAGAGAATGGACGCTGCCAGCCGGAAACGCAATCAGTTCCATAACCGCCCGCCTGGCTATCTAATGATTGAACGCTGAGCATTCAACGTTGAGCGTTAACGAAGAATGATCCTCACCAATGCGCGCTTGATTCTTCCCGACGGAATTCGCGATGGCCTCGAGGTTGTCGCGGCAGAAGGAAAAATTACCGCAATTCGCGAGCAAACAGATCCGCGCCCGAAAGAGGCTATCGATCTTCACGGAAACTATCTCGCGCCCGGTTTCGTCGATCTTCATGTCCACGGCGCACTCGGGCGCGAGACCATGGAAGCGTCCGGCGAAGCATTTCGCTGGATCTGCAATTTCCATGCGAGCGGCGGCACCACTTCGCTTTTACTTACCACAGCAACGGCGCCGATGGACAAACTCGTTGAGGTTCTAAACGCGGTTCGCGATTGTCGACCTTCCAATGACGCGATTGCAGGTGTTCACGTGGAAGGCCCGTTTATTTCAAAGGCGAAATGTGGAGCACAACGCGCGGAATTCATGCAGGAACCGTCGCCGACCGCAGTGCAACAGTTGCTTGATTACGCAGATGTGATCAAACGCGTAACGATTGCACCGGAGTTACCGGGCGCCCTTCAAGCGATTGAGGAGTTCCACGAACACGGAATGAGCGTGAGCGGCGGCCACACCGATACCTGGGATGAGGAGGCTCGAAATGGTTTCCAGCGCGGCATGCGCAGCGTGACGCATACATTCAACTGCATGTCATCGGCGCGACGGCGTGGAATTTATCGCGTTGGCGGTTTGCTCGAGTTTGCCTTGAGCGAACCGCGGATCAGTTGCGAACTGATTGCCGACGGTCATCACGTTTCTGCGACGCTAATGAAAATGTTGTACCGCGCGAAAGGCGCTGCCGGAATTTGTCTCGTGACGGATGCAACTGCCGGCGCCGGATTACCCGATAGATCTCTATTCTCGCTCTTCGGTAAAGATTGCGTCGTGGAAGGCGGCGTCTGTTTGCTGGCCGACCGCTCGGCACTGGCGGGCAGCGCCTCGCGGATGATCGATCTCGTGTGTACCATGGTGCGCGATGTCGATGTTCCGCTGCACGAGGCGATCACGATGGCGACAGCAAATCCCGCGCGTGCAATTGGCCTGGAAACGAAAGGCCGATTGGCGGTTGGAGCCGACGCAGATTTTGTCGTTCTCTCTCGGGACTTGGAAGTACTGCGAACGTTTATCCATGGCCAAGAGATTTGGTGTGAGTAACACCGTGGCTGTAGTGCGGTGTTCAAGGACGTCTCACAGCGACATTAGGAACTCCGCGATATCGAGTGACGCGCGCGGCCGACTCAGCTTGCTAATGTTAGCGGCCCATTCGCGCCATTGTTTTGCGTCGTCCGCAAACGCCCGCTGAACTTGGGTGACGACCTCAGCAGGCGAATGGGCGATCGTTCCTGAGTTCGTTTCCACGATCAACCGAGCGTTGCCTTCTTCCTGGCCGGAGACGACGTGATTGATGATCATCGGACAACCGCCTGCGATCGTTTCCTGCACGGTTGCACCTCCAGCTTTTCCGATGAGCAGATGACTGGCGTGAAGCATACGTGGGAGCTCGTCAGTCCAACCGACAATCTTCGTTTTGCTACCGCCTGACCCCTTTTCAATCGCCGGCCGCAGTTCATCGGCGCGGCCGATGGTCACTGTGAGATCGATGCCAAGGCCGGCCAGGCGCCGCACAAGTTCCGGTGCGCCGCGCGTTGCGGCATGGATCATGTACAAAACGTGAGGCTCAGAATTGCTGAAAGGCAATTGTCGATCCCGGATGAAGTCGGCAAATTTTGGGCTAACGGGAAATCCAAATGCCTTGATTTTCTCCGGCGCGACTCCGGCTGCCCGCAGCACCGCGGCACTCTGTTCGTTTGGCGGGAGGAAATAGTCGGCATCGCAGCGATACCATATAGCATTCACGGTAATTGAATCGGTGATAATGACCACGTTTTTGCAGCGATGAAAGCGTTCCGGGTTCGCCCTTAAAATCTGGCGAAGCAAGTACGGGTAAGGTGGAAAAGTGGAGACAATCACGTGCGGTCGGAAACGGTCCATCACTTGCGTGAAACGCTGTTTTAGGCGCGAGAAGCGTTCAAATCGTTCGTCGAAATTAGTGATGCTATCAAGCCAACGATAGACGTATCCCCATGAGCGAGGCCAACGGTTGATGACCGCCAGGTATGTGCGCCGGATGACTTCGTTGAAGGCACCGTAAGCCTCGGGAAACAAGTCTCGCAATTCGACCTCCGCCTCAGCCGCGGCAACGCGCGCCAGTCCGTCACGGACGCCACGGGCGGCGCTGTTGTGACCCTCTCCAAAACTGGCGGTGAGGATGAGGATTCTTTTTTTCACAACTCGTCAGACGGCACGGCTGGAGAGAAGCGGACGAAGTTTAATGGATATTTGTGCCCGGCAAAGTAAACTCTCGCCGGAGATGAAATATCTCAGATTTATTTGGCGTGTTGTGCGCCGCCTGGTCTGGGAAACCGCCACCGACACGACAACGGGGCTGGCCGCCCAGATGGCGTATCTGCTGCTTTTCGCGCTCGCGCCTGGAATGCTTTTTCTCTGGCATTTGCTCGGTCTCTTCGGCACCGATCCGGCGAAACTGCACCAAATGTTTCTTATCTTGCAAAGCTTCATGCCACCGGACCCCAAGGTGCAGGACATTCTCGATACCGCGATGGCCAGCGTTGTGGTGACGGGGTCGAGCGGTCTCCTCGCAAACGCCGGCATCGTCCTTGGGATTTATTTTGGCACCGTCTTCATTGCAACGATTTCCCACGCCTTGAGCGAAACGCACGGCGTGCGGGAAGATCGACATTGGTGGTCGAAATACATCATCTCGTTTTTCATGCTCTTCTGGTTCGGCATCGTCATCCTGTTTTGCTTTAACGCCATCGTCTTCGGCGAAAAACTCGCCGGTGTTGCAGAAGTCAATTTTCAGCTCGCCTTCCCTTTGCAGGCATGGTTCGCAACGCTCAATCTGCTGTTCACTTTCCTGGCGCTGATCTTTCTCGCACTGGCCCTTTATCTCCTCACACCGGAGAATTACCTGACCGTCCGCCAGGCGTTGCCGGGGGCGATTTTCTTTTCCATCGGCTGGATTCTCGCGACCAAGCTCTTTCAATATTATGTGGCAAGATACGATCGGTACAACCCGACTTATCTCGCGCTGGCATCGATCATCGTGCTTCTTACCTGGATGTACCTGACCTGTTTGCTCCTCCTTCTCGGCGGCAAATTGAACGCCATTCTTCGTCGCGAACGCGAGCGGATGCGCAAAGCCACGTCGCAGGCGCCTGCTCCTGCAGCGCAGGGAGCGTGACTTCAGGTGGCGACGATCTTCGCCGGACCCAAGAGGTCGCGAGGTTAAGAAGCTGCAGGTTACAAGTTAAAAGCGTTCGCTCTTTGTAACTGTTGTAACTTTTTAACGCTTCAGCACAGCAAGCGGTTGATCGCGTCGCGCGCTCTGTTACGCTCAGCCGCAGTGGTGCGCTTTCGCCTTTGGCTCGCAACTGCAGTCGCGCTCAGTGCGATCGCCGGCAGTCTCCTTCGCGGCCAAGTCAGCAACGAGGAGGAAAAATCGGGCGACGAATCCGGAAAAAGCCAACACGAGACGCGCGTCTCTCCAACCCCGACACCCAAGAAATCACCGAAGCCGGTTACCAAGGCAAAAGCGGGCACAAGCAAATCGAAGAAAAAACGGAGCGCTTCCCCGACACCCAAGAAATCACCGAGTCCGATTCCGAAAGCGAGGCTGGCAACCGAAGAGTCGGGCAACAAAACCGATACGTCGGTAACGCCAAAAGCGACTGAGACGGAAGCATCGCCAACGTCAGAAGAATCGCCACATCGTAACAAAACGAAACCGGCGAAAAGATCTGGCGAGCAAGAGGAGGAGACGCCAAGGCCAACGGAGACGCCTGAATCAACTGTTGCTCCAAAGAAATCGAGAAAATCTCCCACTCCAACGCCAAAACCAAAAGGTGCGAAGAAAAAATCGCGAACGAAAAAGGTCTCCTCAAAAGGCAAAAAGACTGCGAAAGCGAAAGCAACCAGCAAAGAAAAAGAAACACCAACGCCGGAAAAGACTCCGACGCCGCCTCCAGAAAAACCTGCGGAGCCATCTGAGGACTCGACTCCACCGCCGCCGCGGGCGGTGGCCGTGCCAACGCCGGCGCTATCGCCACGGGGAAAAGTTCCACGCGCTGCTCCTGCGGAAGAGCGGGCACAAGTCGTAATTGAGAAATCAGGTATCGAGGAAGACCAGGGTTTTGAACCTCCTCCTCCACCTCCGCCCCGCAGAGGTTTCTGGCCCTGGTCGATGGGCCGTTCGAGAGCGTATCGTTATCTCACGAGTTCAGTCATCGAAGCAATTCGCCGTGCGCCAGTAAAGCGGCGCCGTTGGCAATTTATCGTCGTGCACAATAGCGGAACACGCCAGGGAAACGCGCGCGCGTTCGATTATTACCACCGGCGTGTCCGCCGGATGCGGAACGGCCTTGCGTATCATTTCGTGATTGGCAACGGAACATCGAGCGGCAACGGCCAGATAGAAATTGGCGATCGTTGGCGCCGCCAAATCAATGGCGGGCACGTGCACAGCGATTATTTGAACAACATCTCGCTCGGCATTTGCCTGGTGGGAGACTTTAATCGCGACCAGCCCACCCGCGCGCAGCTCGAAGCATCCGAGGAACTGATTCGCTACCTGCGAGAGCGCTGCGGGAAGGTTGGCATGCGCAGCATTATTGTGCGGCCGCATCGTGAAATGAATCCGCCGCGCTGGGCCACCGATTGCCCGGGAGACGATTTTCCCTATTCCTGGTTCCGCAGATTTTAGCGCCCACGTCGCCTGACAAACGAAGCGGATCTCACTTGCGATCTGCTACGATCAAATTGGCTTCCCTGTAGTTCCAGCGGTAACCGAACCCGAAGTCGAGTGGCGGTGGATTGCTTTGGGCGAAGAGTTCCTGGAGCTTCGGCTGAAAATGTTGTTTGAAGATCTCGATCGGTCCGAGGTAATTACCGAACAGGCGCAGATTCCATTTTGCCGGGTCAAAGTAAGCCAGCGGGATTCCGGAGTCATCCTGCACAATTCTGTTGCTGTGCGCGAGAATGAAATTGCGGATCGTGGCGAAACCCGGCTCGAACATCAGATACGATGAAGACTTGAGAAAACTCGGGCCGGCGCCAAATCGCTCGCAAAATTTCAGGAAACCTGGGGCGGATTTGATTCCGCCGTCAGAGATATCGGTAGTGAAGTAATATAACGTTTGTGCGTTGCCGGTCTGATTATCGGTATAATTGATCCGCACTCCGGGGATGCTACCGCCTTTCTTTCCCGGCGCGCTTTCCTGGAAGCCGCCGCTGCTGTTCAAAGATCCGAATGTCACCCTGTTGATCGACTTATCGGCGCGCGCGATGAAAGCGTAGAGAATAGGCAATACGCCGTTGAGGTTCTGTTCGTGCAGATCGACTTTCATGTCTTTGGTGATGAAGTAGGTCGTGCTAAGCGAGGACTTCATCGCGTTCTCCAAGTTCCCGAGCGCGCCCGAGAGATTCGCGATGCGCAGAGGATCGGGCGGCGGTCCCATCGATTCTTTCCCACAAAGAACATAAACCGAGGCTCTCGGAAAAAATTGATCCAGGTAGAGAAAATCGGGACCGCTGAACATATAAAACGCGACCGGAATGGGTTGGGTCGCCTCCGGTAGATAAATGTCCTCCCAGGCGTGCAGTTTTTGAAGCTGGCGCAGACTAAGTTTTGAGAACTCTCTTTCAAAGTAGGCGGAGTGTGCCTGCCATGCCGGGTCGTTTATCAGCGGCGCCAATGGAGAATCTGGCGACACCGGCATTCCGGCGAGGAAGCGTGCGATATCATTCGGTCCCGCAACGGGCAGTGCACGAGGCGCAAGCTCAGGATTTTGTTGCGCGGAAACGCTGAGCGCCCCTGCCACGATCGACAACGCAATCGTGGTGGCTGTTTTTCCGAAAGAGTTTTTGGTCATGCGGAGCGACCGAGGCGTTTTCCAGCGCAAAAGTAGAGGAGCAAACCGAAAAGCGCAGTAACGAGACCAGCCAGGGACTCTCCGGTATGCCAGCGCAACAGATAAAACATCATCCAAATGGTGATTACCGAGAACAGAATCGGCGGGAGCGGATAAGCCCAAACTCGATACGGCCGCGTGATTTTCGGATGCGTGAAGCGGAGCACGATGACGCCGAGGACAGCCAGTAGCGAGCAGATCAACAAACTGAATTGAGTGTAGCGAACGACATCTTCGAAACTTCGCGTCAGCAAAAGTAGATTCACGATGAGCAGTTGCAGGATGATCGCGTTCGTCGGAACGCCGTGCTTGTTTTTCCGGCCAAGCAGGCGCAACAGCCAATGATCTTCGCCCATCGACATCGTGACACGTGGACCGATCCACGTCATAGAGCTGATCGAGGAAATTAGCCCGAGGCAAATGACCGCGCCGGCAACTCCTCCGCCAGTCGATCCGAAAATGTGTTTGCCCGCGACCAACGCCACTTCGAGTTGGCCTTTCAGTTCTTCGATTGGCGTGGTGGCGAGAAAAATGGCGTTAAGCAGAACATAGATCACAATCACAATGCCCGTCCCGGCAAGCAATGAGCGCGGAACGTTTTTTTCGGGTCGCTTGATTTCGCCCGTGATATAGGCCGCCGCGTTCCAGCCAGAGTAGGAGTACATCACGTAAACCAGCGCGATCGCGAATGGCCCGCTAAAGATCGACATCGTGTCGCTGGGCGCGGGCAAAAAGTTGATCGGCTGCTTCGCCGGAACGAACAACCCAGCGGTGATGAGTGTGCCGATCAGAAGCAACTTCACGAGTGTGAAAAGATTTTGAAACGCGCTGCCGATCCGCAGATTCCCGAAATGAAAAGCCGCTACCACCCAGACGATGACAAAGGACAGAACGACCGGTGAGCCTACGCCGAAGACTCCTACAAAATATTTTCCAAAAGCCATGGCCGCGAGCGCGATGGGTGCAGCGAAACCAACCGTGGCAGAAACGAAACCGGCCATGAACCCAAGGGCGGGATGATAAATCTGCGAGAGAAAATGATATTCACCTCCCGAGCGCGGCAGCACGGCGCTCAGTTCGCCATAGCAAAGCGCACCGCAGAGCGCCGCGAGTCCGCCGATGATCCAGAGCATGAGCAGCGCGAACCCGGATTGAATTTCCGCCACCTGAAAACCGAGACTGGTGAAGATGCCGGTGCCGATAATGTTGGCAATAACGATGGAACACGCCGTGACGAAACCGATCGTCCGCCGCGGCTTTGGCGCTTTCAGGGAAGGAGCTTCGGCAATGGTGGTCATCGTTGGATCGACAATCCCGAAATTATCGGGACTCGCGAGTTCTTTCGGAGTTGCGTTCGAGTGCATGATTCGGGAATGGACTGGCGCCGGTACGGTCTTCGGCGCGCGGCAGTTCGTTGCTTGGTCAAAATGATTACCGAGTCATACCTCCAATTTTGATGAGTTGTCAGAACCAATTCCCGGCATCACTTTGAAAGTGGCATGAACCCACATCCCAAGCTCTCCATCGAACCCGCCACTCAACTCGCGGTCTTTCTTGCAAATCGTCCCGGCGCGCTTGCGCGCGTGTGTGATGCGCTGGCCAAAGCCGAAATTAACATCCACGCGCTCGCTACTTCCGACACGGTCGATCACACCGTGTTGCGCATGGTGGTAAGCGATCCGACCAAGGCACTCATGCTTTTAGGTGAAGCCGGCGTGCTTGCCCTGGAAACCGAAGTGCTCATGATCGAAACCGCCAGCGAACCGGGCGTGCTTGCAAAAATCGCCGAGCGCCTCGCAAACGCCGAAGTTAATATCGAATACGCTTATCTGGCAGGCGGGCGGGGAGTTGAAAAAGGCCTCATCGTTCTGCGCCCATCCGATGTTGAAAAAGCGCAGAACGTGCTCCGTGATTTGTGATCGAGAGCGTTGATTCGTCTAATGCGGCAATTAGTCAGCCCCTAGCTCGCCAGCTCGCTGATTGGAGCACCCTCTAGTAAACCCCGGGAATCAGTCGCTTCGTTCGCCGCATGTAGGCGCGATAATCCTCACCGAGTGCTTCAGTGAGCGCGCGTTCCTCGATCCAAATTCGCCAGAGAAAGGCGCCGATGATCGGCACGGTCAGAAATAAGATCGTGAGCCAATTCCCAAAACAAAACCCCAGGCTGACAAAGGCCAACAGCGCGCCGGTGTAGGTGGGATGCCGAACATAGTGATACGGCCCGGAATCGACCAGCCTGTGCTCGGCTGAGATCGACACATCAACCGTGAAATAACGGCCGAGATAACCGATCGAGTACCAGCGCAGAGCCAGCCCTGCCAGAAATAAGATGAAGCCCAAAAAATAAAATGCGCGCGGATACGGGAGGGTCGCCCTCGGGAAAAGCCAGATCATTTGAATCCCGAGCCAAAGGCTCACAGCGATAACGCTCCATAGTAGAAAAAGTGAGCGGCGATCCCGGGAAACAGCCTGCTTCCGCGAGTGCCGAGTGAAAGCAAGGTACAGCTCCGAAAGCCCGTAGAGTGCGCCGAGCAACAATGGATTAGGCAATCGCATGAGGAACCATTTCAGACAGGATATGTCCGATCCGCAAGATTGTGCGGCTCCCGCCGTACACCGGCAAGCTGAAACGGCCGGCTCGATGAACTTACGGGCGGATCTCGATCGTCGTGCCGTCCGGCGTGACGCGCCAGAGCTCTTCGATTTCCTCATCGGTAAGGGCGATGCAACCCGCCGTCCAACCTTCCCGACGATGAAAGGCGCCAATCCAGCCGAGTCCATTTCGAATTCCGTGGATCATGATGTCGAAACCGGCGGAAACACCGCGCTCTGCGGCGCGTGTCTCATCGTCATTCGATGGATAGGAAATGTGCAGCCCAAGATGAAAGCTGCTTTGCGGATTTCGGCCGTCGATCGTGTAGATTCCTTCCGGCGTTTTCATGTCGCCTTCCTTTTCCTTCGGTCCGATCGGGCTGCGACCCAGCGCAACGCGATAAGTCTTGAGTCGCCTGGCGTCGCGAAAGATCGATAATTTCCGTGCTGCTTTTTCGACAACGATATGGTCGATCGTCGTTCCGGGGAGTAGGGGATGCCAATTGTGGTGTGCGTAGACGCAAACAACCAGCGCCAGCGCACAGACGACGGCAGACGAGAGAGTGATCTTGCGAGTCACATTCGTGAGTTTTGACGGCTTAGCTAGAAACGCAATAGGAGGGAACGCTGTTTTCCGGGTCGCCGCGGCTGTAGATAAGGCACCTTGTCGCCGTCCCGCTAACAACAGGAGAAGCGCCTCGATACAGCCAGGCGACCTGCGCCAGAAAAGTTCGCGACCTCGAAAGCTACTCACCGTTCGTGATTGCCAATGCGCGCTCCATGCCGCATAGATGCGCGGCGCCTTTTATGACTCCGGTAAAGACTTGGCTCGGTTATCCCTATCCGCTCGGCGCGACGTGGATGGGCAACGGCGTCAACTTTGCCCTCTTTTCCGAGCACGCCACTGGTGTCGAGTTGTGCTTGTTCGATACTATCGAGGCCGCCGAAGAAAACGTTCGCATTCCGGTCACTGAACACACCGATCAGGTCTGGCATGTGTTTTTGCCAGATCTGCGGCCAGGACAATTGTACGGTTTCCGCGTCTCCGGCCCGTACGATCCAGAGCGCGGGTTACGGTTTAACAGTTCCAAACTCCTTCTCGACCCCTACGCGAAAGCCATCGCCGGAGAAGTGAGCTGGGCAGATGAAATGTTCGGTTATGTCATCGGAGACAAGAAGGAAGATTTGACTCAGGATTTCCGGGATGATGCCTGGGGAGTGCCAAAGTCGGCTGTCATCGATGCCGGATTCGACTGGCAAGGCGACAGGAAGCCCGGTATCCCGCTGCACAGTTCTGTGATTTATGAGGTGCACGTGAAAGGCTTCAGCAAACTTTGGCCCGATGTGCCAGAAGAGTTGCGTGGCACTTACGCGGCGCTCGGCAGCCCGGTGGCGATTGACTATTTCAAAAGGCTCGGCGTGACCGCACTCGAGCTGTTGCCCGTGCACGCGCACATTGACGACAAAGCCTTGATCGATCGCGGTCTGACGAATTATTGGGGATACAACACGATCGGATTTTTTGCCCCGCATGCGGCGTATTCGAGCAGCGGGCAATTGGGCGAACAGGTCATCGAGTTCAAGTCGATGGTGCGCAACCTTCACGCGGCGGGTATCGAGGTGATTCTTGACGTAGTTTACAATCATACTGCCGAAGGAAATCATCTCGGCCCGACGCTGTGCTTCCGCGGGATCGATAATCTCGCTTACTACCGGTTGCAGCCGGACAATCCGCGTCTGTATCTGGATTTCACCGGCACGGGCAACACGTTTAACCTCCTAAATTCTCGCGCGCTTCAACTCGTGATGGACAGCCTGCGCTATTGGGTGCTCGAAATGCACGTGGACGGATTTCGGTTTGATCTGGCTTCAAGCCTGGCCCGCGATCACAAAGGCGTGAACAAGCTGCACGCCTTCTTCGAAATTATTCATCAGGACCCGGTGCTCTCGCAGGTGAAGTTGATCGCGGAACCGTGGGACATGGGCGAGGGCGGCTATCAAGTTGGAAATTTTCCCGTCCTCTGGGCCGAATGGAACGGCAAATACCGTGATACGATGCGGAGCTTTTGGAAGGGCGACGAGGGCCGGATTGGTGAGATGGCTTACCGGCTTACTGGCAGTCCCGATCTGTATCAGCACAACGGCCGGCGTCCGTACGCGAGTATTAATTTCGTCACCGCCCACGATGGTTTCACGCTGAACGACCTGGTCAGCTACGATAAAAAGCACAACGACCTGAACGGTGACGGCAACAATGACGGCGAGAACAACAATCAATCCTGGAATTGCGGCGTGGAAGGTCCAACCGAAGACCCGCAAATCAACGCCCTGCGCGAACGGCAGCGACGAAACTTCCTGACAACACTTTTTCTTTCCCAAGGCGTGCCCATGCTTGCTGGCGGAGACGAGTGGGGAAGATCACAGAACGGCAATAACAATGCTTATTGCCAGGACAATGAAATCAGCTGGTTAAATTGGACGCGCGACGAAAAGCAGAACCAGTTTCTGGAGTTCACGCGAAAGCTGATTTCGTTTCGCAAGGCGCATCCCGTGTTTCGCAGGCCGAAATTTTTTCAGGGACGCCGGATACGCGGTTCCGAGATTCGGGATGTGATGTGGTTCAATCCCGGCGGTAGCGAGATGAGCGAGAAGGAATGGGCGTCGCCGTTCGTTCGCTGTGTTGGCATGCTGCTGAGTGGCGACACGATCGACGTTCTCAGTTTTGAAGGTGAACCAATCCGTGACGACACATTTCTGCTGCTGATTAATGCCCACCATGAACCGATCCCGTTCGTTCTCCCGGGACAGGAACACATTGAGTGGCAACTCATTCTCGACACCATGGACCCGAACGGTTTTCTAACGGAGCCGAGAAAGTTCGCCTCCGGCGACGATGTCGATCTTGGCGGACGTGCCGCCTGTTTGCTTCAGTTGGTGAGTGGCGCGCAGGCTCAGGCCCGTGAGGAATCGTGGAAAAAACGCCATGTCGAATTTCCCGCGCTCAGTGCGGAAGAAGAACGCGCTCGCGGGAAATAGGGCGTTGGCGCCCAGCTTGTCGCGAATCGAGGGGAATAGAAATTTTGGCAGCGCAATCTTGCCGTCACGAACGAATCAATGATAGAGTGTGATGCGCGCCTGTTGGTGCGCGGCCAATTTTTGGTCAGCGGTTCGCCATGACACCGAGTTCTCTTATTATCGTCACTGATCGAGGCAGTTTAAAAGCATATCGGGTGAATGAGACCCCAACGCGCGGACCGAGCCTGCAATTAGTCCAGGCATTCGATATCACCGATGCGCACGGTAGACTGGTGGACAAGGTGACCGATTTGGCCGGGCGTTTTCCCGTCACAAACGGCGCAGGCCCGCATCGCGGAGCAGGTTCCATCGCCGAGCGGACGCAGCTTGCAACAGAGACTGACCGGCGGATTCAAAAAGAGCTGGCTGATCAAATTACAAAAATTGTTTCGCTCAACGGGAAGGAAGGCTGGTCGTTCGCTGCGCCGTCGGAAATTCACGCAGCTATCGTCGATCTTTTGCCCCCGGCTGTGCGCGACCGGATCGTCGAGCACGTGAAATCCGATCTGGTCAAAACCGAGCCGTCGAAATTGCCGGCGCATTTTCGTTCGCTGCGGCAGATATAATGGCGCGATGCTGGCTACTCGATTCTGGATACTGGATAGAAAGACCGGACGGATTGCTTCATCCAGCATCAAGAATCCAGCATCGAGTATCAGAATATTTTTTGTTCCCTCAACGCCGGAGAGCGCGTTAGTATCTAATTAATCATGCAACTGCCTGTTAAGATCACTTATCGGGGTCTGGAAAAATCGGACCAGACCGACAATCTCGTTTTGGATTATGCGGCGCGTCTGGAAAAATTTTGCGACCACATCAACCGCTGCGATATCGCGATCGAGCAAACCAATCACACCCATCAGAAGGGAAATCCGTACCGGTGCCGCATCGATGTGACCGTTTCACGCGGGCACGAACTGGTGGCCGATGAAAGACAGATGGACAACGGCACACACAAACCGCTCAACAAAGTGATCCACGATGCTTTCAAAACGATGGAGCGGGAGTTGCGCCGCGTCGTTGAAAAGCAAAGGCGCGACGTAAAAACGCACGCCGACTCACGGTCGCCGAAATAGTCGCGCAACGGGCCAGGTAGGGGCGATTGGCCTCAATCGCCCGCCAACGTGAGCGGCACGGCTTCAAACTGGCGAGTTACGCTGCCACTTGCTCGAAGGAGAACCACGGACATATCAGCGCGCTTGCTGGCATGTTCGATGGGTGGTCAGCGGAAGTTTCTCGATCACGTCCGCGATGTGCTGCGGATCAACATTTCAAGCATCCTGAAAGTTCGCGAACACGAGGGACGCGTTCGCCAGCACGCGAGGTGCCGTGCGCTACCCTACGCTGGCGCGCCGCCGAGGGCGCCGGGGAGAGGCGGCGTGACGTCGGGCGCAGCCACGACTTGTTTGGGCGGTTTTTCGGGCGGCATTGTTTTGCTCGGGGGCGGGGCGACGCCGGGCGGCGGATTAATCAAGCGGCCGTGTTCGACGATTTCTTTGATCTGCGAACCGTCGAGCGTTTCGAATTCGAGCAGCGCTTTTGCGATCACCTCGAGCTTATCGCGATTGGCGATGAGCGTTTCCTTGGCTAATTGGTACGCGTCATCCAGTAGCTTTTTCACTTCCTGATCGATTTGCTCGGCCGTCGCCTCGCTGTAATCCCGGGCGCGCGAGATGTCGCGTCCGAGGAAAACGTAATCTTCGTGGTCGCCATATTCGACCATGCCCATTTTCTCGCTCATGCCCCATTCGCAAACCATCCGGCGCGCAATGGCTGTAGCCATCTTGATATCGCCCCGCGCGCCGTTGGTGATGTCGCCGAAGATGATCTCCTCCGCGACGCGGCCGCCCATGCTGACGGCGAGACCGGCCAGCAATTCGTTTTTGCGATTAGTGTATTTGTCTTCCTCCGGCAACCACATGGTCGATCCAAGTGATGGCCCCCGCGGGATGATCGTCACCTTATGAAGCGGTTCGGTGTGCGGGAGAAGCTCAAGCAGCAACGCGTGACCGGCTTCGTGATACGCAGTGTTTTCTTTTTCCTTTTCGCTGAGCGCAAGACTGCGGCGCTCTTTGCCCCAGCGGACCTTGTCGCGCGCTTCTTCCAGCTCAGCGAGCGTAATTCCCTTTAAGCCGCGACGGGCGGCGAGCAATGCCGCTTCATTGATCACATTGGCAAGCTCCGCGCCGGAATAGCCCGGTGTGCCACGCGCAACGACAGCAAGATCGACACCTTCCGCCAGTTTCACTTTCTTGGCGTGCACCCGCAGAATTTCCTCGCGTCCTTTGACGTCGGGCAAATTAACCGTGATTTGGCGATCGAAACGTCCCGGTCGCAACAATGCTGGATCAAGAACATCGGGGCGGTTGGTGGCCGCGATGATAATCACGCCTTCCTGGGTGTCGAAGCCGTCCATCTCGACGAGCAAGGCATTGAGGGTTTGCTCGCGCTCGTCGTGGCCACCCCCAACGCCGTGGCCACGATGGCGTCCGACGGCGTCAATTTCGTCGATAAAGATGATGCACGGCGCGGATTTCTTGCCCTGCTCGAACATATCGCGGACGCGCGAGGCGCCAACGCCGACAAACATTTCCACGAAATCCGAGCCGCTGATCGAAAAGAACGGGACATCGGCTTCTCCCGCTATGGCGCGCGCCAGCAGTGTCTTGCCAGTGCCGGGCGGTCCGACCAAGAGTACACCCTTGGGAATGCGGCCGCCGAGCTTCTGAAACTTCTTGGGATCGCGCAAGAACTCGACGAGCTCCTGCACTTCATCCTTTGCCTCCTCAACACCGGCGACATCACGAAATGTGATTTTGTTCTTGTCCCGGGCTAGCATGCGCGCTTTCGATTTGCCAAAATTGAGCGCGCCTTTTCCGGCCATGCGGATTTGCTGGCGGAACAAAAAGTAAAGCACGAGCAGGAACAGGGCGATGGGGAGGAACCCGACCACGGTTTGCGCAAGCACATTTGATTCGGTCTTGATCGCAGGTTGAATGCCGGCTGCCGCGAGTTTTTCCTGCAAATTATTAGCGAAAGTTAAATAGACCGTGGTCCGAAACGGAACGGGCTGGGCGGACGACGCCTCCGTTCCCGGGCGAATATAAGCGCCACGCAGCGTTTGCGTTGTTCGGCCATCCTCGACGACAAGAGTCAGTGGATAATTTTTGTCGTTGACGATCTGCTTGTTCTCCAGCAGCTCGAGAAAACGGTTGTAAGGTACGTCTTCGAGGGGCTGCATCCCTCCGCGGAAATAGAGCATCGCGAGTGCGATGCACCCGAAGCCGATCGCCAGGAGAACGATGCCGCGCCAATTGAAATTGGGTTCATTGCCGCGGGATTTATTCTCTCTTTGAGAATTACGGTCGGCTTTTGGCATAAAGGAAACAGAATCTTATCAACAGAAAACTTTACCATGAACAAATTGGCAATGCAAAATAGCCACGCCAACGGCGCGTGACTTGGCCACTGTAGCCGTAGCAGCGAAAGCGGATCATTCGGATTTGGTCATTCTCACGCCTATATCGTAGCTACACATTGCGTCGCTCGTCGATTTCGGTAAAATTTTGGCCCGAAACGTAACAAATGACAGAATTGGTCTCTACGGTAGCAGACAAAATCGACCGGGCCGTACAGCGGGTGACTCCGTTTGCCTTTCGGGTGCGACGGACCGGACGCCGTTGGATGCGCCGGGCTTTGCGCAGGCCTCGTAGCGTCTCGGAGGGGCCAAACTTGCTGCCCTTGTTGATTCAGGTGCTGGCGAGTTTTACCAAAGCGGACGGTGTTATACTCGAGGAAGAGATCGATTCGAGCCTCGGTTTTCTGCGTTACGATTATCCGGAGGCGGTTTACTCGGAGCTGCGGCAGTTGTTTCGACAGGCGCTTTATGAGCAGCAGGATCTCGCTGTCATGGCGCAAAAACTGAGTGCGCAACTGAGCACCGAGCGCAAGATCATGCTCGGCGTTCAGCTTTACGATCTGATCTCGCAAGCCGGTTTGAAGCAAGAACAGGTCGTAGCGTTCTATTCGTTCATGTCGCAGCTAGGCATGGCTGCGCAAGCGATCGATATCGTTTATCAACTCAACGCGTCGGAGGATTCCGATCCGTCGATTTACCAGCACGGCGCGTCCCCGCTCGAATCGCTCTCTTTCGGAACGGACGGGAAGGCAGATGTGACGGTCAAGAACCTGGCCCAAAACGATAGTTTGATGGCGTTCCGCTATCATGATCTGATTTTGCTGAAAAATTATAGCGGCCAGAACGTGTCCGTGCGCGGAAGACCACTGGTGCGTGGTGGTTTCTGCCGAATTTATCCTGGTCAACGCATTCTGGTTGGCGATCAGGTCCTCAGTTATCAAGAGCTCGCGCAATATTTCAATGCGAAAAAGAACGTCTCGCTTCCGCAGATTTTCATCCGCGTAAATAAGGACGCAGATGAAGTGCAACTGGAACGCTCGCGGACACGCGAAAGCTCGCTCCGGGTTACTTTCGGGTTAAAGGTGCGCGTGAATGCGTTGCGTGATGTCGACGCCGAGCTCAATGGAGTGAAGTTGAAAGCTGGCGCCAAGGTGGAGGCGACCTTGGAAGACAAGATCGTCTTCCACAACGACAGCGAGATGGATTTAAGCGATCTGCGCCGGCGGGCTCGCGCGTTGGGCGGCCGGTTTCAATTGAAGGCCTCCAAATCAGAATATTTGGTCTCGAACGACCCCAGCCGGTTGGAAGCGGGTGATATCTTGCTTTCCCCAGGCACGAGCGGCGATGTGCTGCTGAAGATTTTTTGCGATTATGACCAACGGGTGGGCCTTTTGGAAGTAATTGAAGCCGATCGTCCCATCCTGGTGGGCGACACCCCAGTCCGCACGACCGCACCGCTAAAAGACGGCGATACCATTCGAATCGACATCGGGCAATTTCTGCGGTGCGATTTTTCGGAACGAATTATCGAGGAAGAGCGCAATATCATTCGGACTCTCGAGGCGAACGAAGTCACCCACCGGTTTAGCAAGGGGGAGATTGGGCTTGAGGGAATTTCTTTTAGCGTCACTCGTGGCGAGCTCGTTTGTGTGATGGGCGCGAGCGGTTCGGGAAAAAGCACGCTTTTAAGAGTATTGGCGGGACAACTTCAGCCCACCAGCGGTGCCGTCATCCTGAACGGGCGATCGCTTTATCCGAATCTCGACACGCTCAAGCGCTACATCAGTTACATGCCGCAGGAAGACGCTTTCGATGAGCATCTCACCATCGGGGAAAATCTGCTGTTTGCGGCTTCGGTGCGTTCGCCGCACCTCTCACGGCGCGATCGCACCCGCCGCCTGGACGCAAAGCTCATCGAGCTTGGCCTGGCCGAACGCCGCGACGCGGTCGTCGGCAGCCCTGAGAGGAAAATGTTGAGCGGCGGCGAACGCAAACGCCTCAACATCGGGCTGGATATGATCGGAATGTCCGACGTTTATCTTTTCGACGAACCAACTTCGGGTCTCTCCTCGAAGGATTCCGAGCACGTCATGGAAATCATCCGTGGGATGGCGCACAACAAGATCATTCTTGTGACCATTCACCAGCCGAGTTCCAAAATCTTCCAGATGTTCCATAAAGCGATCCTGCTCGACAAAGGGGGCCGGCTGGTCTTTTTCGGCACGCCCTCAGACATGCTTCGCTATTTTGCGGAAGCGGAACATCAGCATCAGTTCGGCGCCGAACTAGGTGCGTGTCCCTCCTGTGGAACAACACGTCCCGAGTTCATTTTTGATGTTCTTGAAACACCGCTGCGCGATTTAAGCGGTGACGTCATTTACGAGGAGAACAGTCGCGGCCAACTCGTTGCGTCGCGCCGTTACTCACCCGAATTTTGGCGCGATAAGTACGAGGCGTTCCGATTAATCCAGGACGTCAAACAAGTTTCGCTACGCAACGAACCAGCCGCGCCGCTTCCCGTCGCCCCTGTGCAGAAGAAGCGCCTGCCGATTCGCTGGCATGACGAATGGACGCAATTCCGCACCCTGTTGCGTCGCGCATTCATAAGCAAACTGCGCAATCGCGCCAACCTCGTCATCACCATCGGGGTCTCGCCCGTGCTGGCGTTGCTTATCGCGACCATTCTGCGCTACTCAGAAAGCGGAAAGTACGATTTTGCGTCCGCTTATCACATCCCGACGTTTTTGTTCCTTGGCCTGATCGTCGCAATGTTCCTTGGCCTGACCAACAGCGCCGATGATATCATCCGCGACCGACACGTGCTACAACGCGAGCGCAATCTCAGCGTTCGCCTATGGTATTACGTAATTTCAAAAACGCTTACCCTCGGGCTATTTGCCCTGATTCAATGCGTGCTCTTTGTCCTGATCGGTAATTACGTCCTGCAAATCCGCGGGATGTTCTGGATTTATCTGGGAATCATGCTCATGACGGCGATGGGGGGCGTGTCACTTGGTCTGCTTATTTCTTCGCTGGTTGCAGACCCGAAAACGGCGGCCAATATCGTCCCGCTGGTCCTCATTCCGCAGATCATCATGGGCGGAGCGCTCATCAAGTATGAAGACATGAACCGGAACCTCGCTCTTCTTTATACCCTCTCGCATTGGTTCTCCGAACACCCGAGCGCCGACCAAAGCAAGAAGATGGAGAGCAAGCTGCAGGTGCCATTTGTTTGTCAATTTATCGCGATGCGTTGGTCGTACGAAGAGATCATTCTCGCGCAAGCCAAGCTCAATCCACTGGCGCGCCGGCAGGATCGAGCCAGCGAGGAAATTCGAAAACTTGCGCCCAAAGCGAACACGCCTGAGCAACGCAAGCATCTGGATGACTTGAAGGAAGCTTTGGCATTGCTATCGGGTCTCGAAGGGCGTTCGGTAAAAGAGGTCGATCATTATCTCAAACTAATCGACCCTGTCCTCGCCGGGAAACAGCAGTTCGATCGCTCACTCTTCCGAAACGCAAATGGTCCGGTCACGGCCGAGCAGATCTATGTAAACCAGAAGGTGTCTGATCTGATCTCCAATGCCGAGATGGAGCAAAGCGATTATCGCCGCGGTAATCGGCCCAACGTCTTCTTCGGCGCGCAAAAACAGTATTTGAGAGTAAAGGTTAGCGCGTTTGCCTTTAACACGACTGTGTTGGTCGCGTCGACGTTTGGATTGCTCGCGCTACTCTATTGGATTTTGCGAAGGCAACTCGAGGTGCGCAGGAACTGAGGTGGGCCACTTCTCGTTTTGCCCGGATGACAAACGTGGTCACCGAGTGTAGCGAAGCGGGGGAAAAGCGATGAGCAAAAGAAAAGACAAAGCAACGCGCCTGATTGTTGCCGCGAGCGAGACCGATCCCGACATGCTGTACGCGACGAAGTTTTGGGCGCCCGATCCATTTATTTTCCTAGAGCGAAACGGCAAGCGCACGCTGGTCCTGAGCGACTTGGAGATTGATCGAGGCCGCAAGCAGGCCAACGCCGATGAGTTTGTCATGTTCAGCAAGCTCGAACG
The DNA here is from genome assembly GCA_046724585.1 of Verrucomicrobiota bacterium. Taxonomy (GTDB): domain Bacteria; phylum Verrucomicrobiota; class Verrucomicrobiia; order Chthoniobacterales; family UBA10450; genus Udaeobacter. Next base: position 24,163 of record JBKOWV010000029.1, read on the forward strand.
CGACGTGCAGGGAAAATCCAGGAAGACGCCGCCGTACGAAAAAGTTCTCGCGCATTTTTTGCGAAAACGCCGTGTAAGATCGGCAATTGTTCCCGCAAATTTCCCACTTCGCTACGCCGAGGCGCTGGCTGCAAACAAAATCCGTGTCCGAGCAACCAACGGCCTCTTCTGGCCGGAACGTGAAGCGAAATCCGATAAGGAAATTGAACTGATCGGCCGTGCCTTGCGAATTACCGAAAGAGGCCTCCGGCGTGCAATTGAAATCCTGAAAGCATCTAAACCTGGCGCCGGAAAACGATTGCGCTGGAGCGGCAAAACGCTGACCTCCGAAATGTTGCGGGCAGAAATTGATTCCACGATTCTGCGTGCCGGTGGCGTTCCGACCGGGACGATCGTCGCCGGCGGCGACCAGGCGTGCGATCCGCATGAGCGCGGATCCGGCCCTCTCTCTGCGGACTCGCTGATCATTCTCGATGTTTTTCCGCGCGATGCGAAGACCGGTTATTTTGGCGACATGACTCGGACCGTTTTGCGCGGGCCCGCGAGCGAGGCCCAGCGAACACTTTGGGAGACGGTGAAAGCCGGGCAGGCGCTGGCTTTGAAAAAGATCAAGGCCGGAGTGGATGGGATGACGATTCACAAAGCAATTCAGCAATTCTTCACGGAGCGTGGTTTTCCGACGGAGCTTCGCGAGGGCCGGCGAGTTGGATTTTTTCATGGCACCGGCCACGGGCTCGGGCTGGAGATCCACGAGCATCCGCGGTTGCAAAAGGTTACGCTGGAAGGTCGACAAGTCCTGACGGTTGAGCCGGGATTGTACTATCCTGGACTGGGTGGCGTGCGCCTGGAAGATGTAGTCGTGGTCACCAAGAACGGATGCAAAATCCTTTCGCGATTTCCAAAGCAGTTGGAAATCTAATGGGCAGAGGAGCAAGCCTTTGTTCATAATGGGCCGGACGAGTTGGCCAGCCGGATTTTGGCCACGGCCCGACGCAGCGACACGTTTTCTAGCGTGCTCAAGGAAGAGGTTCTGATTCAAACTGCAGGCATGGAGTATTCTTTTGGCCGATGGTTGTCGGCTTTGTGTTTGGCAGTTACCTTCACGATCTCGGCGAGAGAGCTACCCGCGCAAGGCATCCTTATTCCGGACACCACACGGAGAGACATGGTGTTCGATTTTTCCGGCCAGCATCTTTACATCTCAACATCCACCGGCCTGGTTAAGACTTTCAATTTAGCGACGCTTACGTTCGGGAGCAGTTACAACCTCGGCGGCTCACTTAATGGTCTCGACATCGCGCGGGACAATTCCTTCTTACTCGTCGCTCAGAACAGTTACGGCGTATCCCAAGGCACTTTTCAGCGAGTCAATCTATGCTCCGGCATGATCACAAACATTAACTATACGCGAGCGTTCCAGGAAACTGGTGGTTGGGACGTCGCCATCGGCTCAAACGGACTTGCTCTCGTTACGACCCAGATTGGCGGCTCAGGCTAGACTCCTTTGCGACAAATTGATCTGAGCACTAACGCGATCACGGTTCGCACTGATGGACCCGGCCAAGTGACGGGGTACACGCAAATCCATCGTAGCGCGGACGGAACGCGTTTCTTTTTTATGGAGAGTAATATTTCCAATGGTCCAGTTTTCACCTATAGCGCTATCAGCAATACTTTTGGGCCGAGGTTCTATACGGATACCTATCTCGATACCGCTAGCGGCGCGGTGAGTCGCTACGGCAACCTCGTCGCGCTCCGTCTCCCGCCGATATGGGATGAGCCGCCAGTAACTTCATTGAACACAGCGCCCGATTTCAATTTCCTCCACGTTTTTCCAATCGATCGCGGCGTCGCCTTCGACGCGGTCCGGAATGTCTTGTATGGGGTAAACAGCGGAACCGATCAAATCATTGCTTACAGCACGAACACATTTGCCGAATTGTTCAGACTCACTATCGGTGAAGACATCCCTCCCTTCCCGACGCTAGTTGGTACCGGAACACTTTTGGCTGGCGCCGATGGCTGGATTGCGCTCGAGACTGATTCAGGCATCCGGCTTTTCCAAATCCCGAACGCAACCCATCCGACAGATTTCAATCGCGATGGCAAACCCGATTACGCGCTGTTCAACGCCAGCACGCACCAGACGGCGATCTGGTATTTCTCTGGAGTCATGTTTATCGGCAGCGCCTGGGGTCCGACGCTGCCCAGCGGCTGGGCATTGGTGGCGACCGGCGAATTTAACAACGATGGAAAGCCCGATTATGTCATTTACAATTCGAGCACCCGCCAAACAGCGGTTTGGTACCTGAACAACAATGCTTACATCGGAGGGGCCTATGGGCCAAGTATTCCTGCACCCTAGAGCTTAGTGGGGACTGCGGATTTTAACCGGGACGGAAAATGTGATTACCTGTTGTTCAATCCGAGCACGCATACCTCCGTGATCTGGTATTTGTCTGGAACCGTCCGCGTCGGCAGCGCGTTTGGGCCAACGATTGCGGCGGGATATAATCTGATCGGAGCGGCCGATTTCAACAGGGGACTACAAACCTGATTACCTGCTGTTCAATCCGAGCACGCATACCTCTGTGATCTGGTATTTGTCTGGGGCCACCCGCGTCGGCAGCGCGTTTGGGCCAACTCTCGCCGCTGGCTACATCTTGGCTGCACCTTGAGGAGTCTCGTCCGTCGCGCAGCTGATTTCAACATGTCAGCCTCCGGCGCCCATTGCATACGCATTACCGAATGAACGTCGCTCTCGCTTGCAGGTCTAAGTTTCCTAGACACACTTAAGACAGGTATGTTTTATCCTTACGGCTTCGGCGGTTCCAGTTGGCTGCTTTATATAGGCGTGCCATTGATCATTGGGCTCTGGGCACAGTTTCGGGTGAGTAGCGCGTTTCGAAAATGGGGCGAGGTGCGCGCCGCCTCAAACATCACCGGCGCGGAGTGTGCCCGTGAAATTCTGCAGGCGGCTCAAATTCACGATGTCGATGTTGTTGAGACGAACGATTTCCTTGGGGACCATTATGATCCAAGGGATAAGAAGCTGCACTTGTCCAGCAGTGTCTATCACACGCCCTCGGTGGCGGCTGTGGGCATCGCCGCGCATGAAACCGGTCATGCCATTCAGCACGCCAAAGCTTATGCGCCACTCAAGTGGCGAATGGCCATTGTGCCGGTGACAATGATCGCGTCCCAAATGCTGCCATTTGTGATCATCGGCGGGCTGTTTTTTCACATCACTGGTCTGATTACGCTCGGCATTTATTGCTATTTGATTCTGCTTGCTTTCCAGCTGATCACGTTGCCGGTGGAATTCGACGCGTCGCGTCGCGCGAAAATCATCTTGCAGCAAATGGGGATCGTTCAGCCAGGTCCCGAGGTTGCCGGGGTAAACAAGGTGCTGAACGCGGCTGCGCTCACTTACGTGGCGGCATTTATCGCGGCGCTGGGCAACTTGCTCTGGTTGTTGTCGATTCGCGACCGGCGCTAATCGCCTGCGCCATTGAAGAAAATGAGTGCTTCGGTCGCCTTACCTGCTCGCCGGATTTCCGATTTGTTATCGTCCGGTCTCAACGCCCGTGCTAAATCTAAGCGTGAGGCGATGAACCAGCCGAGAACCGACGAAGATCAGGAGTTGGTGGCGCGCACGCAATCAGGCGATGCCAGTACCTTCGATCAACTTGTCATCAAATACACCCCGCGTCTTTACGGCTTGGTTTACAACATGACTTCAAACCACGAGGACACGAACGATCTCTTGCAAGATATTTTTTCGAAGGCCTACAAAGCGATCCGCGGATTTCGTGGCAAGTCGTCCTTTTATACCTGGATCCATTCGATCGCCGTGAATATGACGCTGAATTTCCTTAAGAAGCGCGGCCGGCGTTTTCAACTGAGCCTGGATGACGTCGATGCCAGCGTTCAAAACGACAAGGAATTCATGGAATTGACGGCAACCAGCAGTCCGGTGCGGGAAGCAGACCTGGCTGAGCTGCAGCGAAGATTGAACGAGGCCATGATGAAATTGTCTGATGAACACAGAGCCGTGGTCACCATGTTCCATATCCAGGGGATGCCCCACGCGGAGATTAGTAAAATCTTGCGTGTTTCAGAGGGAACGGTACGTTCGAGGCTCTTCTATGCGAATCGACAGCTGCAGAATTATCTGGACGAATTTCGGAAAAACCCTGTTTCTTAACCGAAGCTGAAATGGACGAATTTAACGACAACGAAATCGCGAGGCTGCTTCGGTTCAAGCGCTATGAGCAACCGCCGCCTGGTTATTTCGAAAATTTCCTCCACGAGTTTCATCGCAGGCAGCGCGATGAATTGCTCCGCCAGCCACTTTGGCGGATCTGCTGGGAACGCGCTCACGATTTCATGTTCCGATTGGATGTTCGGTCCCTCGCTTCTTATCCTGCGGCTGTCGCGGCAGTCTTCGTATGCGCGGGAGTCGTTTCATTAAAGATTTATCAGGAACCACGGACCGCCAATGTCGCTCTCCAGAGTCCGCCAGCGTTATCCCAACCGGCGAATGCTGAAGGCGAGTGGACGCTTGCGTCTCCGGTAGCCTCGCGCATTTTCCGGACGCAACCGCTTCGTAGCTTTGATCAGCGCGCCCAAACTCACTCCCGCAGTCGCGGGACCCCGCCCCGTTACGTGCTCGATAGCGTCCCCGTGAGTTATGAGTCGAGTTTCAGATTTTAGTCGCGCACCAGGGTTTCCCTCCGGGGCTCGGTTCGCGTCCATCTGCAGACTGAGCCTTGCGTTGGGTCTTTCCTTTGCCGCGGTTCCTCTCTTTTACGCTCAAGAGCAACCCGCGATTACGCTTAGCCAACAGGTTAAAGACATCTTTGGGCGGACGGCCAACGCAGTGGTTAAGATTCACGGTGTCGATGACCACAGCGAAATTTCGGGCACGGGATTTTTCATCGATCCCACCGGGACCCTTTACACTGCATACACAGTCGGAGGGGAAGCAGACAATTTCACGATTGAATTTAATGGTAAGAAATATCCAGCGCGCCAGCTCTTGGCGGATATCCGCAGCGGGACGGCGATATTGAAAATCGACGCGGTTACTCCGGCGTTGCCGATTGGAAAATCCGAGGAACTGGAGGTGGCAACGGCTGTTGTATCGATTGGTTATCCCTTGGATCTGCCGAAGACACCGAGTTTTGGAATGGTCGCTGGATTTGATCGGAAATATCTCGGCCGCTACTTTTCGACCACTCACGTGCGTCTCAACCTGCCGACGCAGCGCGGAGAGGCAGGCGCACCGCTCTTGAACATGAAAGGGGAAGTGGTTGGCATTGTCGTTAGCAGCCTCGAAAACAACTCTTCGTGTTACGCTGTGCCAATCGAAGCGGCAGAGAAGATCCGCAGCGATTTCGTCCGTTTCGGTGAGGCCCGGCACGGTTGGGTCGGGATCAATGTTTCTGAGGCGCCCGCGCCGGTAGACGGATCACGAGCAGAAATGACCCAGATCATGGAGGGCACACCGGCGGCCAGTTCCGGAGTAAAACCCGGCGACATTCTCCTGCAAGTGGGACGAACCAAAGTAACTCAACCGGAAGATGTGCTGGATGCGTCGTTCTTTATTACCGCGGGGGACACCGTCCCGATCACGGTGATGCGCGGAGGCGAAAAACTCACCTTTAACGTGCAGGCCGAACTTCATCCAGCCAGCGAGCGCAGGGCGTTAATCGCTTCCCCCGCTACAAATCGGGCCATTCCGCTCAAGCTCGACTCCGAGGCGCAGCGCACTCCTTAAGCGACTGGAGCACGCGCCTGCGGCCGGCAATCCGGCCATTGTCCCTCTTTAGTCTGTTGCGATTTGTGCCGCGCAACGCCGCTGGCCGGGCAGCGCTTCCGAACTCTGCAACACACAATTACAGCATCTTTCGAAACTCTGCGTCATCGATAACCCGAACACCGAGTTCTCTCGCCTTATCCAGCTTGCTGCCCGGGTCGGCCCCAGCCAGCACGTAATCGGTTTTCTTGCTGACGCTGCTGGTCACGTGCCCACCGAGCGCTTCAATTTTCCCAGTGGCTTCTTCCCGTGTCATCGAAGGCAGCGTTCCGGTCAGCACAAAGATTTTTCCAGACAGAGGCAACTCTTCTGCTCTTTTGGCCGAGATTTTTTCGCTCTTCGGTTGAATTCCCAATTGCTTTAGACGTTGCAGAATTCTTTTCCCGGTCGCCGATGCAAAGAAATCGAGAACGCTTCGCGCGACCACCGGGCCTATCTCGGTGACGATGCCGCGGTCTTTTTCGGCTTTGCTTTTCGAGCCCTTGGCGAAACCAGCGTTGATTAGCCGCTCGGCGATTTCCTTCGGGTCTTTTTTTTGTTCCCGGTTTTCGTGGTAATCCAAAACGTCGCGGAGCAGTTGCGATTGGGCCACGCGGCGAATGGTATCGTGAAAACGAGCAAGCTGCGTGGCGGTGGTCTTGCCGACCTCCGGAATGGCAAGAGCAAAAAGCCAGCGCGAAAGCGGCAAAGTTCGCGCGCGCTCGATCGCCTGAATGGCCTTGGTCGCATTTTTCTCACCGAAAATGCGCGGCGCTTCTTCGGTGCCGAGATTCAATTTAGCGAGTTGATCGGTCTTTAGTTCAAACAGATCGAGCGGCTCATGGACGAGCCTGCGCTCGACCAGTTTGTCCGCCACAACGCCGCCAACGCTTTCGATGTCGAGCGCGCCCCGGGCCGCGAAAAATTCCACGCGTCGCGTGGTCTGTGCGGGGCACTGAAGATTTTCGCAACGCCAGGCGACGAACTGCGGATCGCGGCGGATGGGACCGCCGCACACGGGACATTTGCCGTGAATATGCCGCGCGAAATCAAACGGCTTCGCATCGCGCGGGCGCTTCGATCTTACAACGTCAACCACCGCGGGAATCACCTCGCCCGCTTTCTCGATCACCACCGTATCACCGATGCGGATGTCTTTGCGTCTGATTTCATCCTCGTTGTGCAACGTCGCGCGACCAACGGTGCTCCCACTCACAAGCACGGGTTCCAGCATCGCCACGGGGGTGAGAATTCCAGTGCGCCCAACTTGAATTATGATGTCATTCAAACGCGTCTCGACGCGTTCCGCGGCATATTTGTAGGCGATCGCCCAGCGCGGCGATTTTGCAGTGAAACCGAGCCGTTCTCGCTGCGCGAATGAGTTCACCTTCACCACGGCGCCGTCCGTTTGATAGGTGAACTTATGACGGATGCCGTCCAGTTCGTGAATGGCATCCAAAATTTCTTCGACAGACCCGGCCACCCACCACCGCTCGGTGACTGGCAAGCCGAGTTTCTTGAGCAGCGGAAAAACTTCGGAGTGAAGATCGACATCCATTCCTTGGGTTGCCCCGGTTCCGTAAAGTACGACGCCGAGCGGTCGTTTCGCCACGATGGCTGGGTCGAGTTGCTTGAGAGAACCGGCCGCGGCGTTGCGGGGATTTGCAAACAGAGGGAGGCTTTGCTTCTTCCGTTCGTCGTTAAGTCTTTCGAAGCCTTTCCTGTCCATGTAAACTTCGCCGCGCACTTCCAGAAGCTTCGGCGCGCGATCGCGCAGACGCTCCGGGACGGAGCGAATCGTTCGGACGTTTTGTGTGATGTCGTCGCCCACGTTTCCATCTCCGCGCGTCGCCGCCTGGCGCAGCCTCCCGTTTTCGTAAATGAACGAAACGGCAACACCGTCCACTTTTGGCTCGATTACCACCGGGATCTTCTCGTTAGGCAAAAGCCGCTGAAGGCGTGCGTAGAAGTTTTTCACTTCCTCTTCCGAGTAAGTGTTGTCGAGGCTGAGCATTGGGATGACATGTGGGACCTGCTCGAAGGCTTTGAGCGGTTTTCCGCCGACACGCTGAGTAGGTGAGTCTGGCGTAACGAGGTCGGGAAATTGCGTTTCGAGATCGACAAGTTCTTTATAGAGCCGGTCGTATTCGCGGTCGGTGATTATCGGTGCGGCTTCCTCGTGATAGAGCCGGTCGTGCTTCCGGATTTCCTCTCGCAATTGCGCGACCCGCTTTACGGCTTGCTTCTCGTCCAGAGACATGCTGCACGATATAAGCGCGTAAAGACTCGGCAACGGTAGCGAGGCTGCGCTGCAGTGTCCGGTCTGGGGAGCACAGACCGGCGGCCTGTCGTTCGCGGCAGCTTGCCGCGAACCGACTACGTGAGCTCATGCGTTACCGAAATGCATTTGGCACAGCGGCCGACCGAATGCTACACGCTGGCAGCCTGTGCTTCCCCCCGAAAGAGAACGCGAATCAGACGTGCGTTGAGCTTTCCAAATCGCGCAAACGCAGCTAAGCATAACGAACTGTGAAGCCCGGCGAGCGCATCCTCGGCGTTGAAGGCGGCGGCACAAAAACCGCATGGGCGCTTGTTGAAAGCGCTGGCAATGAGTTGCGCATTCTCGATGAAGGCAAGTTGCCACCATCGAATTTTCGCCTTGTGACGCTTGATCGCTTGCGCACGATCCTTTCGGAGCTACCAAAACAAATTGATCGCGCAGGCGTTTTTCTCGCCGGCTGTGGCCCGGAAGATCGACCTATCCTCTCTCGTCTTTGCGCTGAAATTTGGCCGACCGCGAAAATCATCACTGGAAACGATCGTGATTCCGGCCTGGCGGCGGCCCTTGGAAGCGGCGAGGGGATCGTCGTCAATGCCGGAAGCGGCTCATCTGTCACTGGGCGGCGCGGCGACCGGATCGAGAAGACGGGAGGTTGGGGACACATTCTTGGAGACGCGGGAGGCGGCTATTTTCTCGTTATCCAGGCGCTGCGTTTCATTTTGCGTGAATACGACCTGCATCGCGGCGAAGTCGAATTCGCCGCGAAAATTCTGCGCGCACTTTCTTTGAACAATTTTGATGAACTCGTCCGGTGGGCGCAGACGGCCGACAAAATGGAGATCGCAATGCTCGCACCGGCCGTTTTCCAAGCGGCCGCCAGCGGTGACACGCGCGTCATGGAGATCATTGAAAGCGGCGCGCAGGTCCTGAGCGAATACACTGAAGCAGCCGCGTCCCGCCTGCAAATGCTCGCGCCAAAAGTCGTGCTGATGGGCGGTCTTTTTCATCGCGACTCGCTGTATGCGCACGCATTTCGACGCAGGCTAAAGAAGAATCTCCCCGATGCTCGGGTCACAACTGCGGAGCGGTCGCCCGAGCTTGGCGCAGCATGGCTCGCGGGCGAGCTTGGCGATCAGGTCACCTTTCAGGCGAAGCTTTCTCAGGACGCGATTGACGATCTGGCTGCCGCAATAACCGAACAACCCAACCCACGTTCGGGGAACCTGGAAAAAATGAGCACGCGAGAACTGGTCGAGCTCTTTGTCGAGGAAGAAGAATTGGTTCAGGATGCATTGCGCGGGACGATTGCCCAACTGACGCGTGCAACCGAAATTGCAGCCGAGTCGCTGCGAAACGGCGGCCGCATGTTTTATGTGGGCGCCGGCAGTAGCGGACGCATTGGGGTCCTCGATGCGAGCGAAATCCCGCCTACCTTTGGTGCGTCGCCTGACCTCGTGCAGGGAGTGATCGCCGGCGGTGCAACTGCGCTTTATCGCAGCGTCGAGGGTGCAGAAGACGAGAAAAGCGCAGGCGCTTTGGCAATGAACGAGAGGAGAATTAATAACAGGGACATCATTATTGGCATCACAGCCAGCGGCCGGACGCCGTTTGTTCTGGGCGCGATAGAGCAGGCAAAGTCGTTAGGGGCGAGGACTATTCTGCTCACGTGCAATCCAGCGCGGCCGCACGATACCAATGTCGATCTTGCCATCAATCTCGCGGTTGGGCCTGAGCTCTTGACCGGCTCGACCAGGTTGAAAGCCGGAACGGCAACGAAAGTTGCCCTTAACATCATTAGCACCGGTGCGATGGTCGCGCTCGGCAAAGTCCGCGGAAATTTGATGATCGACCTGCACGCCGCGAGTACAAAACTGCGTGACCGCGCGGTGCGAGTGGTCGCCAGGCTGGCAAGGTGCGACTACCATTCCGCGCGCGACATGCTTGAGGCGTGCGGCTGGAATTTGCGCGCAGTGGTGGACAAGTTCTAGCACTGTTGCCCCGGAATCTGGTCAGATCTGCCACGCCCGGGGGAAGCAAAATCTTTACAGAATCTTTGATTTCGATAAGCGCAGCGCAACCACGTCGCGCGAAGCAAGGTACAACTTAACCGAAAGGAACCTTATGCTCTGGACGATATTTGTTATCTTGCTTGTGCTCTGGCTACTTGGATTGGTCAGTTCCTACACATTGGGCGGATTCATTCATCTCCTGCTCGTGATTGCGGTTGTGATTCTGATTATCAACTTGATCCAAGGTCGGCGTCCGTTATAAACTCGCGACCATGAAACCGGTCGCGATTGTCGGCATTATTCTCATCGTCATCGGCATCATCGGCTTTGCTTATGGCGGCCTGGGTTGGACGACCGAAAAAAAAGACGCCCAACTAGGTCCTCTTGAAATTACTCACAAGGAGCGCCACGGAATCGCTTTTCCGCCAATCGCCAGCGGAATTTGCCTCGTGGGCGGAGTCGTCCTTTTGATCGTCGGCAGCCGGAAAAGCTGATCGACTGACTGCTAGCCGCCGGCTTTCAGCACGGCGAAGGTCTTGCTCCCTTTGCGGTCGAGGTAGAGAAGGACGCCGCGTCTCGGATCAGCTTTAGTGAGCGCGTCGCGAAATGATTGCACGTTCGTCACCGGTTTGCCGTCGACTTCTGTAATGATGTCCTCGCGTTGAATGTCTTGCTGCGCGGCCAGGCTGTTGTCCGCTACGTCTGTGACGATGACTCCTTGCTGAACAGCGAGATGAAGGCGTTCGGCAACTTCCTTGGTTAATTCCTGCACCTGCAAGCCAAACTTGCCGGTATCTTGCTCTTTCGGTTGAACGGGTTGGATCGACTCATTCGACGCTTGCGCAATCTCGTTTGGCAATTCGCCAGTCCTGACTGGCACCTTGATCGTCTGTCCTTTGCGCCAGACAGTCAGGTCGACATTTTGACCGACCTTCTTTTTCAAAATCTGATGCTGAAGCTCCGTGTCGGATGCGACCGGCGTGTCATCGACACGCGTAATGACGTCGAACGGACGCAGGTTGCTTCTCGATGCTGGTGCGTCTGCCTCGATCGTGCGCACCACTACGCCTTTGTCGGCCCCTTTGAATAGGTCACGGATTGCAGGATCCTCGCCGAGCGTTTCGATGCGGATGCCGAGCCACGGTCGCACGATCTTGTGACCGGCGATCAGCTCGGCGCCGATCTCCTTTGCCATGTTGATCGGAATGGCGAAGCCGAGCCCGCGATTCATCCCGTTGATTAGCGTGTTCATGCCAATCACTTTGCCGTCAATGTCGCACAGTGGACCGCCACTATTGCCGGGATTGATCGACGCGTCCGTCTGCAAATAATCTGAGATCGAATAGGCGCCGGTGGAAAGTAATTTGCTGCGGCCTTTGCCGCTAACCACACCGTAAGTGAAGGTGTAATCGAGTTTGAACGGCGCGCCAATCGCAAACGCAAATTGGCCTACGCGCACGGCGTCGCTATCGCCCACTTGCACGACCGGCAAATCTTTTGCATCGATCTTAATGACAGCGATGTCGGTCTTTTCATCGGTGCCCATAACCCGGGCCGGAAAATCGCGGCCATCTCTCAACCTCACCTCGATTTTATCAGCGCCTTCCACTACGTGAAAGTTCGTGAAGATATAACCATCTGGCCGGACAATGAAGCCGGAGCCTTCGCTTTGGATCGGCTGGAATCCGCCCGGGCTCCGCCGCGGAGTAGTTTCGTCTGGTGGCCCTTGAAAGAACAGGTCCTCCAATGGCGACCTTTCGGCGGCCTCGTTTTTCTTTGAAATCTTAATGATGACAACGCTTGGAGCTATGGTTTCGAAGACTTTTGCAAACGCATTGTTCAACTGATGGACGACGTCCTTGCCTGCTTCTGCCGCCAGTGCGGGTACGGTAGCACTTGGAACGACCTCTGGTTGCGCCGCAAACGATGTACTGATGCCAGCACTCAGGATCAAAATGGATAAACGCATTGTTTGGAACTTGGACAGCAAGGAACATGCAATGTTCAACGGACTGCGTCCAATCCCGGTTTGCGCGAAGGCGCTTTCCCAGTTCAATCGTGCTTCTGTTAATCTGCCAGAGAGGACCTATATTATATCGGGCCTAGCCTTGCATATGGGTGCGTCCAGAAAGCGAATCGTTTTTAAGGCCAGCGTCGTATTGTCGATACTCCTCTGGGCGACGGCCATTGCACCGGAGCCTCCTGCACGCATCTCAATCTCACCGGGTGAACTGGTTCGCGCTGTGACGATTGGCCGCCAGTCTCTCATCGACTTGTGCCTGATCGAGCAGGTCGATCCAAACGGACGCGACGCGCAAGGGCGGACGCCCTTGTTGATTGCGACCTTGCAGCGGAATTGGAAGACAGCTCGGCGACTGATCGAGGCTGGTGCGCTTGTCGATCTTGCCGATAAAAAAGGCTTTACGCCTCTCATGGCATCGGCAATGCACGGCAATCCGGAGATGTTCTGCTTTCTTCTGTCACGCTCGACCAATCTTCACGCCGAAGCCCGTTGCGAAGATGGCCGGGACCTGTTGGGAATGGCTCTCGATGGGGGCAATCCACAGATTATCAGAACCGCAGCCGAACGTTTACCGTTGATGCCGCAATGGACAACCAGCACGCGCCGCGCACTTAACGCAGCTCTACTGGCAGGAAACAAGGATCAAATCCGATTGTTGCTCAGCAAACACGCCGCGCCTCCGACCCCTGAAGGCAAGAACGTGCCGCTGCTCGCCTATGCCATCGCCAAGAGTGACGAGTCTCTTTTTAGCACACTGCTGGCCTGCGGAGCCGATCCCAATACAATCTTACCGGCGCGCTGCGATAAAGAGTTTCTGGCGCTGGTTTCATCAAAATCAATCAGGGGTTATATCGAGCGGGACAAGAATGTGACGGTGCTGATGTTGGCTGCAGGTCTCGGGCAGGAGAATTATCTGCGGGCTTTGCTCCACGCAGGCGCCGATCGAAAGCGTGCCACCGCCCGCTACAAAATGCTGCCGCTATACATTGCTGCCCAGACGGGTCATTGGCGGTGCTCACAAATCCTCCTCGGCAGGGGACCATCCCCGGACCAATTGCGTATCGAGATTTCTCTCGCTTCGCAGCGCGTGGCTCTTGTTAAAAATGGAGTGCCTGTTTTCCACGCCCCATGCTCCACCGGACGGGAAGGCTATTCGACCAAAAAGGGTCAGTTCGTGATAACGGACAAAAATCGGAACCATCGTTCGACGATCTACCACGTGGAGATGCCGTACTTCATGCGTCTCAGTTGTCTCGATTTCGGGATGCATGCAGGGTATGTGCCGAACCGTCCGGCGTCACACGGTTGTATTCGGCTCCCCTCCGAAACCGCTCGCAAATTTTTCTCTGAAATCCCCATCGGTACACTTGTGACGGTGAAGTGACGACGCGATTATTCGCTCCGCACTGCTGTAGCCGCGGTCGCTGGCCGCGGCTAATGAAACTCCGCTCGCGAAGCTTTTAAGTCGCTGTTGGCGGCTTAGGTTTCGCGGCCAACAGATGAAACCTTTAATCTTGTTCGCTCCGGGAGCAGGCGCGCCCGCATCTCATCCCTGGATGCAAAATTGGAAAGATCGTCTGGGTGAGATAGGAGAGGTCGAGACTTTCGATTATAACTACATGCGAGAAGGCCGAAAACGGCCCGATTCCTTGTCGCAATTGATTGCTGCGCATCGACAAGCACTGAGCCAAGCACGAGAAAGACACGCATCAAGATCGACAATCCTGATCGGCAAAAGCATGGGCGGTCGCCTCGGTTGTCACGTGTCGCTGGAAGAAAGAGTGGCGGGGCTTGTTTGTCTCGGCTATCCACTCTGTGCGATGGGCGATCGCATGAAAATCCGCGATGAAATCTTGCGAGCTCTGAGCACGCCGATCCTGTTTGTGCAAGGCACGCGCGATTCACTTTGTCCCCTGGAGCTTCTTGAGGACGTTCGCGCCGAGATGAAAGCGCCAAACTTCCTGCATATCGTTGAAGGTGGCGACCATTCGCTGGGCGTTCCCAAACGCCAACTCCAGGCAAGCGGCGAAACCCAGGAACATGTCGATCTACGAATCCTCAAAGCCATCACCAGTTTTGTCGCTCGATTCAATCTGTTCTAGCCAATCACTGACTACTGATCGACTTTGCGCGGACCCGAAACCTGACGTAATTTTTCAGACAAAACCGTTACCAAAGGAGCTAACACCATGGCCAGATATGTCAGTCTTATTCAGTTTACCGATCAGGGCATCCGCGACATCAAGGATACAATTAAACGAGGTGATGCCGCCATGGCCGAGGCCGAGAAAATGGGAATGAAGATCATCGAAGAATTCTGGACGATGGGCGCGCACGACGTAATAGTCGTGGTCGATGCGCCAAATGATGAGACAGTGAGCGCGTTCATGCTTAAGATCGGCTCATTGGGCAACGTCAAGAGCCACACGATGCGCGCCTTCCGCCGGGAAGAAATGGAAGGCATTTTGGCGAAGATCAAATAACGGCCTGCTTTATCGCGCGCTTTGGTAATCAGGTTATACGAAAGCGTTTCATTAGTTGCTCCCGGGCTTCCATGGCGAGCCTGGGGTTGAGGCGGCTGAGCACTTTTTCGCGGCGCTCCGGGTCCATGGCCGCCAGCTCGCGCACCAGTTTATCGCGCGCTCTCCATTTCGCGTAACGGCTCCAGCCGACGCCTAACGCAAGAAGCGCGGATACTATCCAAACGGCAATGTCTCTTTCGGCGATCATGGAGAGCGAGCAGTGATCATCCGCAGCTCGGCTCGCCAAGGGACGAGTCCGTCCGACTGACGGACACGACTGTCACCATACTGAACTTAGGAGCGACGGAAAGTTGAGCAAGGGCGCGGCTCAATCGAGAAGAAAGGCCGGCTTGCGGCGAGGACCACGCCGTGTCATCGCAGGACATGTATGCCGTTGAGCTTGATCAATCGAAACGCCTTTTGGTGATCACCGCTGGGCAACGGGTCATGGCAGAGCAGGCGCGCCAAGCCGCCCAACAGGTGCGCGAGCTATTGCAAGACGTTGCGCCCGGGTTCCGACTGCTGGCGGATTATCGGTGCTTAGAGTCGATGGATCCCGCCACCGCGCGTTACGTCGCTGAGATCATGGACGCGCTCGCCCAAAAACAAGTCGCCTCCGTAACGAGAGTGATGCCCGATCCGCATAAGGATATCGGTCTGAATATTCTCTCGCAATTCCATTACGGTCCCGAAATCCGAATCTCGACGTTCCAGACGCTGGCCGATGCGCTGCAAAGCCTCGTGCAGGGATGAAGTCGAAGCCAGCCCCACCGGAGTGGTTGGCGGCTGCCTCCAGTCTGGCTCGGAACTAGCACGGACAATGGCTTCGATCAGAAATAGTGTCGCCCCTGTCGGAGCCGCCTGACGAACTGCTTTCAGGATCGCGACCGATTCCTTATCTGGCCAATCATGAATAATTTCCATGAGGATATAGGCGTCGCATTTCGGCAGCGCATCTGGGAAGAAATCACCGGATTGAAGTGTCAGGCGCGAGGAGGCTAGGTCTGATGCTTCCTTCACTACATGCGGGAGGTCGAACAGAATACCTTTCGTCTTGGGGGCTGCATCAAGTATCGCGCTGAGCAGATGACCGCGTCCCCCGGCAATATCGCCGATCAGCTCGAATCTGGAGAAGTCGCAGCAGGTGATAATGGCAGGAATCTGACCCCGCGCTTTGGCAAGCATCGTTGCATTGAAAATGTTATTCGCTTCTTCATGCTGCCTAAGGTAGCTCCAGACCCCTTCTGGAAGAGTCCTCTCCGTCGCGCGATGGCCGCTTCTGACGGAATATTCTAGTTCACGGTAAGCGTCCCAGTTGATCGCCAGCCCAAACATGCGCACAAACGCCCGCATCGACTGGGGGTGGTCGCTACGCAGCATTCGTGAAGCAGGGGAATGCCGGAACCTATCGCCCTCCTGGTCAAACACGCCGTGGGCGCAGGCAAGGCGCAAAACGCGGAAGAGAGCGTCGGCATCAGCACCGACCGTTCTCGCCAACTCAGCGGCTGAGAGTGCTTCGTCACCGAGTGCATCCGCCACGTTAAGCTCAGCAAGTACGTGAAATCGAGCGCAAGAGACAGTAACCTCCCGAGATTTGACGTAATGTTTCAAAGGGATCAATCTCACTCATAAGCAGGCACTGTTCGCTGCCGATCGACCCAACGGTCACTAGATTGAAAGCCGCCAGTCGGAGGCAAAATCATAGTTCTGCGTTACAAATTTTTCTTCACCCACGCATCAACACGGTCGAGTGCCTTCTCGATGTTCTCGATCGAGTTTGCAACGCTGAAGCGCAAATAGCCTTCGCCGAAATCGCCGAACGCGGTTCCAGACAACGCGGCGACGCCCGCCTCGTCGAGTAGCGCGTCGGCCAGCTTCTTCGATGGCCACTCGGTCGCCGTGATGTTGGGGAAAACGTAGAACGCGCCCTTGGGCAAACGGCAGGAGAAACCTTTGATCTTATTGAGCCCGGCGACCATAACATCCCGCCGTTTCTTGAACTCGGCGCACATCGTTTCGACCGAGGCCTGCGGCCCGCTCAACGCCTCGATACCGGCCATCTGCGTGAAGCTGGCAGTGCAGGAGTTGGAGTTGGTCATCAGGCGCGCGATGTGCGTTGCCAGATCGGCGCGCATTACGCCGTAGCCCATACGCCAGCCAGTCATGGCGTAAGTCTTGGAGAAACCGTCGAGCAAAATGCAGCGCTCTTTCATGCCGTCCACCGACATGATGGAGTGGTGCTCGCCCTCGAAGATGAGCCGACTGTAGATCTCATCGCTCAACACCATGATGTTGCGATCACCGATCGCGCGCGCAATGCCGTCGATATCGTCCTTTGTCAGCACGCCGCCAGTCGGATTGTGCGGCGAATTCATGATGACCAGCTTCGTGCGATCGTTGATCAGTCCGCCGAGCTCGCCGACGTCGAGCCGGAAATCCATCTCCTCGCGCAACCGGATCGGAACGACTTTCGCGCCGATGTAGTTGATCATTGACTCGTAGATGGGAAAGCCGGGATTGGGGTAGATGACCTCATCGCCTTCTTCAACCAGCGCAAGAATGCTGAAAAAGATGATGGGCTTACCGCCGGGGACAACGACGACTTCGTCCGGTGAAACGTTTACCCGGCGCGTCCCACTCACGTACTGGGCGATCGTCTCTCGCAACTCCGGCAAGCCGGCCGAAGGCCCGTAGTGAGTGAAGCCCTTGTGCAGGGCGTCGCATCCCGCGTCGATGATGTTGCCCGGCGTATCGAAATCGGGCTCTCCGATTTCGAGATGGACGATGTCGCGGCCCTCTGCCTCTAGGGCTCGCGCCTTCACCAGTACTTCGAAGGCGGTCTCGGTGCCGAGACGCGCCATGCGCCTGGCGAGACGGAGTTCGTGGGCCCTGGTCATGACGGCGAAATGAGTAATCGACGGGTAGCTTTCGCTGGCCTGATTTCAATCTAAAAAATCCAACGGCGCTTTTGCAACCGGCATGGAAGGCGACGCGAATCTCACTGATTGACTGGTAGCCGCGCTGCTTCGCGTTACAAATCTGCGGGCGTATTTTCAGACGCACGCTCGGATCACTTTACTGGCGCCTGAACGCCTGATCTAATTGCGGCGAGGTCGGACGCAATCGGAACTATGGTAGACAAAACCGAATTAATCCTGATCTGTCTCGTTGCGGTCGCTCTGCTGGCGATCGTTGCCAGCAAAATCCGAATCCCGTACCCAATTCTGCTCACCATCGGCGGTGTGGTCCTCGCTCTGGTGCCCGGCCTACCTCCGATTCGCCTCGAGCCCGAACTGGTTTTTGATCTGTTTCTTCCGCCTCTGCTCTATCCCGCGGCCGTTTTCACGTCGTGGAGAGATTTCCGGGCGAACCTTCGCTCAATTCTCCCCCTGGCGGTCGTCCTGGTCCTTTTGACGATGACGGCGACTGCTTATCTGTTTCATTACCTGGTCGGATTACCGTTGGCGGTCGGTTTTGTGTTTGGCGCCATCATCTCGCCGCCCGACGCCGTGGCCGCGCTAGCAGTGACTCAAACTTTGCGGGTGCCCCGCAAAATCATTGTCATCCTCGAAGGCGAGAGCCTGATAAACGACGCCACTGCTTTTATCTCGTTCCGTTTCGCAGTGGCCGCCGTGATGACCGGCGCCTTTTCGCTGGGGCAGGCGAGCTTGCAATTTCTTTTTGTCGCCGCAGGTGGCATCTGTGTTGGTCTCGCCGTAGGCTGGCTGGCAACGCAATTGCAAAAGCGTTTGGACAATCCGCCAGTTCAAACAATGTTCTCCCTTCTTACGCCGTATATTGCCTACTTCACCGGTCAGCGACTGCACGTCTCCGGCATCCTCGCGGTCGTGATCGCCGGCATTTATTACGGGTGGCGCGCCCCGCACATCCTAAGCGGGCGCATGCGGCTGCAAGCGCTGCCTGTTTGGGAAATGGTCACGTTCATTCTGGACGGAATACTTTTCATGCTCATCGGGCTGCAACTGCCGGAGGTTGTCCAGGCGCTCGCTCCAGGTACGGTGACTCGGGTAGCAAAGCTGGCGATCGTGTTTGTTGCGGTCATCGTGCTGGTTCGTTTCGTCTGGCTGTTCGGGGCCACCTATTTACCGCGCCTGCTGAGCCGAACGTTCCGCCGTAAAAACTCCGCTCCCTGGCAACACACCGCATTGATCGCATGGACCGGAATGCGCGGGGCGGTTTCCCTTGCCGCTGCGCTGGCGATCCCGTTTGTCCTGGCTAACGGCGAACCATTTCCGGGACGCAACCTCATCCTCTTGCTGACGTTCTGCGTCATTTTCGCAACGCTTGTTCTGCAAGGACTCACTCTCACGCCTCTGGTGCGTTGGCTGAGAGTCGTGGATGATCGCGTTACGGAAAAAGAAGAAAGACTGGCGCGCTTGAAAGCCAACGAAGCGGCCCTGGCCCGTCTCGAGGAAATCGCATCGTTGAATCGAGCCAGACCCAAAACCATTGAACGCCTTCGTTCGGAATATGAAGACCGTATCCGGCAACTGCGCAGTGAAGCCCCGGATGAAGAAAGCGTTAGCAGATTATTCTCGCCGGACTTTGAGGAATTGGCCCGCGAAGTGTTACAAACTGAACGCGACACCGTGATCCAACTGCGCAACGAAAGGGAGATCAATGACCAGGCCTTGCGCCGAATCCAGCGCGATATTGATCTGGCCGAAGCCCGACTTGCGCAGCCCGCGCGAAAATCGCGGCGAAAGAGTTAAGATCGCCACGCCAACGCTTGCTCAGAATTTACTCGCCACGGCAAGCGGCAAGCGGCGGGCGATTGCTTTCCGAGTTTAGGCGCGACCCCATCACGACCCATTTCGCCGACTCTCCTCTCGTCATTGCGGCTCCTAAACGCATTGGACTAAAGTCCTAGATGCGGCTGTCGACAGTGCCGGCAAAATCATCTTTGATTACGTGATCCGACGCCTCAACGCACTTTCGACTGGGTGAAAGAGTGTTTGAAAGGCTTAACCTTCGCTGAGACACCGCTTGCGCAATCTCCAGATTCAACTGGAGGTCGCTGTTGAAAGCGGCTCGTGAAGATGGTTCCTCGTTCCGCGCGGATTTGAAGCAGTGAACCCAAATAAGACAAAACCGGTTTATGAAATTCGTAACATTCCAAACAAAGCGCGCTCACCTACGAGGTGATTTCCATAGGCCATTAGAAACGGGAAACGGAGAAAACTACGTCATGACAAAATCAACCGAGACCCTTACGCAAAGCGGACTGCTGGCTGTGTTGCTGCAACGCCAGCGCTATAAAAGTAATCCGTTTGGCCCGGCGTCGCGCACACCGGAAGCGCGTGCGTGCCGCTTTTTGGGATACCCTCACCCCGCCACGGCGCGCGCTCACGGCGCCAAGTCTGGTCGACGGGCCGCGCCACACTTGAATCTTTCACCAGGGCAATTGCCATGTCTCATCAAATCCACACCTACAGCGAGCTCCGGCAACAGATTCACGACGACCTCCGGATCCAACATCCCGAATGGATCGAGCCAAATGGCGAATGCCCCACGTGTGATTCTTACGAGTCACGCCTCATGGAACTGCTCGATACATTCACGCGAAAGGTATCCGGCGAGTCTGTCGCTGATATTCATCGCGTCCTCGAACAGGGACTAAACTGATTCGGCCCGGCACGTGTGTAATCAGCTCCGCGGACGAGAAGTCTGAGGTGGTGATGAATTGCTCGTGCGCGGGACGCAGAACATATTGACAAAGTTATGAAAGATTCTGTCGTCAGAGGATGCCTGCTACAGCTCCTCTATGAACGCCAAAAGGAAGGTTCCATTCCGTTCGGCCATGCTGAACAAGCGGTCGCGCCACCGGGAGGCATAAATCGCCGTGACTGGCTGCGCGCCGTGGCCGAGCTTTCCGAGTATCGCCTCATCGACTGGACTCCTCTTGAAGATAAGAGCGGGATGGGCCTGCTCTCCGGCTTTGCTACGATAAACGACTTCGGAATCAAAGTGCTCGAAGGTGGCGTCGAGCCGCCGATCCGGATTTCCATCGATGAGAGCCGACGAAGCAAAGTTCCTCAGCAGCAACAAGCGCCGATCGCAGCGCTTACTCCGCAGCAGCAGGCGATTATGGACGCACTGGAGAAAGTAATCACGGCGATCAATCAAGCCGATGTGCCGGAGCAGGAGAAAAGTGAAGCGAAATCTTTGTTGCGAAAACTGATCGGTAGCAAAACCGCGGCCAGCGTGTTAGGTGCTGGCGCGCAATCTCTCGCCGCGAAGTATTTCACGGAATAGCGCGCGTGATCGGACGCAGATACGGGGCGCCGATTAGGGGGAATGTTAAATGTTTAGACGCGACCTTTGCGCTAAAAATTGACTTCGCTATGTAGACCAATCTACCGGCCGACATAACCCCAATAGTAAGGAGAGTGCCACGATCACCGTTAGCCCGATTACACTCGACGTCGGTTCCATTTTCGTTCTCCTGATTAGTAATCGGTGCCAAGTTATTTATGAAATCTTTTCTTCCCCCGCATTTTCTTTCCCGACTGGTGCTTTCTGGCCACTTCTTAGATTGTAAACGGGGGTAAATCGCGACACGATACGAAACAGATGCTCTGGCAAGGAAGAAGAGAAAGCGAGAATGTTGAAGACGTTCGCGGATCCGGCGGCCGACGCCTTGCCGTAGGCGGCGGAATTGGCGGCGTTATTCTCTTAGTTCTTTATCTCCTGCTCGGCGGCGATCCAATGGCGCTGCTTGATTCGCAGCAGCAGGCGCAATTATCGCAACCTGAGCAGATCGACAATCAAGCGCCGCGCGATGATGCATCGAAGTTCGTCGCCGTCGTTCTCGCCGATACCGAAGAGGCTTGGCATGAGCTCTTCCGGCAAATGGGCCGCGAGTACGAGGAGCCGAAGCTCGTGCTTTTCACGGACCAGACTCGGTCCGGCTGCGGGTTCGCCAGTGGTGCAAGCGGTCCGTTCTATTGCCCGGAAGATCGACGCGTTTACATCGACCTCGGTTTTTACCGGTTACTCCAGGAACGCCTGGGTGCAGGAGGCGATTTCGCGCAGGCCTACGTCATAGCTCACGAAGTTGGCCATCACGTGCAGAATCTGCTCGGTATTTCCGATCGTGTGCAGGCGATGCGTGGGCGGGTCAGTGAATCTGAATACAATCAGCTCTCTGTCCGGCTCGAGCTGCAGGCAGATTTTCTGGCCGGCGTTTGGGCCCGTTATGCCGACCGGGTCAAGCGGGTTGTCGAAGCCGGCGATATCGAAGAAGCGATGCGAGCAGCCAGCGCGGTTGGGGATGACAGACTCCAACACAGGTCGCGCGGTTACGTCGTGCCCGATTCATTTACGCACGGCACTTCCGAACAACGCGTCCGCTGGTTTCGCCGCGGCTACGAGACTTGCGATCTCCGCCAGGGCGACACGTTTAACGCGCCTGACTTGTAACGGCCTGACTCAGCGGCCCCATTGCTTGCTCAGAGTTTACTTGCCCCGGCGAGTGGGAAGCTCCTTGCTCGCGAAGAACTTCTGAGCGTTCGGAGTCTAGATTTGACCTCTAAACGCCATCTCAAGAAATTGAGCCTTGACCGCAAATCAGTCCTCCCTCTGTTCGAAAAAATGAGTGACGGACGTGGCCAATCTCTGATTCAATAGCGTTGATCGCGATCTGATGCACGGGGGCCGAATCACCAGCGAAGAAAGGTCGACCCTCAGCACGTACGTCGGTGTCGGCCTCGCGGTTGTGCTCATCGCCGGGGCGCTCTACTTCTTCTTTCTCGCGCAGAAAGAGATAAAGGAGACCACAGGTTTCGATCCGAACCGGCCGGTCCCGAGCGACGCCGTCTTGAAACGCCGATTAAAGGCCGAGGAATATTTCGTCGTCCGGGAAGGTGGCACCCAAACGCCTTTCCAAAATGAGTTCTGGGACAACGAGCGCACCGGCCTCTACGTCGATGTCATTACCGGCGAACCACTCTTCACTTCGCTCGACAAATACGATAGCGGCCTTGGCACGCCCACGTTTAGCAAACCGATCTCGAAAGATCTTCTCGTCGAGACGCTGGACACTTCGAAGGATATGCAGCGCACTGAGGTGCGCGCCAAACGAAGTAACGCCCACCTTGGCTATGTCTTTCCCGACCCGAAATCGCCCACCGGACAAAGTTATGTGGTTTACTCGGCCGCGTTCCATTTCATTCCAATCGAAAGAATGAAAGGCGAAGATTACGAAGCGTTCCTGCCGCTCTTGGAGAGAAAGTAGCGACGGATGACAGCTCTTCCTTTGGTCTGGGAATTACGTGCAGCGCGGGTTGGTACGGCTACACCGGCGCGCTTCCCGGCTACAACACTGCGGATTACTACTCGCCGGAGACGGGCACGACGATCATGGCGTGGATAAACTACCAGGCTAAGGAGCCGGTTGAGGGCGTTGCAAGCGTCATGGTCCGCGACATCGCGCGAATCATCACGCCCGACCACATCCCATTCGTGTACAAAGAGAGTTCGAAACCCTAATCGATCAACCCGGCTCAGGGCAATCCAATGCGACCTAACTGCAGGGTTGCCGAACAATCCTTGGGATTTTGAGCAACTATCTGCGAGCAAAGTTTGGCAGCTTCGGCAAACTTCCCCGCTTGAAAAAGCCGATCGGCCGAATCGATTTCTGAATGCTCCCGTCGGTCTGGAACTCCGACCGCATTATCAGCTATCACGACCTCACGAAAAAGGCCGCGCCTGTACTGTCGATTGTCGCTCGGATTACCCGCCACGCTCTACGTCACATGGTCGCCGTCCCCAAAGGGTCGGCCTTGAGTTTGCGC
>JBKOWV010000036.1:0-7585 GCA_046724585.1 Verrucomicrobiota bacterium
TCTGCCAGTCAATCGAAGACGAAGGCAGCGCCACATAGAAAGGAACATTATTATCCTTCGCCGCCAGCGCCTTCAGATACGTCCCGATCTTGTTCGCGACATCTCCCGTGTGAGTCGTGCGATCCGTTCCGACAATCACCAGATCCACTTCGCCATGTTGCATTAAATGCCCTCCGGCGCTGTCTGCGATCACCGTATGCGGAACGCCATGCTCGCTCAGCTCCCAGGCAGTGAGTTTCGAACCCTGATTCCTGGGTCTCGTCTCAGCGACCCAGACGTGAACCGCCAACCCGCTATCGTGCGCGGCATAGATTGGCGCCGTGGCGGAACCGTAATCGACAAACGCGAGCCATCCCGCGTTGCAATGCGTGAGCACATTGATCGGCTTGCCGGATTTCTTTCGAGCAATTTGCTGAATCAGATTCAATCCATGTTGCCCGATCATCCGGCAGTGCTCTTCATCTTCGTCGGCAATCAATCTGGCTGTGCGCAGAGCCAGGGCCACCTTCTCTTCCGCGGTTTTCCGCTCGGCGATATTCTTCAGCTGGCGCTCGACCGCCCAGGAAAGATTCACCGCCGTCGGCCTGGTTGCATTGAGTTGTGCCGCTGCACTGGCCAGATGCTGATCGAATTCCGCGACTGTGGGACGCGCCGCTGCCTCCATCGTCGCGAGATACATCCCGTATCCCGCGCTCGCGCCGATCAACCCCGCTCCGCGAACATGCATTTCGCGGATCGCAGTCACCATCTGCTCGACCGTGGCGACTTCTTCAATCACGAAGCGGTGGGGCAAAAATCGCTGATCGATCAGCTGCACGACGCATTCATCTTCCGTCTTAAGCCAGATCGTTCGAAAATGTTGGCCGCCCACCTTCACACGTTTTGGTTATTATCTCTGTCTTCTATTCGCATCCTTTATAATAACTCACGCGGCCCACGCGATCAGCCGGCAGCCGATCTAGAGCCGCGGCGCTCCATTAACCACGCAATCCAGATGCAGCTTTCGTAAAGGAGACACATGGGAAGACTCATCGCGATCAGCGTCAGAACGTCCGGCGTCGGCGTGATGATCGTCGCCAGGATAAAAATGAGCACGACGGCGTACGGCCGGGTGCGCGCCATGAATTTATAGGTGAGCAATCCGAATCGCACGAGCGCCAAAACCACCACCGGCAGCTCGAAGGCGATACCGAAACCGATCGTGAATCGTGTCACAAAAGAATAATACTGCTGCACAGTCCAGGTCGGCTCCCAGCCGAGCGACTCGGTGTCGCGAAAGAAAAACAGAATCGTTTTGGGCAATAACCAAAAATAGCAGGCAACAACGCCGAGAAGAAACAGCCCGAAGCTGACGAAAATCGCGGGAATCAAAAAGCGCTTTTCCACTGCGGTGAGCGCGGGCAAAACAAATTCTGCCAGGAAATAAAGGAGCAACGGAAAGGAGAGAACGATGCCGGCATAAAACGCCAGGTGGAACGAGACCACGAGTGAATCGGTGATGCCAAGCGCCTTGAGGGTGCCGATCTGCGAACTGACCTCATGCAAGGGCGCTTGCATGACGCGCACCAGAATTGAGCGGAAAGCGAAACAAATGATCATTGCGACGACGAGCGTGATTGCCATCTTCACGATCGTCCATCGCAAGTCTTCGAGATGTTCTAGAAACGGCTTGGTCTCGCTTTCAGGCAGCTCGCGAAATTTGAAAATGTCTCGCAGCGCCATTGGATCGAAAATTCAGTCACCAACCATTTCGAAATCACCGCGGCTCGAACGAGAGAAAACCGTGTGCGGCGAGCCGGGCGCAAATGGCCAGCGTATTTGCGTCGCGAATCTCGTTCTCGGCAATCATGCGGCGAATTTCCGGAACGCTGAACGCGCGGCAATCCAGAATCGATTCCGTTTCGTCGCGCACATAATTCGCGATTGGTTCAACCGGACGCGCCAGGAAAAAATATCCGCGTTCATCGGTGAATCCAGGCGATGAAAAATAGTCACCGAGCGCGATGACTTTGCCGTCTTTGGCCAGCTGGTAGCCGCTCTCTTCGCGCAGTTCTCGCAATGCGATTTGTTCTATTGTTTCCGCGGCGCTGTCGATCTGCCCGGACGGCATTTCCCAAATGGCGGTGCGGACCGGGATGCGCTCCTGGCGAATGAGGACGATTCTTCCATCACGCGTCATCGGTGCGATAATGACGGCCGCCTTACGGTGCACGATTGTCCAAGGCCGCGGTTGCGAACGCGACGGTGTTCGCACTTGATAGGTTGCGACCTCGATATGTGGATTGGCAAAATGCCGCTCGCTCGAAATGGTATCCCAGCCGTTCTGTTTCACGTCGGAAGATTATGAACGGGAGGCAGAAAAGCCAATGTTTAGGTAGCGGCGGTTCACTCGATGGACGATTCAGGTCAATTGCCCCTACACAGATCCGACCGCCAGCGCTTAATCTGTCTTGCGACGTTCTCGGGGGACGGCGCACCGAGCGCGCATCGCTCCGACAGCGAGCAGCGAATGTCGAAAACATTCGCAAGATCGACGTCGAAAAGCGGCGAGAATTTTCTCATTTCTGCGAGCGGAACTTGATCCAGCGGAGTTTCCTTCGTCCCAGCATGCGCAACAAGTTTCCCAACGATTTCGTGTGCTTCCCGGAAAGGCGTTCCCTTCTTCACCAAATACTCCGCCAGATCGGTTGCGAAAAGATTCGGATCGTTAGCGGCGGCTTCCATGCGGTTAGGACTAATTTTCAATTCGGGCAGCATCGCCGTGAAAACGTCCAGTGCGGACCTAATCGTATCGACGGAATCGAAGAGCGCCTCCTTGTCTTCTTGGAGATCGCGATTGTAAGAGGAAGGAAGCGCTTTCATCATCGTCAAGACCGACATCAAATTCCCATAAAGCCGGCCCGTCTTGCCGCGCGTCAGCTCGGCCATGTCGGGATTTTTCTTCTACGGCATCAAGCTGGAGCCGGTGGAAAATGCATCGCTGAATTCGAGAAAACCGAATTCGCTCGTGCTCCAGATGATCAGGTCCTCGCTCAAGCGCGACAGATGCAGGCCGATCATGGCGAGACAAAAAAGAAATTCGCAGACGAAATCGCGGTCGCTTACGGCATCCATGCTGTTCTGGCTAACGCGCGCAAAAATCGAGTTTGCGAGCGATGAGTTCGCGATCGAGAACAACCGTCGATCCAGCGAGGGCACCGGAACCAAGCGGAAGAACATCTGTTCGAGGCAGGCAATCGCAAAGGCGCTCGGCGTCGCGCTCAAAAGCTTCGATTTGCCCGAGCATGTAATGGGCGAACGTGATCGGCTGGGCGCGTTGCAGATGGGTGTAGCCCGGCATCACGACATCGAGATGTTGTTCGGCGAGATCGAGCAATGCCGTCTGGAACGAGCGAAGCCTTCGGCCTCCATCGGCTAGCTCTGCTTTTACATAAAGCCGAAGATCCAGCGCCATCTGGTCGTTCCGGCTTCGCGCCGTGTGAAGCTTCCCGCCGACGGCACCGATTCGTTTCGTGAGCGCGGCTTCGATGTTCAGATGGACATCTTCTAGCGATTGATGCCACTCGAATTTACCAAATTCGATCTCGCCTTCGATTGCGCGCAGCTCGTTCTCGATCTTCTCCCGCTCATCAGCGGTTATGACTCCTCCCTGAGCGAGTGCTGCGGCATGCGCAATCGACCCTGCAATATCGTATCGATATAGTCTCCAATCGACCGAAACTGATTCGCTGTAGCGCTGCGCGATTTCCGGAGCGGGCCAGTTAAGTCTTCCCGTTCGCATGGGTCACTTCTGCAAAGCGCGCATTGTCACTCAACGGACGCAGTGCGGGTTACGGTCACGGAGACGTACTTCGCGTCCTCGAACGGGAATTTTCGCAACTCGATGGTGACCTTCTGCATGCGGAAATGTTTCAGTAAGTGCATTGCAAGCCGACCGGCTAATGTCTCGATCAGATTTACTGACTGATCGCGCACGAAATTCTTCGCTTCTTCCACGACGGCCGAATAATTGACTGCGTTCTCGATTTTGTCTGCCAGATCCGCTTCGTGATATGGCCAGAAGGAAATACTGGCCGTCAGTCGCTGCGGCGCGCCACGCTCTTCTTCGGGAACTCCAATGTGAGTGAAAATCTCGAGTTGCTCGATATGAACCCGATCGGAGGACGGGCGTAGCTCGGTCGGCATCGGGCAAGATTGCTGCGCTGCGTGTCAGAGCAACACTTGTTTAGCCCGGCGCCCGCCGGAGGCGTTGCCTTGACGTGATCACTCGCGCATTGAGGTTGATCGTCAATGAAGACGGTCTGGCGCGTTTTTGCTTATTTGAAGCGTTATCCGTGGCTCGCAGCGGGGACGTTGACGTGCGCGATTCTGGGCACGGCAATGGTGATCATTTTTCCGACCGTGACCAAATGGATCATCAACGACGTCGTGCGCGCGAATCATCCCGAGAAATTGCTCCCGTTGATTTTGTTGGCAGCGCTGGCGTTTCTGGTTCAGCACGCTTTCGATGCGCTCCGGATTGTGCTGAACAACACGTTCGAGCAAAAAGTGATCTTCGATCTGCGCAGCGATCTGTATTCACACATTCAATTGCTGCCGCTCCGCTGGTTCGACAATCGCGCTACGGGCGATTTGATGACGCGCGTGATCGAAGATGTGAATTCGGTCGAGCGCGTGCTGATTGATGGAATCGAGCAGGGCGTGGTCGCGGTTTTGCAGATTGTGATCGTGCTGGCAGCGATGTTTTATTTGAATACAACGCTCGCCCTACTCGCATTAGCGCCCTTTCCGTTGCTCATTGCCGGCGCGCTCACTTACACCCTGACCGCGCATCGCCGCTATCGTTTGCAACGCCGGGCAGCTTCGGCCATGAATGCGCTTCTGCACGACAATCTTTCCGGGGTTCGTCAGATCAAAAGCTTCGTCCGCGAGCAAGAAGAACACGCGCGCTTTAATCGGGTAAGTGATCACCTGCGACGCGCTACCCTTGTCGTCATGCGGGTCTGGGCGATCTACAGCCCGTCGATGTCGATGTTTGAGGCGATCGGCGCGGTGCTCCTGCTTGGGTTCGGCAGTCACGCCGTTTTGACAGGCGCAATGCAAATTGGCGATCTCGTCGCGTTCCTTATGCTAACGGCATTTCTTTACGATCCGATGAGACGGTTGCACCAGCTTAATCAACTGGTGCAAGCTGGACGCGCGGCAGGCGAACGCGTGTTTGAAATTCTCGATGAGTCGGCCGAGCCAGGTTTCGTGGCCGAAATCGGCTCGTCCACCGGAGCCTCGGCGAAGGCAGACGATCGCGGCCGGGTGCAAATCGTGGGCGACATTCGCTACGACAACGTGAGCTTCGGCTACGCGGAAGGATTGCCCGCGCTGAAACACGTTTCCTTTCATGCGCCGCCGGGCGCCACGATCGCACTAGTGGGGGCAACCGGCGCTGGGAAATCGACACTGGTGAATTTACTTGTTCGATTTTACGAATTCAGCGCCGGTGAAATTTACGTTGATGGAAAGCCGATCCGGGAATACGCGCTGCCGAGGTTGCGCGAAGCAATTGGCGTCGTGACGCAGGAAAGTTTTTTGTTCAACGGCTCGATTCGAGAGAACCTTTTGATGGGAAAACCGGACGCGAGCGACCGGGAATTGTGGCGCGCGGTGGATGCCGCCAATGCGCGGGGATTCATCGAGCGATTGCCGGCTGGTTTAGAAAGCATCGTCGGCGAGCGCGGCGTGAAGTTGAGTGTCGGCGAGAAACAACGCTTGTCGATCGCCCGCGCGCTGCTGAAGGATCCGCCAATCTTAATTCTCGATGAAGCAACCGCGAGCGTGGATACGGCGACAGAACGACTGATTCAAGAAGCGCTCGAGCGCCTGATGTTTCATCGTACGTCAATCGTGATCGCGCATCGACTTTCGACCATTGTCCACGCAGACCAAATTCTCGTGCTCGATCATGGCCGAATTATCGAGCGGGGCAAGCATGATGAATTGATCGCGCTGGGCGGAAAATATGCGCAGCTATGCCAGCAGAGCTTGCTCGAGGTCTCGCCTCAGCCTGAATTGGAATCCTCAGCAGATATGGACAGTTTGCCAATTCCTGTTCCTGACGAGCAATTACCCGTCTAGGTCACTGTGGCCTAGTTGTAGCCACGGCGCTGTGTCGCCGTGCGGGTGGATCACGCCGCGAGCGCCTCGACAGAGCGAGGCGGCTACAAAGACATGCGCAATCGCATCGTGGCCGCCGCGCGGTTCCTGTGTCAATCAGTTGGTGGCGAACCCGAAGGCGCCGGCGACGGCGAGCCTGGAATCACGATGGTCTGTCCGGCCTGCAATTTACGGCCATCTTCGATATTATTGGCCTTTTGCAGTTCATCCACGCCCACCTTGTACATCTTCGCAATAGAGGTGAGCGTCTCCCCGCGTGCGACCGTATGGCTATTCCCGCTCATCGGGTGCGACGGAGATTCAGCTGGAGCGGCGCCCGTGTGCGCTGACGGCGTGCTTTCGCCAATCATTACTCCCGGGCGGATCTGCGAGATCTGCTGCTCCAATTTGAGGATTTCCTGCGAGAGGGCGTCAATCTTCGCGTTCTGCTCGTCGATTTTCTTTGTCAGTATCTCGAGTTGAGCGGCGTCAGAGGTTTTAACCGACTCCGGGGAAGGCGTCTGCGCCGAAGCTGCCGAGAGCAACAAGGCGCCGGAGAAAAAAGTCGCACGGAAAATAACAGCCAGCTTCATGGTTCTAAACGTTGGCATTAGCAGCTTCGTCTGGCAAGCTTGCCGGCTGTGGCGGCGTCCCTGCCTGCCCGCCGCAATTGCGCAAGAAGAGCAGCCGATACGGCTGCCGCCACAGCGGTTACAGACGCGCAGCTTGCCTTTCCAATATTTGCTCTTAAATTTTTCCATGCCCGAGCGCATCCAAAAGCCGGCTGAGCCAGCTCCGTGGGGTCCCAAGCAAGGCGATGGTGGCGGCCCGCGTTCACCGGACGTCTCGCGACCGGACACGAAGGATCTCTTAAAAAAAATGCGCAAGGTCGACCCCAACCAATCCAAGCGCTATCGCCAGCGCACCGGCGAGTAATGGAGTCGTCCCTGGTGGCGTTTGACCAGAATTTTTCTGGCGCGGCTGGCGATTTCCCTGCGCTGCTGCGACGCAAAGGTTTGCTCGCTCCGGCGGCGGTTGTTAATTCAACGTCACAGGTTGCAACGCCGGACGACACTTCGTGGCAGCCGACGGAAGCGACCACAATTCTCGCTTTTAAATTTTCGGGTGGTGTGCTGGTGGCGGGAGATCGGCGCGCGACTGCCGGGAACACTGTTGTTTACGATCGTGCCGACAAAGTCCTGGAGATCGATCGCCATTCGATCATGGCCATTGCCGGCGTACCGGCTACGGCCTGGGAAATGGCGCGCGTGCTCGAACATTCATTTCAATACTTTCGTCGAACCCAGCTCCAGGAAATGAGCGTTGACGGGAAAGTGCGCGCGCTATCCAAGCTCTTGCGCGACAATTTCGGATTCGTGATGCAGGGAGTCGGAGTGGTGGTGCCTATTTTCGCAACTTACGACTCCCATCCAAAGCC